>JBGVAE010000068.1:0-27772 GCA_045224215.1 Candidatus Cryptobacteroides sp. | reverse complement strand
TGGATCCAGTTCGGATGGGCGAGCGGAGCTCTCGCAACTACATTCCAGACAGACTACGCACAGCCGGCTGACGAGGAGCAGGTCTGGAGCGTATGGCAGGGAAATGCAAGGGTAAAGAGGTAGGAATATGCTTTACTTCGCCCGCGGTTCCAAGACCGGAGACATAAGCCCGGAAGAGATCCGGACCATTCTCGGAGAGGTTTTCGACAAGATGGGCCCGAAACGGCGCGTCCTTGCAATTCCGCCCGATTTCACCCGCCTGAATTCCTTCGCTGGCCCGATCACTGAGATGTGCAACGACTATTTCGGTGACGCCTTGACCGATGTGATGCCTGCCCTCGGCACTCACTCCCCGATGACGGACGAACAGATTTCCGTCATGTTCGGGAGCGTGCCGAAGGAAAAGTTCCGGGTCCATGACTGGCGCAACGATGTCGTCACCGTCGGAGAGGTTCCGGCTTCCTATATTGAAGAGGTATCGGAGGGCAAGGTAAGCTACGGCTGGCCTGCTCAGGTCAACAGGCTGTTGCTGGACCCTTCTTTCGATCTCATCCTGTCGATAGGCCAGGTGGTCCCTCACGAGGTCATCGGCATGGCCAACTACACCAAGAACATCTTCGTGGGAGTCGGAGGCTCCGAGGGCATCAACAAGAGCCATTTCATCGGGGCTTCCTATGGAATGGAGCGGATCATGGGCCGTGCCAAGACTCCTGTCCGCGATGTCCTGGAATATGGTCGCACGCACTTCATCAAGGATCTTCCGATAGTATATGTCCTTACCGTCCGTGCCAAGAATGAAGAGACCGGCAAGATGGAAACCAGGGGACTCTTCATCGGAGATGATTTCGAGTGCTTCGAGAAGGCTTCCCAGCTTTCCCTGGAGACTAATTTCATAATGGTGGACCACGAGATCCGTAAGTGCCTGGTGTATCTCGATCCGGAAGAGTTCAAGAGTACCTGGCTTGGGAACAAGGCGGTTTACAGGACCAGGATGGCCCTCGCGGACGATGCCGAGCTCATAATACTGGCTCCGGCTCTCAAGGAATTCGGCGAAGACGCCACCATCGACAGCCTTATCCGGAAATATGGCTATAAGGGAACACCTCATACCCTCGAGGCCACCCGTGAGAATGCCGACCTCCAGGAGAACCTGGGCGCTTCGGCTCATCTGATCCATGGCTCGTCCGAAGGACGTTTCAAGATCACTTACTGTCCCGGTCCTGATATGACCAAGGAAGAGATCGAAGGGGTTGGTTTCAGCTACGGTGACCTCGGAGAAATGCTCGAGCGCTATCCTCTTGACACCCTCAAGGACGGATGGAACATCATGCCGGACGGAGAGGAGATATACTACATCTCGAACCCTGCCCTCGGACTCTGGGCCTACCCTGAAAGATTCAAAGATTAGATAATATAATCAAAATAACATATTCAAAATAATGACACCAGTTTCAGACATCGGACTAGTCGGTCTCGCCGTAATGGGTGAGAATCTGGCTCTGAATATGGAAAGCAAAGGCTTCCATGTGAGCGTATTCAACAGAACCGTCGAGAAGGTCGACCGTTTCATGGAAGGCCGCGGAAAAGGCAAGAACTTCTACGGCGCGCATTCCCTCGAGGACTTCATACAATCCCTCAAGGCACCCCGCAAGGTGTTCCTGATGGTCAAGGCAGGCAAGCCTGTCGATGATTTCATCGATAGCCTCATCCCACTCCTGGACAAGGGCGACATCATCATAGATGGAGGAAACACCCATTTCCCCGACACCGCACGCCGCACCGCCTACGTTGAGAGCAAGGGCTTGCTCTATATCGGAACCGGAGTATCCGGCGGAGAGGAAGGTGCCCTGAAGGGCCCTTCAATGATGCCTGGTGGCTCTCCTAAGGCTTGGCCTTTCGTAAAGCCGATCTTCCAAGGAATCAGCGCCAAGGTGGCCGACGGCACTCCATGCTGCGACTGGGTCGGCCAGGGAGGAGCGGGTCACTTCGTGAAGATGGTCCACAATGGAATAGAATATGGAGATATCCAGCTCATATGCGAATGTTACCAGATCATGAAGGACGTGCTCGGCATGACCAACGAGGAGATGCACCAGACCTTCGCGGAATGGAACAAGGGCGACCTGGACAGCTACCTCATCGAGATCACGAGGGACATCCTCGCAAAGAAAGATGAGGATGGGAACTATGTCCTTGACTATATCCTTGACACTGCGGGACAGAAGGGAACCGGAAAATGGACGGCCATTTCCGCTCTGGATGAGGGAGTTCCGCTCACGCTCATCAGCGAGTCCGTGTATTCCCGCTGCCTCTCCGCCCAGAAAGACGAGAGGGTTGCGGCTTCCAAGATCCTGGAAGGACCTAAGCCTCTGAAATATGCCGGAGACCGCGAGGAGTTCCTGGAGGACCTCAGGAAGGCCCTCTTCGCCGCGAAGGTGGTTTCATATGCCCAGGGCTTCACCCTCATGCGAGCAGCTGCCAAGGCTAACGGCTGGGATCTGAATTACGGTGGAATCGCCCTCCTCTGGAGAGGCGGCTGCATCATCAGGAGCGTATTCCTCGGCAAGATCAAGGAGGCCTTCGACAAGGATCCTGACCTCGCCAACATCCTCTTGGATCCATATTTCACCGAGAAACTCGCCCAGGCACAGCAAGGCTGGAGGAACGTTGTCTGCAAGGCCATCGCCAACGGTGTTCCTGCACCAACCCTCACTGCAGCTCTTGAATACTATGACGGCTATCGTACCGAGAGGCTCCCTGCCAACCTGCTGCAGGCTCAGAGGGATTATTTCGGAGCCCATACCTATGAGCGTACCGACCGTCCTCGCGGGGAATTCTTCCACACCAACTGGACCGGTCACGGCGGAGACACGGTTTCGGGAACTTACATCGCATAATCAATTAACACTAAAAAAGAAATGAGAATAGGAAAATATTCATTCGGAGTCGGCGACCGCTTCTCACATGAAGGCGTCGCGCAGCTCCGGGCTCTGCTCAAGGCCGAGAAAGAGTTCGGCGTGAGTTTCGTGCCGGTCTGGAACAAGTCCAACCGTGAGCACCAGATCGTTAATACCGAACCAATGGAAACCCGCAGGGAGGCCGATGCGGCAGTCAAGGCCCTTGGTTACACTGGACAGTATTTCGTCGATGCCGACCACATCAACCTTACGAATGTGGATAGGTTCATCGAAGCTTCTGACTTCTTTACGATCGATGTTGCCGACTATATCGGCAAGCCTGCGGACCCTGCTGATGTCGATGCTTTCGTAGAGTCCAACCGCCGTTTCATCGGTAATGTCGAGATTCCGGGAATCGCAGAGCCGTTCGAGGTGACCGAAGAGAAGGTCCGTGAGATCGCCGGCCACTTCCTCTTCGCCGTCCGCGAGGCAGGGCGCATCTATCGTCATATCGCAGAAGTGAAGGGTGCTGACAACTTCGTTACCGAAGTTTCCATGGACGAGGTGAACGACCCTCAAACCCCTCTGGAGATGCTCTTCATCCTGGCCGCCCTTGCCGATGAGAAGGTTCCTGCCCAGACCATCGCTCCAAAGTTCACAGGCCGCTTCAACAAGGGTGTGGACTATCGAGGCGACATCGCCCAGTTCGAGAAGGAATTCGAGGAAGACCTCCTGGTCATCGACTTTGCAGTCAAGGAGTTCGGAATGTGCGACAACCTCAAGCTTTCCATCCACTCCGGTTCCGACAAGTTCTCCATCTACCCGATCATGGGACGTCTCATCCGTAAGTACGACAAGGGTATCCACATCAAGACTGCCGGGACCACCTGGCTCGAAGAGAACATCGGTCTTGCAGTGGCTGATCCTAAGGCCCTGGAACTTGCGAAGAAGATCTATGTCAACGCCCTTGGACGCATGGAAGAACTCACTGTTCCTTATGCAACCGTTATCGATGTTGATGTGAACGCCCTTCCTTCTCCTGAGGAGGTAGCGAAGTGGGATGCCGATACATATGCGCGCACGATGCGCCACAACCAGGCGGATCCTCTCTACAATCCTTCTTTCCGTCAGTTGATCCATGTAAGCTACAAGATCGCTGCGGAGTTGGGAGATGAATACTATCCGGCTCTCGAGGAGCACAGCGAGGTCATCGCCGAGCAGGTGATCGAGAACCTTTGCGAACGTCATATCAAGAGATTGTTTGGAGAATAATAATATAGGGATATGAAATATTCATTCGACGACCTTAAGGGCAAGAATTGCGTCATCACAGGCGGTTTTGGAGTGATTGGAATGGCCCTCACCAGGGGACTGGCTGAAGCCGGAGTGAACCTGGCAGTCATCAGCAGGGGAAAGGACAACCCTCAGAAAGGCGAGGCTATCGCTCGCGAATTCGGCATCAAGTGCATCGGCATCTCAGCCAGCACCCTCGACAAAGAAGCCCTGCTGGCAGCTCGTGACGAGATCCACGCCAAGCTCGGAAAAATCGATTTCCTGATCAACTGCGCCGGAGGCAACTCTCCGAAAGCGACTTGCGCCGTTGAGCAGATGACTCTTGACGACGACCTGGCCGACACCTTCTACGGCCTGGACATGGAAGGCTTCGACTTCGTGTTCGACCTCAATTTCAAGGGTACTCTCCTGGCAACGATGGTGTTTACCCAGGATATGCTTGAGGCAGGGAAGGGAAATGTCCTGAACATCTCCTCCATGAACTCGATCCGTCCTCTGACCAAGATTCCTGCATACTCGGCAGCCAAGGGTGCCATTAACAATTTTACCCAGTGGTATGCGGTGCATGTTGCCCAGACAGGAATCCGCTGCAATGCCATCGCTCCGGGATTCTTCCTGACCAACCAGAACCGTTTCCTGCTCACCGACGAACAGACGGGAGAATTGAAGCCTCGCGGCCGCAAGATCATCGCCAACACTCCTACCCACAAGTTCGGAGAACCTGAGGATCTCGTTGGAACCATGCTTTATCTCCTGAGTGACATTTCCAGTTTCGTTACAGGCGTCATCATCCCTGTCGATGGTGGCTATAGTGCATTCGGCGGAGTTTAATATTCTTTGGATATGAAAACTATAAGGACATTGCTTGTGGCCGGCTTGATGCTATCGGCCTCAGTTGTGGGATTCGCTCAGTCTTACACTCCATCCGAAGGGAACCTTGCCGCCCGCAAGGAATTCGTGAACGAGCGTTTCGGAATATTCCTCCACTGGGGGATCTATGCGTCCTATGCCCAGGGCGAGTGGTATCTCAATACCGGCGGGCTGAATGCTGAAGAGTATTCAAAGGCAGCTTCGGGTTTCTATCCAGCCAATTACAATGCTTCTGAGTGGGTCAAAGCCTTCAAGGATGCAGGCGCTGAATATGTGACTATTACTTCCCGTCATCACGATGGCTTCTCAATGTACGCCACCAAGCAGTCGGACTATAACATCGTGGATGCCACCCCGTTCAAGCGTGACGTTATCAAGGAACTTGCGGACGCCTGCCACGACCAGGGACTGAAACTGCAGTTCTATTATTCGATCCTGGACTGGATGAGGGATGACTATCCTCTCGGCGAGTCCGGACATAAGGCCGGCCGCAGGACAGACCGTCAGGACTACGACCACTATCTGGCCTTCATGAAGGCTCAGTGCAAGGAGCTCCTGGAGAACTATGCTCCGGTACGCGCACTTTGGTTCGACGGCTACTGGGACCACAAGAGGGATTCGGTACCTTTCAACTGGAAGATGCCGGAGTTCTATTCATATCTCCATTCTCTCGATCCGGACGTGCTGATCGGCAACAACCATCACATCCTTCCAATAGAAGGTGAGGACTTCCAGATGTTCGAAAGGGATCTCCCGGGACAGAATACCGAAGGTTACTCCGAAGGACAGGAACTGGGCACCCTCCCTTTCGAGATGTGCCAGACTATGAACCGTTCCTGGGGCTACAAGGTTTCTGACCAGGACTACAAGAGCGTCAAGGCTTTGGTCTGCAAGCTTGCGGAGTGCGTGTCCATGAATACCAACCTTCTCCTGAATATCGGACCTCAGGCCAACGGTGAACTGCCACAGGCTGCTTTGGACAGGCTGGAGGGTATCGGTGAGTGGATGAGAGTCAACGGAGAGTCCATCAAGGGCTGCGGTCCGTGTGCTCTCGGTGCGCAGGACTGGGGAGTTACTACCGCTCCTCTTGAGGGAGACGGCAAGACCTTCTACCTCCATGTCTTCGAGAATCCTGGCGCTGTCATCGAAATTCCGGCAGGGAAGAAGGACAAGGTCAAGGCTGTGACTGCATTGTGTGACGGCCAGTCTCTGGTCTTCCAGAAGGTCAAGGTACGCAAAGCTGCCAACGACCGCCTTTGCATAACCCTTCCTTCCGACCTTCCCGACACCGATTACGTCATCCGCGTCAACCTGAAATAACGTACAACCATCCTTGCTGCGTTGCGGCTGAAAAATGGCAGTTTGGCGCTATCCGGAGATTTTGTACCTTTGATGTCTCAAATGCAGAAGGTAATAGAATATCCGGAGATCGGGAAGGTAACGTTGCGCAAGAGCAGCAGGTCGAGGAAGGTTTCCCTCCGTGTCAGTCCACGGCGCGGAATAACCGTTACGATGCCATGGTTCGAGACTTACGGAAGGGCCGAAAGGTTCCTGCTGGAGAATAAAGAATGGATACTGAAGACTGTCGCCAGGCAGCAGGAAAGGATGGCGGCTTTGGAGACTCCGACTCAGGAGGAGACCGAGAGGCTCCGAAAGGAGGCAAAGGCATTTCTTCCCGCCCGACTTGCCTTTCTGGCTGAAAAATATTCCTTCTCCTATAATCAGGTCCGCATCAAGAACAATATCTCCAACTGGGGAAGCTGCTCGAGAAAAGGAAATATCAACCTCAATCTCAACCTGATGCGGCTGCCTGAGGACTTGCGGGACTATGTCATCCTCCACGAACTCTGCCACCTGAAGGTCCCGAACCACGGTCCCGAGTTCCATTCGCTGCTCGAAAACCTGTGTCCTGACCACCGGACGAAAGAAAAAGAGCTCAGAAAGTATAGAATTTTTTGATTCTCTGAAAATTATAGGTATATTTGCAGGCTTTTTCGCGTGGTGCGGAAAGCGCGGATTAATTATTAACAAAATTTTTTGCGAAAATGGCAGAGTATTTACAAGCCGACAAGAAGCAAGAGATTTTCGCTAAGTACGGGAAGTCTAATACAGACACCGGCTCACCAGAGAGTCAAGTTGCTTTATTTTCCTACCGTATCAATCACCTCACGGAGCACGTGAAGAAGAACAAGAAGGACAATGTTACCCGTCGTTCCCTTCTCCGTCTCGTCGGTAAGAGGCGTCAGGTACTGGATTATCTCCAGAAGACTGACATCGAGAGATACAGAAATATCATCAAGGAGCTCGGACTCCGTCGATAAGAATACGATAGGAACAGGAAGGGGGATTGGCTGTGCATATTACGGCCGTCCCCTTCTTTTTTAGAAAAGCGGTAAAAGCAGTTTTAATGAACATTGTAACGAAGAAAATCGAATTATCCGACGGTCGGGTAATTGAAATCGAAACCGGTAAGATTGCCAAGCAGGCAGACGGTTCGGCAGTGGTCAAGATGGGAGGCACGATGCTCCTGGCCACAGTGACCTGCGCTAAAGAAGCGGCAGAAGACACAGACTTCCTTCCACTCCAGGTGGACTACAAGGAGAAGTTCTATTCCGCAGGACGTTTCCCTGGCGGATTCATGAAGAGGGAGGGCAAAGCCTCCGATTACGAAGTACTTGTCGCACGTCTCGTCGACAGGGCCCTCAGGCCTTTGTTCCCAGATGATTTCCACCTCGCTGTATTCGTCAACATCTGGCTCATCTCAGCCGAAAAGGACATCCAGCCGGATGCACTCGCAGGACTTGCAGCTTCAGCTGCCCTTTCTTGCAGTGATCTTCCTTTCCTCGGCCCTATCTCAGAGGTTCGCGTTGCCAGGATCGACGGCGAATTCAAGATCAACCCTACTTTCTCCGAGACCGAAAGGGCCGACCTCGAACTTATGGTCGGTGCTACCGAGGAGAACATCATGATGGTTGAGGGCGAGATGAAGGAAGTCCCTGAGGAAGTGATGCTTGAATCCATCAAGTTCGCTCACGAGGAGATCAAGAAGCAGTGCCGTGTCCAGAAGGAACTCAACAAGGAGCTGGGCAAGGATGTGAAGAGGGACTATCCTCACGACGAGGAAGACGAAGAGATCAAGAACAAGATCCACGAAGCAGCCTATGCAAAGTGCTATGCTCTCGCAAAGAGTGCGAAACCGAAGCACGAGCGTGAGGCCGGTTTCGAGGCCATCAAGGAAGAGTGCATCGAGTCTCTCGGTCTTTCCGAGGAAGATCTCGAGGCAAAGAAAATGATGATCAACCGTTACTTCGGCCACGAGCAGAGAGAGGCTCTGAGGAACCTCGTGCTGGACGAAGGACTGCGTGTCGACGGTCGCCAGACCACCCAGGTCCGCCCGATCTGGTGCGAAGTGGGCTACCTTCCATGCGCACACGGTTCAGCCATCTTCACCCGCGGTGAGACTCAGGCCCTTGCCTCCGTCACCCTCGGTACCAAGATGGACATGAAGGAAATGGACGAGGTCCTCGTACAGGAAGACCAGCAGTTCGTACTCCACTACAACTTCCCTCCTTTCGCAACGGGAGAGGCCAAGGCCCAGAGGGGTGTCGGACGTCGTGAAGTCGGCCACGGAAACCTCGCTTTCAGGGCTCTCAAGGCTGTCATGCCTACGGCTCCTGATTTCCCTTACGCTGTCCGCGTAGTCTCAGATATCCTCGAGTCCAACGGCTCCTCATCGCAGGCTTCCATCTGCGGTGGCTGCCTCGCTCTCATGGATGCAGGTGTCCAGATCAGCAAGCCGGTTGCCGGTGTCGCCATGGGTCTGATTACCGACGAGAAGAATCCTAACGGCCGCTACGCCATCCTTACCGACATCCTCGGAGACGAGGATCACCTCGGTGACATGGACTTCAAGGTTGCAGGTACCAAGGACGGTATCACCGCAACCCAGATGGACATCAAAGTCGACGGTCTTTCATACGAGGTGCTTGCAAAGGCTCTCCAGCAGGCTCACGAAGGAAGGATGCACATTATGGGTGAAATGATGAAGTGCATCGACAAGCCTCGCGAGGACTACAAGCCATTCGTTCCTAGGATCAAGAGCTTCGAGATTCCTAAGGACTTCATCGGTGCAGTCATCGGAAAGGGCGGAGAGACCATCCAGAAGATCCAGGCTGAGACAGGTGCCGTCATCACCATCGACGAGGTCGACGGAAAGGGTATTGTGGACATCGCTACCAACGATGCAGAAGCCATGCAGAAGGCTTACGACTGGATCCAGGGTATCTGCGCAGTGCCCGAGGTCGGTGAAACCTATCACGGCAAGGTCGTTTCCATCCTTGAGTTCGGCGCCTTCGTGGAGATCCTCCCAGGCAAGGAAGGCCTGCTCCATGTCTCCGAGATCGCTTGGAACAAGACCGAGAACGTGGAAGACGTCCTCACTGTAGGACAGGAAGTTGATGTCAAGCTTCTCGAGATTGACCAGAAGACCGGTAAGATGAGGCTTTCCATGCGGGCCCTGACTCCGAAACCGGAAGGTTATGTCGAGCCTCGTTCTCGCAACAACGGTGGCAACCGTAACGGCAATGGTAACGGTTCCAGGAACGGCGGAAGCAACGAACGTCGCAGCAACGGTGGCAACAACCGCAATGTCAACAACGAGCGTCGCAGCAACGGTGGCAACAACCGCAACGGAAGCAACAATGAGCGTCGCAGCTTCAGGAAGAACAATAACAACGAATCTTCCTCCGAGGACCGCTTCGACAGCCACAACAACACCGAAGAGTACTTCTAGAAGGTTTCCGCTTCAGGCGGGACCAGTAATAAAATCAGAGGCCGGCTCAACTCAGCCGGCCTCTTTTTGTTTGTCAATTCGTTTTTCGTCAGAACTACTGAGCGACCACCATCCCTCTACGGCCTCTCAGGACGTTAGTTACTGTCGGACGAGACTTGCTCCGCGGCGGCTTGCTCGTCAGCTGAAGGGATGATGTCGCAGTTGCCCTGAGGATCCTGCAGCCGGATGGTGCTGAGGTACCTGACCAGCATGAACACGATCGCCGCGCTGACAATGAATATGATGGCATATTCCCAAAGCGGCATGACGTCCAGCAGGCTCTTTGCCTCCTTGAGCGACTCTCCACCGAATTTCTGTGTCAGCACCGCGAAAGTGTTGTTGGTGAAGTGCATCAGGATCGTGAGCTTCAGGGAGCCGGTGCGGTAATATACATAACCCATGAGGCAGCCGATCATGAATGCGGTCACACCCTGCCAGACATTCCCGTGGATGGCAGCGAAGAAGAAAGCTGAGATCACAATCGCCAGTGCAGGGTTCATTCCCCTCGGCCTCTGGCTTACCTCTCCGCCCTTGTGCTCATAGTTGAGCAGACCTCGGAGGATGACACCCCTGCACATCCATTCCTCGAGCAGAGGAGCGAAAATGCACATTGTCAGGAAGTTGACCCAGAGCGGACCTTCCATCATCCTTTCCATCTGTTCGATCATCGAGCCTTCGGTGTCGGGAAGGAAATGATTCACGGCCTCAAGGATCATCCCGGCTGCCAGTATGCCTACAGCCACGAATACGGCCAGGCCGGCTCCGCCCATCTTCCCGAAGTGGTTGCTGTCCAGCTTGTAACCTCTGTCGAAATAGGAGTTTTTGCTGCTCTGGAGCCTGACGAATATCAGCAGTGGCAGGAACTGGAGGGGGTAGAGGATGAGCATCACGTAGGACAGGTCCACGGTTCCGCCGAACATCATCGGCATCGTGACCAGGGCTGCCAGGATCAATCCCACCAGGAACCATCCCAGAACTGCGAATAGACCACTTACGCCCGGAGTGTACCAGGCGCAGGCGGAAAGGAGGTCATAGTTTTTATCGACCTTCCGATGGTTGAAAAATGACATGACTCTATGTTATTTCTTCCAGAGAGGGGTAGGGTAGATGCCCTTGTCGGCGAGTTCCTGGAACTTGGCGACGACTCCCGGACGGTCTTCCTTGTAAGTAACCCCGAACCAGCGGGAATCGGTTGTGAGGACTTCGCATTCGTAGCCTTTTTCCTTCATCATGATGTCCACTGCATAAGGGATGTAGAACTCCTTCTTGAGTTCATTGATGTTGGCATCGAGGAAGCGCTCGAACACTTCTGCGCTGAGTTTGAAATAGTCAGGGGTGAATCCCCACATATTCATGGAGCAGAGAGCCTTTCCGTCCACTTCCACGTGCTCGGCGCCTGTCACGGTGTTGTCGCCATAGACCTTTCCGTCTTCTTCCTTGCCGACATTAGTGTGCTCAGCGACTCCGGTGAGGTGCTTGGACTCGTCATAGTAGCAGATGCCGCGGCTGACCTTACCGTTCTCGGAGAGGGTGTTGTCAAGCTCGAAGCCAACTATGCTGCAGACTCCTTCCTTGCCTTCGTGGGCACGGAGCCAGTCTCCCAGGATCATGAAGGAATCCTTCCCGTAGTAGTCGTCTCCGTTGATCACGGCGAACGGCTCGTGGATGATGTCCTTGGCCATCAGCACTGCGTGGGCGGTACCCCATGGCTTCTGCCTCTCAGGATTGAGGGTGAACCTCTGAGGGATCTTGTTCAGTTCCTGGACCACGAAGTCGAACTCCAGAGGAGTTCCGTCAGGACAGGTGATGCCGGAATACTTATCCTTTACAGTCTGCTTGAACTGCTCCAGGAAATATTCCCTGACAATGTAGACTACCTTGCCGAAGCCGGCTTTGACTGCGTCGTAGATAGAATAGTCGATGATGGTCTCGCCGCTAGGACCGAGTCCGTCCATCTGCTTGAGGCCGCCGTAACGGCTTCCCATGCCTGCTGCAAGAACGAGGAGTGTAGGTTTCATATCGTAAAGAATTATTTAAGATTATATGCGGTTACATATTGTACAAAAATAGTTATTTTTGCATTAATATCACTATTCGTCGATGGGAAAGTTCAGGGACATATGGAGGAGAGACCTTGATGGCAAGAATGCGGAGAAGAGATCTTTCATCCGCTATGCCATCATTGTGACTGCTCTCTTCGTCCTTCTGGTGGGCTTCCTCAATCAGAACAATATCGTCCGCTGGGTCAGAGCCGGCAGTGAGATCCGCCGTCAGGACAAGCAGATCGAGCGATACGATGCTGAGATAAAGGAGATGGACCGCCAGATACATGCCCTGAAGTCAAACCGGGATTCCCTGGAGCAATTCGCCCGTGAGGAGTTCGGTTTCAAGGAACCCGGCGACGATGTCTATGTCCTCGAAAAATAATTGATTATGGATTTCAATTCCCTCATGGCGGTTTCCCCGGTTGACGGTCGTTATTCCGCCAAGACCGAGTCTTTGAGACAGTACTTCAGTGAGTTCGCCTTCATCCGGAACAGGGTGCGTGTGGAAATCGAGTATTTCATCGCCCTGTGTTCCATCCCGCTTCCTCAGCTTTCCGATTTCGGAGAAGGGACCGGAAGGACTCGCGAAGAACTATTCGCGGCGTTAAGGGACCTTTATGGTAATATGACTCCGGAAGAAGCGCAGAAAGTCAAGGACATCGAAAAGATCACAAACCACGACGTCAAGGCAGTTGAATATTACATCAAAGAGCAGTTCAAAGCCCTTGGGATCACCCGCTGGCAGGAATTCGTCCATTTCGGCCTGACTTCCCAGGACATAAACAACACATCCCAGCCTTTGATGCTTAAGGAAGCGGTTGATAATGAATATCTTCCGGCCCTTGAAGAAATCATTGGGATCCTCCGGGCCGATGCTGCGGAGTGGGATGATGTCGCGATGCTGGCTAAGACCCACGGCCAGCCGGCCACCCCGACCCGCCTCGGGAAGGAAATCCGCGTCTTTGTTTCCCGTCTTGAAGAACAGTTGCGCCAGCTTGGCCAGCTGTCCTATCCGGCCAAGTTCGGCGGCGCCACCGGCAACATGAACGCTCACAAGGTTGCCTATCCGGACATCGACTGGCCTTCATTCGCAGACTCTTTTGTCAGTTCGCTGGGCCTCAGGAGGTCTTTCCCGACCACCCAGATCGACCACTACGACAACCTCGCCGCCATCTTCGACTGCATGCGCAGGATCGGAACCATCCTGACAGACCTCTGCCGGGACATCTGGACATATATTTCCATGGAATATTTCCACCAGAAGGTCTCCAAGGGTGAAGTGGGCTCCTCCGCCATGCCTCACAAGGTGAACCCTATCGATTTTGAGAATGCCGAAGGCAACCTCGGCATGGCAGACGCCATATTCACTTTCCTCTCGATGAAACTTCCAATATCAAGGCTTCAGAGGGACCTGACGGATTCGACCGTCCAGCGTAACGTCGGCGTCCCGGTGGCTCACTGCATGATAGCTTTCGCCTCCCTGAAGAAGGGTCTTGGCAAACTCATCCTGAACCGTCCGGCCATTGATGCGGACCTGCACCGCAACTGGGCTGTGGTGGCGGAAGCCATCCAGACCATACTGCGCCGTGAGAACTATCCTAACCCGTATGAAACTCTTAAGAATCTCACCCGCACCGGCGAGGCTGTGAGCGAAGAGACAATAGCCCGTTTCATCGACGGACTGGATGTGAGTGAAAGCGTGAAGGAAGAACTCCGCGCCATCACACCTTGGAACTATACGGGATTCTAGACCAGCAACAGAATTGCAAATACGTAGAGCAGGAAGCCCTGGAAACGGATCCGGGACTTTGTGCTCGTGTGCAGCATGGATTCCGTCGGGTCGTCTCCGGTCATCTGGAGCATCTTTTCGGCGGAAGGCAGTTTGGAGGCAGGATACTTTTCTATCAGCTGTCCGTCGCTGAACCAAGTTGCTCCACCGTTCGATCTGTTCAGGGAAATCAGAGTCTTGTAGTCGGCAAAATAAAGGGACGGCACGAGTTTCTCCATGACCTCGGGGACGATGACCTCCAGGCTGTCGAAGTCTTCCTTGGTGGTCGATGCCAGCAGCAGGGGAGTGAAACCGGCGGCTGACGCCCCGTCAAGAAGTTCCGAGATCCTGGTCCAGGCGTCGCCTTTCATCTTATCCGTGTCATACACCGACACGACCATTGCGTTCCCCTCTGAAGCCTTCTCGTCGCAATACACATCCAGGGAATCGTAGAAGGAAAGGATAGGGACGTTGTCGTCCAGTTCCGGTCCGTTCACGGCTATGTCTTCAGTGCGGACGAAGGTCCAGGTGGAATCCGGGAGCTTGTCCAGGTCGAACACACCTTCCTGCCCGTTCTTCTCGTAGATTACTCTCGGCCTTCCTGAATTCTCGTCAGGCTCGTTGCTCTTCGATGCCAGCAGTTCGCTTCCCGGAGTGAAGGCAGTGTAGTCCACCATCGGGATATTCTTTAGGGAATAGACAGTGAATGCTGCAATTGATGCAGCCACGATTAAAAAGGCGACATATTTCCTTTTTCGGGTGCGGCCGAAATCCTTGTAAGGCATGAATGCTATCAGCATCAGTACCAGCAGCACGAGGTTCTTGAGGAAGGTCTGGAAATTGGTCAGATGGATGACTTCCCCGAAGCAGCCACAGTCCATCGCTGGATTGAATACTGCGAGGAAGAGTGTCAGGATGGTGAAGAATATGATCATGATCGAGGTGAGGATAGCTACAGGCTTCCTCCAGACTCCGCTGATCATTGCCGCACCCAGCAGGGACTCCAGGAGCGCCATGCTGACACCGATGCCTTTTGCCCCCGGCATCAGGAACCTGAGGTGCATGAAGCGGAGATATTCTTCGACCACCAGCCCGGCGCCCACTGGGTCGAGCAGTTTGAACAGTCCGGCAAGGAGGAAGACGACCCCGATGATGAAGGCGCAAAGCCTCCTCAGCCTATAATGGAAAGTTTTGGTTCTCATTTCATTATCCTTTCGTCTATCACGGCTTTCACCTTGGCGAATATATCGTCCGGAGGAAGCATCCTGCCTTCATTGTCTGAGCAATCGATCCTGATGAATTTTGGATCCAGGGAGGCCTGTCTCTCGTAAATGGAACGCACTCTTTTCTGGAAGTCTATGCTCGACTCGTGGATGTCCTGCGCCCCGTGGAGATAATCCCTGTCGGAGCCTTTCCTGGACTGTTCCAGGCTGCTTTCCACGAAAGCAATCGGCACGTCCAGGAATATGTTGAGGTCCGGCCTCGGAAGATCGAACTCACCATATTCAGTGTTCAGGATCCACTCCCGGAGATTCTCTCTCTCGTTAGGATTGGCCAGTTTCGCGCACTGGTAGGCAATGTTGGAATAGACATACCTGTCCAGCAGCACCGTGCCTCCTTCTGCAAGTGTCTTCTTGATTCCGGGGGCAGCGTGGTGCCTGTCCTCGGCAAAGAGGAGGGCCACCAGCTGGGGATGGACAGTCTCGTTCGAACCGAAGTCACCACGAAGGAAGCGACCGATCAAGTCACCGTACACGGGAGCATCATATCTCGGGAAATGAATGTATTCCAGCTTGGAACATATTCCTTCGAGATAAGCCTTCAACTTCCTGACTTGGGTGGATTTCCCGGCCCCGTCCAAACCTTCCAGAACAACCAGCATCGTGATAGTTATTGTCAACCTGCAAAGATATTCAATTTTTGATTATTTTTGTGTGGTTATGGAGAATAACGAAGGAAGAAATATCAGGATAATGGGCATTGTCAACCTCACCGGCGATTCCTTCTTCTCCGGCAGCAGGATGCTCGCTTCGGACGGGAAACTGGACGAAAGTACTTTCAGGCGGAGGATTGAGACGATGCTGGAAGAAGGAGCCGACATCCTTGATTTCGGAGCCTGCTCGACCCGTCCCGGATCCGAGCCCATCAGCGAGGAAGGGGAGTGGAGCCGTCTGGAACCGGCCCTCCTGATCCTTGCAAAGGAATATACTGAAGTCCATCTTTCCATAGATACTTTCAGGCCGGGAATAGTCCGCAGGTCTTTCGACATTGTCGGCAATTTCATCGTCAACGATATCAGCGGAGGTTCGGACGATATGTGGAAACTCCTGGGAGAGTTGAGGTTACCATATGTTGCCATGCATATGCGCGGGACTCCTGCTACCATGTCCGGTCTCACCGACTATCCGGAAGGCATCACTTCTGCGGTCAAGGAGTTTTTCGAGGGCATCAGGGCCAAGGCGGAGGAATATGGAGTCGAAGACTGGATCCTGGACCCCGGTTTCGGATTCGCAAAGGGCGTGGAACAGAACTGGCACCTGCTGAGGGAAATGTCTGTATTCAAGGAATTCGGACGCCCTGTCCTGGCAGGTCTGTCTCGCAAGAGCTTCCTCTACAAACCGCTGGGAATCACACCGGACGATGCCCTCCCAGCCACCTGTGTCGCGAATTACATCGCCCTTCAAAACGGGGCTGACATCCTTCGCGTCCACGATGTGAAAGAAGCCCGCGAAACCATTCGCCTGTATTCCTTATCCTTTTTTCTTCGGGATTAATCAGCTATCTTTGCGGGGCTGAAACTAATGAGTATGACCATTTCCACTGTATTTCCCCGGGCAGAGTGGTTGCCGGCGAAGGAGGTTTTGATGCACACCCCGGGAGAAGAAATATTCTTCGGAGGCATTCATTGTGCTGCCGGCTTGTTCGAACGCTACTTCGACATTGACGATGCTTCGCAAGAGCATAGGCACTATATGGATATACTCTCCGGTCACGGGATCCGTATCCATACTGTCGAAGGGATTCTGAATGAGGTGGATATCGAGAGCTTGCGGTCTTTGGCAGGAACCGTACTTGCCTATGACAACACCGGAAATCCCGGAGCCGACCTTGCCGAATCGGAATCATACAGGCAGGACACCCTTTCCAAACTCAGCCGTGCCGACTTGGTGCGGTGCATCCTTTTCCGTCCTAACGTCAGGCTCTTCCACACATCTGACAATACCGGTTTCGACGCTGAATACCTCCTGAGGCCTTTGGCAAACCTCTATTTCACCCGCGACCAAAGCATCACCACCCCTTGCGGGCACGTAATCTGTAACATGAACAGCCCTCAGCGTAGGGGAGAGACAGCTGTCATTGAGTTGTGCTATTCATATCTTGGTCGCACCCCTGTCTTGCACATTGAAGGTGAAGGACGCCTCGAGGGAGGGGACTACTATCCTGCAGGCGACGTTTCCTTCATCGGTTGCGGCATGCGGACCAATTGGGAGGGAATCCGCCAGATGATGGACGCCGATGTCATTGGACACGATACGGTGGTAGTGGTGAAAGACCACAAGCTCTGGCAGATGCAGATGCATCTGGACACATATTTCAATATCATCGACAGCGACCTGTGTACCTTGGCCGGGAGCCGTCTCAATGCTCGGCCCGGCGATCCGGAATTCACGACGTGCGATGTCTGGAAGCGATCTCCCGGGACGAGGGAATATTCATTGGAAGAAAAGGACATCCCTTTCCCTGAGTGCCTTCGCAGGATGGGAATGGAAATTATCGGCATAGACATTCAGGATGAAATGCACTATGCCAATAATTACCTTACGGTTTCCCCAAGGGAGATAGTTGCCGTAGCAGGTCAGAGCGAAGACTTCAAGCGCCGCCTGGTGAGTGCCGGTGTGAAGGTGGAGAACGTTCTTCTTGAGAACCTCATCCGCGGCTATGGAGCCGCCCATTGCATGACCCAGGTGCTCTCCAGGCTCTGATTTCTAATCCAGCGTCTGCTTGATCTCGGTAATGGTGAAGGCTTCGATGTTGTCGCCGACCTTGATGTCGTTGAACTTGTCGATACCGATACCGCACTCCATCCCGGCGGAGACATCCTTGGCGTCGTCCTTGCCCCTCTTGAGGGAGGCGAGTTCTCCGGTATAGACCACGATTCCGTCACGGATGAGCCTGCACTTTGAAGTTCTTGAGATCTTTCCGTCGCGGACAAGGCAGCCGGCGATGGTTCCGACCTTGGAAATCTTGAAGGTCTGCTTGACCTCTGCGGTTCCGGTGATCTCTTCCTTCTTGATAGGCTCGAGCATACCCTCGATACCATCCTTGACATCGTTTATGGCATCGTAGATGACAGAGTAGAGTCGGATTTCTATTCCCTGCTCGTCGGCAGTCTTCCTTGCATCCGTGGAAGGACGGACCTGGAAGCCGATGATGACGGCGTCGGAAGCCTCAGCGAGGATGACGTCGGACTCGGAAATGGCACCCACGGCCTTGTGGATGACGTTCACCCTTACCTGCTCGGTGGAGAGCTTGATGAGGGAGTCGGAGAGAGCCTCGACGGAACCATCCACGTCACCCTTGACGATGACGTTGAGTTCCTTGAAGTTGCCGATTGCGATACGGCGGCCGATCTCCTCGAGGGTCATGTGTTTCTGGGTCTTGATGCCCTGGATGCGGATCAGCTGCTCGCGCTTGTTGGCGATTGCCTTGGCTTCCTTCTCGTCGGCCATCACGTTGAACTTGTCTCCAGCGCTTGGAGCACCATTCAGACCGAGGATGGATACAGGGGTGGAAGGGCCGGCTGAAGCGACCTTCTGACCGCGCTCGTTGAACATGGCCTTGACACGGCCGTAGTAGCAACCGCTCAGTACCATATCTCCGGTCTTGAGGGTTCCGTCCTGCACGAGGACTGTGGCCAGATAGCCGCGACCCTTGTCCAGGGAGGACTCGACAACAGCTCCCACTCCCTTCTTGGCAGGGTTGGCCTTGAGGTCGAGGAGGTCGGTCTCGAGAAGAACCTTCTCAAGCAGCTTGTCCACGTTGATACCCTTTTTAGCGGAAATCTCCTGGCACTGGTATTTTCCACCCCAGGCTTCCGTCAGGATATTCATTTGTGAAAGCTGCTGGTAGATCTTCTCAGGCATTGCGCCAGGTTTGTCTATCTTGTTTATTGCAAATACCATAGGAACACCTGCTGCCTGTGCGTGGTTGATGGCCTCTACAGTCTGCGGCATCACTGCGTCGTCCGCCGCGATGATGATTATGGCGAGGTCGGTAAGCTGGGCTCCACGGGCACGCATGGCGGTGAAGGCTTCGTGTCCAGGAGTATCGAGGAAGGTGATGTGGCGTCCGTCAGGAAGCTTCACGTTGTATGCACCGATGTGCTGGGTGATACCTCCGGCCTCACCGGCGATGACGTTGGATTTGCGGATGTAGTCCAGAAGGGAAGTCTTACCATGGTCGACGTGACCCATTACGGTGATGATAGGTGGCCTGGCCACGAGGTCTTCCTCCTTGTCTTCCTCTGCATTGCCCTCGATCTCTTCGGAAAGCTCGGCGGTCACGAACTCGACCTTGTAGCCGAATTGCTCGGCGACAAGCACGAGGGCTTCCGCATCCAGTCTCTGGTTGATGGAAACCATCAGACCAAGCTCCATGCAAGCCTTGATGACTTCGTTGACAGGGGTGTTGTTCATAAGGGTGGCCAGGTCGTTCACGGTCACGAATTCCGTAACCTTGAGGACTGACTTCTCGGCCATTACCTGCTGCATCTCCTCCATGGTCTTGGCGGCAGCCTGCTCCCTCTTTTCCTTCCTGTACTTTGCTCCGAAGTTGTTCTTCTTGTTATCGTTCATCCTGGCGTAGGTCTCCTTGACCTGCTTCTGGATTTCCTTCTGCATGGCCTCCTGCTCCTCCTCGGTCATGGCCGGCTTGAAGCGGTCGTTGCCACGGCCGCGCTTGCGGCCCTTGCCCTGATCCTGGGCCTGGCGCTGGTCCTTCTTGCCGCCCTTGTCCTTGCGGGAGTTGTTGTCGGCCTGCTTGCCTTCCTTGGCAACATCGACCTTCTGGCTGCCCTTGGCGATCCTTTCCCTCTTCTTGCCGCTCTTCTTCTCGAACTGCGACATATCAATCTTTCCGAGGACCTTGAATCCCGGTGCTGCGTTTTCTGCAGGCTTGGCGGTCTCTTCGGCCTTTGCCTCAGGTTTCGGTTCCTCTTCGACCTTCTCCTGGACTTCCGGCTCCGGTTCGGAAGGTTTCTCTTCCTCTACCGCAGGAACTTCCCGGGCAGGCTCAGGGGCAGTCTCTACCTCAGGCTCCGGCTGGACAGGAGTCTCAACTACCGGCTCCGGTTCAGGTTCCGGTTCAGGTACCGCCGGCTTCGGTTCCGGCTCGGAAATTACCGGCTCCGGTTCCGGTTCCGGTTCAGGAATCACCGGCTCCGGTTCCGGAACTGGTTTCGGAGTGGCAGGAGTGAAGACATTGCTCTTGATGACAGTCTCCCTGACAGGTTCTTCGAAATCCTCGTCCTGGACCCTTTCCTGCTGTTTCCTGGAAGTCTTTTCGAGAATCTCGTTGAGTTTGATATCCACCTTTTCGGAAGCTCGCTTCATCTCGAGGTCCTTCCCGAATTGCTTCTCGATGGCCGGGAGATACTCGTCCGAAATCTTGGCATTCGGATTCGCATCTACCTCGATTCCCTTGGAAGTCAGGAAGTCCACCAGACTCTGCAGTCCGATGTTGTAAGTCCTTATTATTTTATTCAGTCTGATTTCTGCCATATTCAACTCCTAGTCTTCAAATTCTGCCTTCAGGATACGGAATACTTCTGCAACCGTTTCGTCTTCGAGGTCGGCTCTCTTCGCGATGTCTTCCGGAGAGAATGCCAGAACGCTCTTGGCTGTGTCGCATCCGATCGATTCGAGGCGTTCTATGACCCACTGGTCGATTTCATTGCTGAATTCGCTCAGGAGCACGTCTTCCTCTTCAGGTACTTCGTCCTTCGAGAGTTCTCTCCAGACTTCGATTTCCCTTCCTACAAGCATTCCGGCCAGCTTGATGTTGCAACCTCCGCGGCCGATTCCCTTCTTGACCTCGTCTGGCTGCATGTAAACTTTGATCTTGTCATTCTCGGAATTGCCAAGGTCGATGGAAGAGACCCTTGCCGGGTTCAGAGCCCTCTGTATGAGGAGCTGGGTGTTGTTGGTCCACTGAAGGACGTCGATGTTCTCGTTGCGCAGTTCACGGACGATACCAATGATCCTGGAACCCTTCACGCCGATGCATGCTCCGATAGGGTCGATCCTTTCGTCATAGGATTCTACTGCCACCTTTGCACGTTCGCCTGGGACGCGGACTACCTTCTTGATAGTGATGAGTCCGTCGAATATCTCCGGAACCTCGAGTTCGAAGAGCTTCTGGAGGAACTCGTTCGAGGTCCTGGAAAGGGTGATGTAAGGAGTGGTGTTGTTCTTCATCTCGACGCTCTTGATGATGGCGCGGATAGTGTCTCCCTTCTTGAACCTTTCTCCCGGAATCTGCTCAGCCTTAGGAAGATGCAGCTCATTACTATCCTCGTCGAGGATGATGACTTCCTTGGACCATGTCTGGTAGATTTCACCAGTGAAGATTTCACCGATCTTGTCGGAGTAGGCCTTGAACACATTGGCCTTGTCAATGTCCATGATCCTTCCCTGGAGGTTCTGGCGGATGTTCAGGATGCCCCTCCTGCCGAATGAAGCCAGAGAAAGCTTCTTGGTGTAGACATCACCGATCTCGTAGTCGTCATCCCCGGTTTCCTCACGGATCTGGTCGAGGGTGATCTGGGTGTTAGGATTCTCGACTTCCTCGACGATGTCGAAATTCTGGTAGATCTCGCAGTCTCCCTTGTCTACGTTGATGATAACGTCGAAGTTGTCTGCCGAGCCGTAGGTCTTGGCGATCTGGGTGAGGAACACATCCTTGAGCACACCCATCATGACCGGCCTGTCGATGTTCTTCTCTTCCTTGAAATCCTTGAAGGCATCAATGAGAGTTATTACGTCTTTCTTTTCCATTTTATGTTTATTATATTATTTGTCCTTGAAAACTATGTGCGGTATGACTGCGTTGATCTCCATGAACGGAAGCTTGTCCTCATGTTCGACGGTGACCTTCTTCTTGCTTCCTTCCACCGTCTCTTTCTGTGAATATCTCAAACTGATACCCTCCTCGTCAGCTGCTGTGAGAACACCGGTCAGTTTCCTGCCTCCCTTGAGTTTTACCTCAACCATGGAGCCCAGGGCCTTGACGTACTGCCTGAATACCTTGAAAGGCTGGTCCAAACCAGCGGAGGTCACTGTGAGCGAGTAGTCCTCGACGTCCTTGTCGAAGGCGGCCAGGAAGGCATCGTTTACTGCCACGCAATCCTCGAGGTCCATGTCGCCGGCCTCTTTTTCGATGGTAAGTACGATGTTATCGTCCTTGCTGACGGTGACATCCACCACAAAGCAGCCCCTCTCTTCGACAGCTGGGGCGATAGTCTTGAGTATCAGTTCTTTATCCATATTCATAAAACAAAAGATAGGAGACGCGTTCGTCACCTATCTCTCTCAACGATGCAAATATAAGGATATTTTGGTAAATATGAAAATAAATTGCTTACTTTGCAGACTATTTGTAATTTAAGATAAATCTGACTATGGAATTTACTGCAAAGCAGCTGGCTCAGATACTGAAGGGTACAGTCGAAGGAGATGAGAATGCCAAGGTCACTTCCTTCGCGAAGATAGAACATGGAAAGCCAGGACAGCTTTGTTTCTACGCCAATCCGAAATACGAGCATTACGTCTATACCTGCCAGGCCAGTGTCCTTCTGGTCAACAAGGATTTCGAGCCGAAGCAGGAAGTAGGCCCGACCATGGTGAGGGTCGATGATGCGTACAAGTCCCTTGCAGACCTTCTCAAATATGTTTCCACGAGGAAGCGTACCGACAGGAGGCACCGCGGCTTCCGTTCCTCATGGTTCCTTACCAGCAAGTTCGGCAAGAAAGTCTATCTCGGAAGCCATTCCTATGTCGGACATCATGCTAAGATAGGTGATTACACCAAGATCTACGAGAACGTCTATGTCGGAGACAACACCGTGATCGGTTCCCATTGCATCATCTATCCCGGTGTCGTGATCTATCCGGGTATGGTAATCGGCAACAACGTGATCATACACGCCAATGCAGTGATCGGCTCCGACGGATTCGGCAACGCACCGCTTCCGGACGGTACCTGGGAGAAGATCGAGCACATCGGCAACGTGATCATCGGAGACAACGTCGAGATCGGAGCAGGTACGACGATCGACAAGTCGGAGATGGAATCCACCATCATCGGCAACGGAGTCAAGATCGACAATCTATGCCAGATCGCCCATAATGTCCAGATCGGGGAGAACACCGTGATGGCTGCGCAGTGCGGAATTGCCGGATCGACCAAGATCGGCAAGAACTGCATCCTGGCCGGACAGGTCGGCATAGCAGGACATCTTACGATAGCCGACAACACCACCATCGGTGCACAGGCCGGAGTTATCGGCAATATCCGCAAGTCCGGGGAAACCCTCCTTGGCTCGCCATCCATGCCGATAAAGACCTACCTTCGCAGTTATGCTATCTTCAAGCAGCAGGGTGAAAAGTGATATTCTTGACAATCATAAACTTACGATATGACTTCGATAAAGCAGCGCACGCTCGCGGGAGAGTTTGAATTCAGAGGGAAAGGCCTTCATACTGGCAGGACGTCGAACATGGTGCTGAGACCGGCTCCGGCTGGGACTGGTATCATATTCCGTCGGACCGACCTTGGAGAAGAGGCTTATGTAGAGGCGTTGGCGGAGAATATCTCTTCAACAGCCCGCAGTACCACGATCTCAAAGGATGAAGTTTCCGTCGCAACCATCGAGCACATAATGTCTGCACTCACCGGCATGGGTGTTGACAATGCGGTAATAGACATCGACAATGTAGAAGTGCCTATCCTGGACGGAAGCGCCAGGTTCTACGCCGAGGCCGTTTCAACTTCGGGAACGGTGGAGCAGGATGCTCCGAGAAAGTATATCGATCTGCCGCGTGAAATCGAAATCAAGGATGATAAGACGGGTTCTTTCGTAAGGATAACTCCTTCCGGCAGACCGGAAATGAATGTAACCATCGACTTCGGCTCCAAGGTGCTCGGCGTCCAAGCAGCACACTGGGACGAATCGACAGATTATTCAAAAGAAATAGCTCCGTGCAGGACTTTCGTGTTCTTCCACGAGATAGCATATCTCTTCCAGAACAACCTCGTGAAGGGTGGAGACATGGACAATGCCATTGTCATCGTCGAACATCCGGTGACCGAGGCACAGCTTTCCGAGCTTTCGGCGCTTTTCAATGTGCCGAAGTTGGAAATCAGGGAGGGCTACCTGAATAATCTCCAGCTTCGCTTCCCGGATGAATGCGGGAGGCACAAACTGCTCGACCTCATAGGTGACATGAGGCTTGCCGGAGGTTACCTGAATGCAAAGGTCACGGCTTACAAGCCTGGCCATACTATTAACTCGAAACTGACCAAATCAATCAGGGAAACGCTTGGATAAACATTACAGTTATGAACAATATATCACCATTGGCACATGTCAGCCCGAAAGCCATACTGGGCGACAACATAGAAGTAGGGCCTTTTGCCTTCATCGATGACGATGTACAGATCGGAGACGGATGCAAGATCCATCCCCATGCCACTATTTACCAATATGTCAAGATGGGCAAGGGCTGCGAGGTGTTTCCGGGAGCAGTCGTCGGTGCCATCCCTCAGGATCTCAAGTACGAGGGAGAGGTGACATATGTAGAGATCGGAGACAATGTGACCATCCGCGAATGTGCCACCATCAACAGGGGCACCAAGGCGAGCGGTAAGTACATGACCAAGGTCGGAAGCGACACGCTTATCATGTCATATGTGCACATCGCTCACGACTGCGTCATAGGAAACCATTGCATCCTTGTCAGTTACGTCGGTGTGGCAGGAGAGACCGTCGTGGACGACTGGGCTATCCTCGGCGGAGGCTCAAAGGCTCACCAGTTCTCCAAGATCGGCTGCCATGCCATGGTCGGCGGAATGGCCAGAATCAACAAGGACATCCCTCCTTATGTGCTCTGTGGCCATGAACCGATAGCCTATGTAGGTGTCAATATCGTAGGCCTCCGCCGCCGCGGTTTCTCGCCTGATGTCATCCGCAATATCAAGGACATCTACGACACCATCTATTTCTCTGGTTACAACATTTCCGACGGCTGTGCCAAGGTTGAGGCAGGCTTCCCTCAGAGTGAGGAAAGGGATACCATCCTGAATTTCGTCAAGGCGTCCAAGAGAGGCATTATCAGGGCCTCCGACATCAAGTTGAAGGGAGAAATCGAGTAGAGATGGCCGTGCTGCTCAGCATAGCCTATTTCCCGCCGGTAAGTTATTTCGCACTTATTGCCAAAGGATTCACATTCTCCGCTTCAAGGCAGGATGTGAAGCCATCGGTAGTGTACCTTGAGGCACACGAGAACTACCAGAAGCAGACCTGGCGCAACCGCTTCCGTTTCTATGCGGCCGACGGCCCGCAAAGCCTGAACTTCCCGATAGTCCATGAGTTCAGACACGGAATTCCTATCACTGAAGTTAAGGTGGATTACAAGACCCCGTGGGTGGTCCGTACCGAGCGGGCTCTAGATGCTGCCTATGAGAGTTCCGCCTACTTTGACTACTACCGGGAAGAACTCTTCTCTATCCTGGACTCCCATCCCGAAACACTCTTCGACCTGGACCTCGATATAATCAGGTTCTTCCTTTCCAAGACAGGTATATCAGCCGAGATCCGTCTGACGGACGAATATGTACCTGGACATCAGCTCTCCGGCATGGAAGATTATAGGGAAAGGATCCATCCGAAACGGCCGGACACCGTCCTCGCTGATCTGGGTTTGGAAAAACCGTACTTCCAGGTCTTTGCCCGAAAGTACGGTTTTGTTGCGAATCTATCAATTTTGGATCTTCTTTTCAACGAAGGTCCGGAGTCTATCCTTTACTTGAAGAATATCTAGAATCTCCATCCGATCGTGGCCGTGATGTCGAAACGCTCTCTCTTGTTGAGGATCAGAGGAGATGCTATGTCAGACAGGTAGTCGGCATAAGGGGAGATGTATTCATCAGTCAGGGCTGCGTACCTTCCTGCTATGTCAGCGAAGAAGGAACCCTTTGAGGAATATCCAAGACCTACCGAGAAGGCGTTGATGTTATCGTGGAGGGTCTGCTTCACACCGTTCTCCATGTAATATTCAGGGATGGTGGTGAAGTTGTAGCCTGCGCGGATTGCCATCTCAGGAACCGGCTTGAATTCTGCGCCTATCCTGACCATGTGGGACATTCCCATGCAGTTCTTGATGTCATTGTTGACACTGGTGAAGGTGTCGGCATAGCCGTCGCGGTCCTTGAACTTCATGGAGCTGTAGTCGGTCATTTCGTAATCGGCACTGAGCAGAGCCATTCCCATGAAGGTGTATGCCAGACCTGCGTTGACCCTGTAAGGGGAACGGAGGGTGTAGGACCAGTCGCCTTCAGGAGAAGTGGCTGAACCGTCATAGCTGGAATTCTGGTAGTGGATGTCCGTTGAATGACGCCAATGCTCGGTGATCTGGGTTGAGGTAGGAGTCTGGATGGCGGCACCTATGCGGAGACCGTCGGCAGGAAGGGCGATGAAACCGATCTTTCCATAGACACCTGTACCTTCTGCAGTATAGGAATAGCGTGTACGGTAGTCATGGAAGTAGGTGGTCGCATCTTCATATTCGATGATGAAGTCTGCTGGATCCACGGCTGCCTCCTTGAAATACTCGTCGTAATTGTAGTCGATGTTGGTCAGCCCGAAGTTGACTCCGAGGAAGAACCTGTCGCTGAAATTGAAGCCTACGTTGAAGAGAGCATCGTACTTGCTTCCGGTGACCTTTCGACCATATGACTGGTTCAGAGGACCTCCGAGGAAGATGTCGTAGATGAAGTTCCCGTCAGCATCCTTCTCGCCGGTGTTGTTGAAGCCTTCGGTGGCTGCGATGTACCTCCAGTAATATGAAGGATCGCTAGAGTTGCCATAGGTTCCGATTGCTCCGGACTGAGCGTTGGTTATGATATTCCATGGAGCCCAATAACCCTGGTCGTCGGAGTTGTAGTAAGGATGGCTCCAGTCGTCGATTTCCTTGCCGGCAGCATCCCTGTAGCCGTTGAGGAAATCTACGTCATAACCGTCCGCTGCAACTGCCATTGAGCTGATGTAGCTGGTCTTGTCATTAGTGCCGCCTGCAAACATCTGGTTGGTGAAGTTGTTGGTTCCGTTGACCACGAAACCGTAGGTCACTGCCACCAGACCGCTTTTGTTGCCGGTCTGCATATTGAATGTCGCACCGATGTTAGGCATCGAGAACCGGGTAAGTTTCCTGGCCTGCTCGTTTGAGAAGACATCGCTTCCGTTGACCGGATAAGCGCTGTAGGACGCATTCATCGAACTTACCGTCAGGTTAGGCGTGAGGGTGAACTGGGAGTAGTTGTAGACTGCGGAACCGGCAGGGTTGATGCCGATGGATCCTAAATCTCCACCTACAGCGGTCATTGCGTTGCCCATACCTATCGACCTTGCGGTGCCGTAGTAGTTGTTCTGGCTGAATGTCAGCGCGTCGTACATTGTCTGTGCTCCTGCCGCAACCGTGGCGAGCATCAGTGTGATAGCAAGTAAAGTCTTTTTCATGATGGATAGATTTTTATAGTTTAAATCAAGGTTGTCTTACCTGCGGCCACCGCCGCTGCCGCCTCTCGAGCCTCCGCCCGATGAACCGCCACCGCTGTAGCCACCGCCAGAGGAGCCGCCACCGCTATAGCCGCCTGAACTCCTGGAGGAACTGCTGCTGCCGGAAGAATAGCTGCCGGAAGAATAGCTGCCGGAACTCCTGGTCGAACTGCTGCCGGATGACCTGTAGCTGCCGCTGCTGCTGGATCCTGATGACCTGCTTATGGAGCTGCCGGA
>JBGVAE010000067.1:0-13631 GCA_045224215.1 Candidatus Cryptobacteroides sp. | reverse complement strand
CCCCATATATTCCTCAATCCTCCTCATCATCACAGGAGTCTTGTCATAGACGGTGTTGTTGTAGATCAGGCCCGCATCCGCGAGGTTCCCGAGGTGCTGGCATATCGCCGTGGCACCCTCGGTGCGGTCTTCGTCCATTGCCAGGGAGACATATCTCTTCAGCCATTCCAGTTCATGGTCTGTCTCCGGAAACATCGGCTGGGCCATCTTGGCCGCCATCTGGTTGGCAAAGACCTCCTTGATCCAAACGTCGTCGAACCATCGCATGGTCACAAGGTCCCCGAACCAGAGATGGGCTGTCTCGTGGGCTATCAGCTGGATGCGCCTGGATCGCTCGTCGGGGGTCGGTGCAGGCCCCAGGAACATGGTCGCATCCTTGTAGAAAATGCAGCCCGGGTTCTCCATCCCTCCGAACTGGAAGTCGGGAACTATGACCAGGTCATATTTAGGGAAAGGCATCTTGATTCCGGTATATTCCTCAAGCCAGGAAAGGGCCATCCTGACCTCTCCGAATATGTCCGGGATCTGGGCAGTCTTCGCAGGATCGGTCTCCCGGAAATACGCGTTCATCCCGGTTTCCTCATCGGTCTCAACCCGCCATTTTCCCGCAGAAAACGCAAACAGATAAGTACTGATTGGCTTTGTCTTAGCAAATGTTACCTTATTTCCTTCTTGAAGTAGAGGCTCCATGTTTGAAACTGCTGACCACCCTTCCGGAAGCCCCAGTGTAAGCTGGAATCCGGCCTTGAGGTCAGGCTGGTCGAAGCAAGGGAAGACGCTTCTGGCATGTGCCGGCACGAACAGGCTGTAGAGGAACTCTTCGCTGCGGTTCAGGTACCTGTCCGCCGGAGTGAATTCCAGCCCTATGGAATTATCCCCTTTCCTCACCGGTACGATTATGTGCTCGGGCAGCCGTTTTGCCTTTACTGCTTTCCCATTGACCGAGACGACCTTGAAATCCTCCGGTTCAAAATCCAGGACCGCCTTTCCTCCGCGAGAGGAAGTGAAGCGGACGGTCTCCCTCCCCCTCAAGGAAGAATCCCTGGCTTCAGGAATGTCCAGGAATATCTCATACTCCACACCAGAAATGGTTGAAGCACGTTCCTGCGCCAACTCCAGCGAGACTCCCGGAACCGCCATCCTTTCGGCGTCATTCCGGCATCCGCATGCGAGGATTACAACCGCCAAGGCTGCAACCACAGCCCTCATTTTAAATACAAGGTCCATAAAGAAATGACTGTTTCCCAAATTTACGAATAATTGTTTTCTTTGCAGGAAAGATTGTCAATGAATATGAAAACCCTCAGTTTGATCGTTGCGACGGCCGCTTGCTTCTGCCTGGGTGCATGCACGGGAGGCAGGAAGGCGCCTGATGCCGTTTATACCCTTTCGGATGTCATCGAAGTCGAAGGCCGCCAGGGAGTAGCCACAGACGGATCGTCCTACTATGTTTCCGGATCCACGGCCCTCTACAAGTACGACATGGAAGGAAATCTCCTCCTGTCCAACGCAACCCCTTTCCTTGGCCTTGGGAAAGAGTGCAACCACATCGGCGACATTGACGTCCATGACGGAGAGATATTCGCCGGCTGCGAGTATTTCCTGGATGGAGTCGGGACAAACATCCAGATTGCCATCTATGACGCCGGAACGCTGGAATACAAGCGGTCCATAGAGTGGAACAAGGAATCCGGCCAAGTCGAATGCTGCGGGCTCGCAGTCGATCGGGACAAAGGCCAGGTCTGGATGGCAGACTGGGTCCGGGGAGAGCAGCTTTATTGCTACGACCTCAAGACCGGGGAATATGTCCGTAGCCTCACTCTCTCCCCTGCTCCGAAACTCCAGCAGGGCATCTACTGCCTCGACGGACGGATGCTCATCTCCAGCGACGACGGTGACGCTGAGGCCGGAGAGAACGACAACATATATTCAGCAGACCTTGGAAGCGGAGAAGTGAAACCCTTCAGGAATATGGATGATTTCATCCTGACTGGAGAGATAGAAGGCCTCAGTGTCAACCCCCTGAACGGGGATCTCATTGTCCTTTCCAACCGTGGAGCAAGGATCATCCTGGGAATGCCGAAGGGCTTTTACGAAGGCTATGACAGGGAGGTCCACGACTTGTACATTTACAAGAGGAGATGAGGTTTCTTTTTTCATATTCCATTAAATACCAATTCATAAAACATTTTTATTATTCATAGAAACATTTTTGTTACGTTACAATAAGGCCGTCTAATCCTTGTACATTCTTAAAAAAGGAAGTATTTTCGCATCTTAATAAAAACCTAATCAAGGATGAACAAATTACACCGATTCGCATCACTTCTCTGCTGCGCAGCCATCATTCCCCTGACGGCTTCCTGCCTCAAGGACGAAGCGCCTAATGCCGAATGCGACATTGAAGAAGTGAGCCTGACAGTTGAAGATCCGGAGTCCTTTTTCTTCAATATCACGGACATGACAAGGACCATCCCTTCAGCAGATTCCGTAATAGTCTTCCAGGTACGAAGGAAGGCTGACGTTTCCGCCCTCGCCCCTACCTTCAAACTCACCCCGGGAGCAAGCATAACTCCGGAATCCGGCTCAGTCCAGGATTTCAGCAACGGTCCTGTCGCATATACGGTAACCTCACAGGACGGACAATGGAAGAGGCGCTACAGACTCTCCTTCAATCCTGTCACCAAGATGGTCGGCGACACGGTCAAATACGATTTCGAGAAATATTCAACAGCCACCTTCGAAGCTTCGAATTCCAGCTACCACGTATGGCTGAATGAAGATGGTGACGAGAGCCTGGTATCCATCTGGTCGACCGGCAACCCCGGCTTCGCAATCACGGCAAGCAAGTACACTCCAGAGAGGTTCCCTTCTTCAGCCATAGAAAATGGTTATGACGGAGCCGCGGTCAAGCTGACTACCTGCAGCACGGGAGCTCTAGGTGCCCTGTTCGGCAAGCCTATCGCAGCCGGAAACCTGTTCATCGGAGCTTTCGACATGACCACCGCGATGATGGATCCGCTCCGCGCCACCACCTTCGGCATTCCTTTCGAGCGCAAGCCGCTCAGGCTCACGGGCTACTATCAGTACACCCCTGGAGAAAAGGTCACGGATGCCAAGAACAACGTCCTGGAAGGACAGGTCGACAGCGCTGACGTCTATTCAGTGTTCTTTCTGAACCACGACTCCGAAGGCAATGCTTTCGCCATCGACGGAACAAATGTCAAGACCAGCAGCCAGATTGTCGCGATCGCCGACATGGGCTATGTCAAGCCTGTTTCCGAATGGACACCTTTCAGTATCGATTTCGTTTACAAGAAAGACCTTGACCTCGACCTCCTCGCCAACCGTGGCTACAGCATGACTCTGGTTTTTTCTTCCAGCCAGGGAGGAGACAGCTTCATCGGAGCGGTCGGATCCACCCTCTTGATAGACAAGGTAAGGCTCATTTGTGAATCAGAAGACGATTGATCATGAAAAGGACGGCTTTAATCATATTCATTGCAGCATTTGCCGCCGTTTGCGCTAATGCACAGGTCAGCCAGAAAAGCATTATTTTCTCCTTAGGTGCCGGATTCTCCGTTGGAGGCACGGCTCCTCTTGGAATGCCGGCTGAAATCCGCAACATCAACAGTTTCTCCCTGACTCCGAACTATCAGGCGAGCATCCTCGCTGAAAAGAGATTCGGAGCCCTCGGCTTTGTTACCGGAATCCGTTTCGAGAACAAAGGTATGAAGGAAGAAGCCAATGTAAAGAACTACCATATGGCAATGGTCCAGGGTGAGCAGAGCGTCGAAGGACAGTTCACCGGGGACGTCACTACAGAGGTCAAGCAGATGATGCTCAGTGTTCCCCTCATGCTCTCCTGGAATACCTCCGAATCATTCCGGCTGAGGTTCGGTCCATATGCCTCATACCTTCTCAAGAAAGGATTCTCGGGGTATGCCCGCAACGGCTATCTCCGCCTTGGCAACCCGACCGGTCCGAAGATCATGATCGGCGACGGCGACGACCGCGGAGATTACGACTTCTCGGATGACATGCGTACCATGCAATACGGGGTCGGCCTTGGTTGCGACTGGTTCTTCCTTGGGAATTTCGGTCTCTATGCAGACCTCGAATGGGGACTGACCGGAATACATCACAGTGCCTTCAAGACAGTAGAGCAGAAGCTGTTCCCTATCTACGGCACACTCGGACTGACATATCGCTTTTAAGAGAAAAAAATCATGAAACACACCTTGACAGTAATCATTTCCGTGTCTGTCGGAGCCGCCATGATGGCGGCCGGATGTTCACGGGACATCCAGGAAAAGACAAGTGACCTGTATCTTTTCGGCCTTGGCAGCCAGACATGCAAGACTGTCAAAGTCACATGCGACACCAGTTTCAACAAATTTCCCGAGGACAACTACGTAGCTCACTTTGACTCCACAGGGAATCTGACCATGCTCCGGACACTGTACACCGAGGGGAGCACGATGAACATCGAAGTTTACGAATATGATTCCGAAGGACGTTTGGCCCAGATCATCCTCCTGGACAGGGACAGTTCCTCCACAGGACGCTATCACTATGAATACGACGGTAAGTTCATCAGCAAATGCACCCTTTACGGGATGAACAACCAGGACAGCCAGACATGGATCCATTCCAACGACGGGAAGCGCATCGTAAAGACTGAATTCTTCCAGGAAGGTGAACTGCAGACAGTCAGCAAGAGCAAATGGTCACACAAAGGCAAGGTAAGGGAAGAGACCGTAACCGATGCTGAAGGAGAGTTGGTGGGAAAGTCAAAATACATCTACCTCTCCCCCGACAAGCCTTCCTCCATCAACACCGACCTGATCGATATCGTCATAAAGTATGACGGCAACGGTCTTCCGGTCAGCAGCGAAGACGTTTTCGTCAGTTCTAAAGGAGACTTGATTCCAAGCGAAAAAGATGAGCCAGAGGGCGTCGCCACGGTCTACACCTACGAATACACCTTCGACTCCCTCGGACGCTGGATAACCCGCAAGGCCACCGTTGACGGAGACACTGTCTTCGAAGTCCTCACCAGGACGATAGAATAAAAGCCCCTGAAGCACATAAAAAGGCTGGCCCATAGGGGCCAGCCTCTTATCGTTATATGGTTTCGCAGCAGGCTAGAAGGCCGTTGCGGCCACCTTCGTCAGGTTGTTGCACTCATAGACATGCTCAATCCCGCTGGTCGGAATGACCTGGGTCGCACGCACGGTCCAGCCTGTCTCGGAAGTCGGGTCGTCGGATGTCGGCCTGTAATACCAATAGTGGCTTGCAGTTTTACTGGACCACGTATCCGTATTCTTGCCCTTCTCGTTGAAATAGTAACAGGCAGCAGCCACGTTGCAGCAAGATCCGTTGGCCAGGCGCTTGAAGTCACCGACCTTCTTACCGTTCTGGTAGAGTTCGACCTTCCAGTAGGTGTCGTCGTCATCGAACACCTCAGCCACGAAGCAGTATCTCAAGGCAGCATTGCCCTTGACGGTGATACTCGCCGAACCGGCTTTCTGCGATGCCGTGTACCAGTTGAGCTTGTAGCCCTTCGAGCCATCGTAGATGTCGTTCCCGTCATAGACACGCATCTGGAAATCCTTGTCCCTCTTGGTGCCCTTTATATACCAGTCGGTCACACTTCCGTTCTCGACGGTATAGACGGTATAGCCATTCGGGGCGCCGGTAACGTTGGAATTCGAAGCCCACCATGCACCGCAGGCAGCACCGTGGATATGCTCATAGATCGGGAGCCCGCCTGCAGCCTTCACCGTATGGACATAGTTCTGGTTGTAATGGGTATGACCGATCATTATGTGAGCCTCCTTGAAACCTGCCAGCAGGTTGAGGACCTCGGAATAATTCTTGTCCAAGTTGACGCTGGATCCGGTGTCGTTGGAACCTCCGGCACGGAAAGGAATATGGCAACATATGAACACGGTCTTCTGAGCCTTATCCTTGACCAGGTTGATGTCCTGCTTCAGCCACTTGAGCTGGGCTGCGGTAAAGCCGGCCGCATAATTCCAGGTAGAGCCGGTCGATTTGAGGCCGTACACGTTGTCCATCACGATGACATGCAGGCCGTTGCGGTCGAATGAATAATCCGTCGGACCGAAATGGTTGATGAAGTTGTCCTGAGCATAATAGAACTCGCTCTTGGCTGCATCGTGGTCATGGTTCCCGATGCAGTTGAAGAAAGGCATGATGCTGCCGTTCGCAAGCTTGAAGTTCCTCATTGATTGGTCCATAGGATCCCACTGTACAGTGTTGTCGAACGTTATGTCACCAAGGGTCATCGCATAGACGTTGCTCATCCCGTCCAAGGTGGAGTGAAGGTCCTTGATGGTCTCTGTATTCCATCTGGAAACATCACTGTCAGTCTTGCACTGCGGATCGCCGATCATTACCATCGTGTACTTGGTCTCCTTTGCAGGAAGCGGCTCAAGCTTGAAATCGTAGCGGGTTTTCTTGGAAGCCACGAAGGTGCCTTCGTTGAAGAACTGAGGCAAACCGGTCGTTGAATTGAGCGCGATCTTGTAGTCAGCAGGAGTTGTATAGTAGATCTTCCTGGCCAGCCTGTTCGCATTGAATTGGTACACACCGTTGGCATCGGTCGTGGTGAAAATATAACCGTCGGTCACCGGGACATCCGGAATCCCCTTCCCCGTCGTGGCATCGGAAATCAAACCATAGGCATTGTTGCCCGACTGGATCGTAGTTCCGTTCACGACAACATCTTCCGTTGAAGGAGGAACAGGAGTGACAGGATCGTCGCCACCTCCTTCAGGAGTGTCGGGATCGGTAGGATGGCAGGCGGCCATTGTAAGAATGACCGCCAGAGCCATCATGCGTAATAGAAGTCTAGATTGTTTTACCATCCGTAATTCTGTCCAAGATTCTTATTAAGGTTGATTGCGGACTGAGGGATAGGCCTGACATACATCCTTTCCTTCCATTCGAGCTTGTAATTGTAAACAAGCAGGAAACCAGGGCCTGAAGGCTCGAGAGTCCAGTTCAGGTCATTGGTATCGGAAATAGGATAGATGTTCTCCTTATTGGCGGTACCGGTGAACTTGTAGGTGGTCCCGGAGAATTCGAAGCCGTTCTTGGCTTCGTCTGCGGTCACCCAGATACCCGGCCAGCCCTGATGGTTGTAACGCCTCTCGATGAGGTCGGCCTGATTCCAGCGATAAAGGTCGGTGGTACGGAGTCCACCCTCGAGGGTGAGCTCTGTGACCCTTTCACGACGGATCTCGAGGTCGATGTCATCAAGGTTAGGAGAATAGGCCACATCCTCGGTGTAATAGCTCCTGAGCCATGGATCCGGAACATATTCGGCGCTTCCAGGATAGATGTTCTTGACACCTGCCCTTTCCCGGAGCAGACCGATGGTCTGGTTCCAGATATCCTCGTTGAACTGGCCCAGTTCCTTCATGGCCTCGGCATAGTTGAGGAGCACCTCAGCATAACGGAGGATAGGAAGCGAGTTGTTGTCGATCGAGTTCTGGAAGTTGTTCTCGTCAGGAATGCACCACTTCACGAGCATGTATCCGGTCTTGCAGAAAGTAAAGTTGATGTTCTGGTCGGAGTATTCGCCTGAGAGTTTGTGGATCTTCCTTCCAGGTCCAAGGACGGTAGCTGCGAGACGAGCGTCCCTGTCGGTGAACTCCTCATTGATTGTCTGGTCACCCGTAAGGACAGGAGTGCCGTCGGTCTTGAGGAACTGGCGGACAAGGAACTTGGTTCCAGAGCCCTGCTGTCCGAGGGTGGAAGAATTGTAGTACCTTGTCAACTCATGCCTTGCACCGAGCTCTTCACTGTAGGTCCTTCCCCAGATGGTCTCGTCGGTCTGAAGGCTCTCACTCAGGAAGAGTTCCTTATAATTTGGATGCAGTGTGAATGCCTTGGAATCGATTATTTCCTTGGCATATTTGGCTGCCAGGCGGAGGAGGTCGTCGGCACTCTCGTACTGGTTGTTCCAAGGGTTGTTGGTTGCAGGGTTGACGCTGTGGTTCTTCCTGTATGTACCCTCATAGAGCATGAACCTGGATGCAAATGCAAGCACCACGTACTTGTCGATGTAGATACGGCCGTTGGTGTGGAACTTGGAATCGGCGGAGCAGTTCGCAGTCGCGAATTCAAGGTCTTCGACCACCTTGTGGAATACGAATTCCCTGTCGTCACGCTTCCCGAAAAGGGTGAGGGTATCCTCAGCCTCGACTACATGCTCGAGCCAAGGAACATCGGAGAACGTACGGATCCTGGAGAAATAAGTATATGCCCTCCAGAACCTGGCTACACCTTCGTAATGGTTGTAGGTCTTCTCATCGACGTTGCCCTTGGCCCTCTCCATGTTGTCCAGCATGTAGTTGACCCTTCTGATAGCTGACCAGGACCATCCTCCCTGCTTGACATTGTTCCAGATGCCAGGGTTGTAGAAGTCGGTACATGTCTTGGAAGCGATCAGGTCGGTGTAGACATCGTTACCGTTATTGCCGATATCAGTATTGTCCGGCAGCCAGGAATTGATCATACCATCGCAATACATCTTCAGCTGGCTTTCGTTCTCGAAGTATGTAGGACCTGCGAATTTGTTGATCGGTTCCCTGGTGAGGAAATCCTCGCAGGACGTTGCAAGCAACAGCGCCGCTGCGGCAATTATCGCATATTTAATGTTTTTCATATTCATCTGAATTATAAAGTAATGTTGACACCGAAGGTGAAGGTCTTCATCATAGGATATCCGTATCCTTCACCGACACCGCTAAGTCCATAGTTGCTACCGGTGAGGGAACCACTGTCGAAGTCGGTATCACCGATTCCGATACCCTCAGGGTCGAACATGTCAGTGTACTTGAACATAGGTGACCAAGTCCAGAGGTTCTCCATGTTGACATAGAACTTGACAGCCTCGAGCTTGACCTTCCTCGTGAGTTTCTTCGGAAGGGTGTAGTTGATGTTCAAGGTCTTCAGACGAACGTATGCGGCGTTCTGGAGGTAGTGGTCGTTCTGCCAGGTGAGAGGACCGACGTTACGGTTCGCGGCATATGCCACAGGACGGGTCCAGTAAGGGTTGTCATCGTAGTTGGTGACCACCCAGTTCTCAGTGCTGAAATCGACACGGGCCATCCTGTCATACATAGTATGCATCAGGTAAGGGCTGTACTGCCTGTTGTAAGGTCCCCAGAAGAAACCGGTCTCGACGGTAGGATACCAGTCACGCTTTCCGACTCCCTGGAAGAATACGTTCACGCCGAATCCGTTCCAGTTGAAATCGAGGTTGAGACCGAACTGATATCGAGGTGTCTCGTTACCGATGACCTCGATGTCTCCGTGGTCTTCAAGGTTACCCTTTCCGTAGTTGATGTCACCGTCTCCGTCGATGTCGATGAACTTGAGGTCACCGGCATACTCGCGGAAGTTGGATCCGTTCTTATGGTAGGTGTCGGTAGCCCAGTTGTTGGCCTCGACATTGTCACGGAATATTCCGTCGGTGCGGAAACCCCAGATTTCACCGAGGTGCTTTCCGGAATAGAGGTTGAACAGGTTACCGTCAAGGTTGGTGTAGTCGATAATGATGGTCCTGGTGTCCCAAACGCTACCCTTGATGCTGTAGTTGAAATCCTTTCCGCCGAGCTTGAAGGCATCGCGCCATGAGAGGGTGGCCTCCCAGCCGAGATCCTTGTAGCTGGCATAGTTGCCCTTAGGAGCGGAAGCACCGTAAACGTCAGGAAGCTGCGGGCCGGAAGTGATCACGTTCTCGGAAACCTTCTTGAAGAGGTCTCCGGAGAATGACAGGCGGCTGCGGAGCATGTCGATGTCAACACCTACGTCATAGGTGGTTACGGTCTCCCAGGTCAGGCCTGCAGGAACTGGAGAAGGAACGGTGGTGTAGTTGTTCTTCTGGCCGTCGAAGATCACACCGGTCTTGTCGACTCCGATGGTCTCGAGGTAGGTGTATGGAGAAACGGTACCGTTACCCAGGGAACCGATGTTTGCGCGGACCTTGAAGTTGTCAAGCCAGCTCTTGGACCATTTCATGAACGGCTCCTCGGAGATCCTCCAACCCACGGAAGCTGACGGGAAGAATCCCCACTTCTGGGTCTCAGGGAACTTGGAGCTTCCGTCGTAACGGGCTGCCACTTCGATGATATACCTCCTGAGGAGGGTGTAGTTCAAACGACCGAACAAGCCGAGCACACCGTAGCTGCTGTCGTTCTGCTCGATGGAATAATCGATTCCGTCGAACAGCTCATAGCTCTGCCACTTGTCAGGGATGAGCATTCCCTTCCTCTGGATGTAGAAGCGGTTGTACTGGTAATCTTCCATGTTTCCACCGACAACCACGTTGAGTTCATGGTTCTCACCAAGCTTAGGAGTGAAGGTGAAGTAGGCATTGGCCGTCTGATAGTTAGTATCATAAGTCCAGCGGGACTTGTATGAATTGGCCTGAGGGACATACTCGGTGAATGAATTGTCACTGAGCCAGAAAGTCAGAGGCGCGCGGTAGCGCTCTCTTTCCCTGCGGATAGCCTTGAAAGAATAGTCCCCGCGGAACTTGAGGACATCCTTGATGAGTGAGATGTTCACACCTGTCGTTGTGACGAGGGTGAGATTCTCCTCAATCTGACCGGTATTGCCGTCAGTAAATGAAGCGTAACCTGTCTTCGCGGCAGCGAGGGTGTAAGTTCCGTTCTCATTGTAAGGGACGAGGATAGGCTGTCCGTGCTGCTCGATCTGCTTACCGAGGATGGAACCTGTGGTGAACATGGACTGCTGCTGGTTGGTATGGAATACCGAAGTATTGTTGTCGAATGACAGCCAGTCTGTTACCCTCAAGGTACCCTTGGCCCTGATGTTGAACTGGTCGTAGTCATCGTCTCCGACCTTGTAGATACCTTCCTGTGTGAAGTAACGGCCTGTGATGGCATAGCTGAGCTTCTTGGAAGAGCCCCTTACGCTGATGTCATGGGTCTGCGAAGTCGTGTTAGGCTTGTAGAACAGCTTCAGCCAGTTCGTTTCACCGTAGTAGGCATATGCACCGTTGTAGGTGTCGTAGACGTCATAGTTGCCAGCCTCGCGACGAGCCTTCAGCCTCTCCAGGTAATCGGAACCGATGGTGAAGGTATTGACCGTTGAAGGTGCGTTACCGGCAGCGGTAGGAGTCATCTTGTCACCTGCCACGAACTGATAGAACATCTCGGTCCAGGTAACAGGATCGGTGATGATGTTGTCCTCCCACTTGATAGCCCTGTCGTTGTAGGAATATGCCCCGTTATAGGTGATAGTGAACTTGTCGCTCTTGGCATCCTTCGTGGTGACGAGGATGACACCGTTGTATGCCTTCGCACCATAGATAGATGCGGAAGAAGCATCCTTCAGTACGGCGACCGTCTCGATATCGCTAGGGTTGACATTGGCAAGGCTTCCCTCGACACCATCGATGAGGACGAGGGCTCCGCCTCCTCCCTGTCCGATAGTATGGGCGGAACCACCACCATCGGTCATGGATGCACGGGTCAGGTAGGTATGGTTGTTGGTTCGGATATAGACGTTACCCGAGTGGCTTACCTTACCGTCGGTCTGCACGATGTTCAGACCGGCGATCTGTCCCTGGAGGGAACGAGCCACGTTGACGTTGGAACGATCGGTGAGCTTTTCTCCCTCGAGGTTCTCGACGGAACCTACCAGCTGGGTCTTCTTGAGGGTACCGTAACCAACGACGACCGACTGGTCGAGGGTCTGTGTGTCTTCCTGGAGTGCGAAATTAAGGACATTGCCCGTCCCGACCGTTGCTTCGACCGTCTTGTAACCGAAGAACTGGCAGACGATGACATCGCCCTTGGCTGCGCGGAGACTGTAGCTACCGTCGTCATTGGAAGACGTTCCCCTGGTGGTTCCTTTCACCATGAGGGCAGCTCCGACGACAGGTTCGTTTGTCTTGGCGTCCGTAACGACACCAGAGACATTTACTGTCTGTGCCATGAGGCTTGCCGGTATCAAGATGTACGCGAGCAGGACCACAAGGCACGATAGTGTGCGTTTGAATTTAATTTCCATTAAAGTAACCTTTTTTGATAATGATCTGCTCCTAAGAGCTAATTGGCGTTTGCAAGTCCGCTCCCGATCATCGCATAGTCAAGGTGATTAATGGGTTAAAAAAATTTACTTTTTCCTATTGATACGTTTTTTAAATTGTTAATAATAAATTATTTGTATTTAGTTTGTAATTATGTACACTTCATGGAAAGCCATAGTACAGCCCTATAAGGGGGGTAGGTGACAGTCCGTTTTCTACACAAAATTAGCACTTTTTTCGTTTCGTTGTAATCGTTTTAATAAATTTCTTCATATATTTGTTGTCGCAAGTCCACTTACCATCCCCCAACAAGGATTCCGGCAATCGTATAAGTTAAGGTCCGAGAGAAATCAAGAATCTTGACTTTGATTCTATTGTATTACAAGAAAATTAATTAGACCAATATGAAACTAAAAAGAATCCTTGCGGCGATCCTCACGGCGGCAGTAGCAATGAGCGCATACTCCTGCCAGCAGGAAGAGGTTGAGACAGGTATCGATCCGAACCTGCCAGCTCCGAGGGACCTCACATATGATGGGGACAACTCTTCCGCAACATCAATGACTGTCTATTGGGACGCTTCCGCTTCAGATGCGGCCGGCGCTACCAGTTATACGGTTCAGCTGCTCACGGACCCGGACCAGGGCGACAACTATGACAGCTCGACTTCAAAAACACTGCAATCCACCGCCGAGGTGCACGACGTTGCCATGTTCGGCGGTCTCTCAGCATTCAACAAATATCTCATCAGGGTAAGGGCCAACTACAAGAGATCCAAATACTCGGAATGGACTTACATCTCCCTTAACGGAGAGCCTGTCTATCACGAAGTAGGCTTCGGTATGGTAGACGCGTCCCTGCCTACGGTCGACACTTGCGGCTACGATGCTTCCCTTTCGACGGACGAGAGCATGTGGTTCAATTTCGACGCACATTCTGCCAAGGCTGCCAATGCCTCCGAGGTGATCGTCAAGATCGTCAACAAGAAGAGCACCCTTCCTTCATACACGAACTATGAGAGCATCTCTTCTTCCGGCACCGAGTTCCTGAACCTGACCAACAAGAACAGGTACACGGTCTGGGCAAGGGCCGCTTACCAGCTGTCCGACGGCCGCACCGCTTACTCCGAGTGGATGAGGGCGCAGGAAGGAGAGAAGAACCTCTATGAAGTCGGCAGGGGTGCAGTCAAGGAAGAGGCTCCTACCGCCAAACTCACCTTCGCTTCATCTTCAACCCTTGTATTCTCCTGGTCGAACTATAATTTCGAGGATGTCGAGTCCGACAGGAACCTGAATGTCCGCATCCAGCTCTACAAGGACGCAGCCTGCAGCAACCTGGTCGTTGCGTGGACCTTCAAGGGCAACGAGACCGACGTGGTCACGACGACCAAGAAGGTCTTCAACAACATCCAGCCATGCTTCAGCTTCCCTGGCCTTGAACCAGGCACCAAGTATTATTTCAAAGTCACGAACCTAGACACCGAACTCACCAGCGAGCCTGTCGAAGGTGAGACCACAGCTTTCACCATCAAGGAACC
>JBGVAE010000066.1:0-2328 GCA_045224215.1 Candidatus Cryptobacteroides sp. | reverse complement strand
AACGGCATGAGCCTTGGCAGAATCAACTATGGCCACTTCAAGAACACAAAAACTGGGCAGAAGATGTTCCTCTATCTCACCGGTAAGAAAAGCAAAATCTGCTTCACTTACAAAGGGGAGTTATATGTTGTAGATGATTGGCGACAGTAGCTAAATTCAGTATCGTAACCGCCTGTGGTTATCACAGGCAGTTTCTTCTCCACGAACCGCTTGATCAATTGAACCAGATGGTTTCTGCCGTTGTCAAACGGTCCGATTAGATTATTTCTCCAGAACGTCACGGTACTGCTGGTAAAGCAGATTGACCGTTTCGTAGTATATCTTGCTCAACGAATTGACTTGCTCGGGCTTGGTACTCGAGCAGAGGACCACAAAACCCCAGTCGGATTCAGGGTCGAAGAACATGCAGCTTTTGAGGCCGTGGGCGCTGCCCGAGTGCCCCTTGAGCACCTTGCCGTCGATGAAAAGGGGCTCGGTCCGCGTGGTGAGGCAATAGTATCTGACGGGATCTGCTGGGGTTACAGGGGTAAGGAGCTTCTTTGTCCCGGTTTCTGACAGTATGCGGTTGCCGTTGGGAGCAACGCCGCCGTCCTGCAGCGTCTTCATCCATTTGGCAAGATCCGGAGCTGATATCTTCAATCCGCCGGTCGGTGACCAGTAGCATCCGTCGATGCCTATCTGGTAGGTACCGTCGGACAACTTGGGTTCGTTTGTAGGTACATACCCCGGAGCTTTCTCAAGCGTGTCTTTCTTTGCGTTGTAGTTATATAGCGTCGTGAAGGTGGATCTGTCAAGGCTGTCGAGGTTGAATCCGGCGTTGTCTGCCCCGATGGGACGAAGGATATGGTTCAGTACATAGTTGTCGAACCTCTCTCCGGAGACCTTTTCTATGATCATCCCGATCAGGTTTATGGCACGGTTGCAGTACTTGTAACCCTGTCCGGGGGCCCAGTCGGCGAAACACATCGCAATGGTGTCGGCCGATGTCTTTGCCGGATTCACATACTTGTCGTCCCTGTACCAAGGGGCTCCATGCCGGTCTATCATACTCGAAGTATGGGAGAGCAGCATCTTGACGGTGATGGGGATTTCAGGGTACTTCGGGTTTCGGAGAGAGAAGTCCAAGTACTGGTTCACGTCATCTTCGAGGCTCATTTTGCCCGCCTCCACGAGCTGCATGATCGAGACTCCCGAAAATGACTTGGAGATGGATGCGATGCGGAAGATGTCGTTGATGTCGAGAGGGTCCTTCGACTCCAGGTCCCTGTATCCGAAGGCTTCCTGGTAAATGGTCTTGTCACCCTTGACGATTACCACAGACATTCCCACCGTACGGCATTCTTCCATATAGCCAAGGATTTTCTTCTCTATCTGTCGCTTGGATAACGTTTGGCTTCTTTTTGGGAAAGCGTTGACAGGAATAGGGCCGGAAAAGCAGAAAGCCGCAACTATTCCCATCAATAGTAATCTGGATCCTATCTTCATTTGTCAGACCTTATTGTCTCAATACTTTATCACATCGTAGAAGTCTGTGGTGACCCAGTCGAAGCCCCATTCTTCTGCGATTTTCCTTAAATAAGGGTCGTCGACCATCCAGAAGAAGGTCTCTATTCCAAGGTCCTGGAATTCCTTTATCCACGGTGTGTGGTTGAGGATGACGTTGATGTTGTAGGAGATGGCGGCGTAGCCATGCTCCTTGACTTCCTTCGGCGGCATCGAATTGTGGAGGCTGGATGAATTCAGGATTACTTTGGCACCAGGTTCCTGGCGGAGCACTTCGTCGCATGTCTCCGTTTTGAAAGACAGGAAATATACCTGGTCCATCATGTCCATTGCCCTCACTTCCTCGAGGCATTTCGTGACCACTTCTTTTTCTATTTCGGCGGTTGGATGAGCCTTGATTTCAAGCATCTGCGGGATTTCAGGGGTTTTCTTGGCCTGTTCCAACCATTCATGCAGGGTCGGAATCTGGTTGCCGAAAGGCAGTCTGTAGGCCCGTATCTCGTCGAACGTGCTCTTCTGGCAGTTCAGTTTCCCTTCAATCTTGGCATCGTGGCGGATGACAAGCTGCCCGTCGGCGGTCATGTGCACGTCGAATTCGCAGCCGTCGACTCCGGCTTCCTGGGCCCGTCTCAGGGCATCGAGGGTGTTCTCGTCAGTTACAAACTCAGTCCCTGAACTGCAGAGACCTCTGTGGGCAAGGATCTTGACTTTGTTCTTGCTGCCGGACTGGTTGCAGGATGCAAGCATCAGGCATAACGGAATAAGGAGAAAGAACTTTTTCATTGCGCAATGTTTTGTGAGTTTTAACAAAGGTATATACATTTT
>JBGVAE010000065.1:0-23767 GCA_045224215.1 Candidatus Cryptobacteroides sp. | reverse complement strand
GGTGTTTTGCCTAACATTTTGCTTCAAAAATTTGCAGGGTTCTGACTACAAGATAAGCATTTTCTGCGGAATTTTTCATTCCGATATCTAAGATACAAAATATCCAACAATTTACCAATCAATTTATTATAAAGTTTTCAACAATTTACGACGGTCCCTAATTAAATAATTGAATAAATTTGCGATGCAAGATTCTTCCAGGTATCGGATTTAGTTTATATATTGCCAATGCTTATGAAAAAGTTTTTTCTGATTATCTTGTTTTGCCTTCCTTCATTTATCCTTCTGGCCCAAAACCGAGTTTCCTATTCACTGGAGATGATGGCTGGTGTCGGAGTCACTAATGGTCCTAAATATACTATAGCACCCGAATTCATCGTCCAATATGATTTAGGGAATGGCATCAATATGGGTGTAGGAGGAGGGGCACAATTATCCAAGCCGTGTTACCGCTTCATCGATAGAGATGGGATAGGCAGCAGGTCATACTGTAACGAAATAGACATTCCTTTATTCTTTCGTTTTGGATATGGGAAAGATAGATTATTTGCCGATTTGGATCTCGGGTATTCAATCGGCCTCATGGCTGGTTATGAAAAAGACGTGTTCCCGGGAGGGGAAATGGATACCTGCCATTACAGCGGCTTCTTTGCCGAACCTCATATCGGTTACTGTATCAGTCGGAGAAGTTCCCTTTCATTAGGCATTCTGTTACAGCAGAGCTCCATTAATACAGAACATATTACAACCACATCCGTCTCCTTACATAACATAATGAAGGTGGAAAACGTCTTGACCCCAGCCTTTACACTTCGCTACGGGTTCACTTTCTAAAGGATAGTATATAATTATTTATAGTATTCTTCTATATTTGACCACAGTATTAGTGGCACTCAGGAAGACAAAGCAGCCGTGCCTTGTTGGAGGTACCGACGGAAAGAAAGGAACTATTCTGCGAAGGCGGAGAGGATAGTGGAGTTCGGGGAGAAGGTGGAGCCGGAGCGGGTAAAGGCACCCATGTCGTAGGCATTCCACTCCTCGTTCTTGCCATGCTTCTTAACGGATTTGGAATATACCGCCGGCTTCCAGGTCCCGTCAACTTCAGGCTCCCAATAGAAAACACCTGCACAAACACCTGAGCCCAGAGCCTTCACGGAAGTCATGAAGTCTGTTGCGCACTGACCGGCCTGGGAATCCTTCTGCTTTACTCCGAATTCAGCCACCATAACTTTCACACCGAACTTTGCCGCGAGTTTCTTTATGTTTGAGACAGCGGAAGTGTTCAGAGAAGACCAGCCACCGGTGCCGTCACTCATCGGATAGTGCGAAAGGGCTATCATGTCGAACTTGCCTCCGGCAGCCTTCAGCTTTGTGAACCACCATTCGTTGTCCTCATAAGCATGATTCAAGTGAGGCATGACCGCTGCGCTGGAGAACACAGCCTTGGCTGCATTGTATCCAGCCATGTAAAGGGCCTCGAAATTGTTCCATCCATTCGCGATGTCACCCGATGAAGTCCAGAGTTGCCCGGCAGGCCAGAGCATTCCGTTCCTGGTCTCGTTGCCGATCTGTATCCACTGAGGCGTAACCCCGGCATCCTTCAAGGCAGTAAGGACTTCCGTAGTATGAGAGGCGACATTGTCGGTCAAGTCCATGGCTGTCTTCCCGGTCCAAGCGGAAGGGATCTCCTGGTAGCTTGGGTCGGCGAAGAAATCGCTGTAATGGAAGTCGATCATCACGGCCATTCCGGCTATGGCAGCCCTCTTCGCCATGGCCACGACGTCGTCCTTGCCGCTCCAGCCGTTGGCATCGAGCGGATTGACCCAGACACGAAGCCTGACGGCATTCATGCCTATATTCTTAAGGACTGAGAATATCTCGCTTCCTCCCTTGGAGTCGGAGAACGTCATTCTGCCTTTTTCCATTTCGGAGACCCAACCGATGTCTGCCCCGCGGGCGAAAGACACCTCCGGAACCGGATCGATTCCAGGCCCAGGATTCGGATTTTCCTTGTTCTCGGAGCCTCCACAGGCGCAAAATGCCGCACATGATGCAAGCACGGCCAACAAAGAACAAAACTTATTCATCAATGTGTTTCACTTCAGGGAAAAGGCCGAAGAGTTCGGCATCTATCTTGTCGGTAATTGTCTGGAAATCCTCGGGACGATTCTCGAACTTGATCTTGTCCACGTCCACGATGAGGAGGTGACCGTCATATTCCTTGATCCAATCCTCATAGCGCTTGTTAAGGCCGGTGAGGTAGTCGATCCTGATGCTGCTCTCATATTCCCTGCCCCTCTTCTGGATCTGGGCGACCAGGTTCGGAATCGAAGAGCGCAGGTAGATGAGCAGGTCCGGCTTGCTGACCAGCGACATCATCAGGTCGAAGAGATCCGAGTAATTTTCGAAATCACGGGTGCTCATCAGGCCCATCGCGTGGAGGTTAGGGGCGAATATCCTGGCATCCTCATAAATGGTGCGGTCCTGGATTATGATGTCGTCGCAGCGCGAAATCTCCACAACGTCCTTGAACCTCTTGTTAAGGAAATAGATTTGAAGATTGAAGGACCATCTTTCCATGTCAGCATAGAAATCGGAAAGATAGGGGTTGAAATCGACCGATTCGAATTTCGGACTCCACCCGTAATGGGCGGCCAGCATCTTCGTAAGGGTGGTCTTGCCACTGCCTATGTTACCAGCTATAGCTATATGCATGATCGTATGTTATTTTATATTGTCTTCAATTGGGAAAAGGCCGTAGAGTTCAGCGTCGATCTTGTCGGTGATGATGGCGAAATCCTCCGGACGGTTCTCGAAATCGAGGTTGTCCTTCTCGATCGTCAGCACCCTGCCCTTGTATTCGGAAATCCATTTGTCGTAACGCTGGTTGAGTCCGGCAAGGCAGTCCAGGCCGATGCTCTGCTCATAGTCCCTGCCCCTCTTCTGAATCTGCGCCACAAGGTGTGGGATGGAGCATTTGAGATAGATGAGCAAGTCCGGCTGCCCGGCCATCGAGGACATGACTTCGAAAAGGTCCATATAGGTCTCGTAGTCCCTTTTCGAAAGATTGCCCATGGCATAGTTGTTAGCCACGAATATGTACACACCCTCGAAGAGGGTCCTGTCCTGGATGATCACGTCCTTGCTCTTCGAGATGGCCAGGACATCCTTGAACCTCTGCGCCAGGAAATAGGTCTCAAGATTGTACGACCACCTCGGGATGTCCTTGTAATAGTCCTCGAGGTACGGGTTGTAAGTCACCGACTCGAATTTCGGCGTCCATCCGTAATGGTTCGCCAGCATCCGGGTCAGCGTTGTCTTGCCGCAGCCTATGTTTCCTGCTATTCCTATATGCATCTATCCGTGTATTTCTATTCCTTGGTCCAGAAAGTCTTCCTCCGGCTCGTTGAAAGGCTGGAGGAATGGATTGTGGGTGCGCTCATCGGAGATGGAAGTCTTTCCTCCGTGTCCTGGGAGTACGTCAATGTCCCCCGGCAGCCCCATCAGTTTGTCCATTATACTCAAGATCTCCTTGTCATAATCCCCTCCCAGATGGTCCGTACGCCCGATTGAACCGGCGAACAGAGTATCTCCGGAAAGCATGACCTTGTCAGTAAAATCAACCAGGCATACGCTGCCGGGAGTATGCCCCGGAGTCCATATTACCTTGAAGACAGAATCCGGAAGGGCTTCCAGTTCTTCCCCATCAACCAAGTCCACAGTATCGAAAGAACAGTCAGGAGCCTTCAGCAGGACACCTCCCGCGAATATGTGGTTATTCTCCAGGATGACCTTGTCATCCGGATGCATCCTGACCGGGGTGTCGAATTTCCTGGAGACTTCCGCCACTCCGAACACGTGGTCGAAGTGACCGTGGGTGAGCCAGACCTCCTTCGGTTTCAGTTTATTACAGGAAATGTACAAGAAAAGGCTTTCCTTCTCATCCTCGGTGTACGGACTCGGGTCCACGATAACGCACTCTCCTTCATGATTCCACATAAGATACGTGTTCTCGCGGAAGGGATTGAAGCAGAAAGTCTTTATGTTAATCTCGTGCATTTCCACAAATTTACTGAATTGATTCGGCAAATCAAAGCACGTCCTTGAGGTAAGGTCCGGTAACCGAGTCAGGGTTCGAAGCAAGTTGTTCAGGAGTGCCCTGGGCCACTATCCGGCCTCCCTTGGAACCACCTTCCGGGCCCATGTCGAATATATAGTCCACACTCTTCAGGATGTCAAGGTTGTGCTCTATGATGATCACGGTATTGCCCTGGTCAACCAATTGCTGCAACACTCCGAGGAGTATCTTGATGTCTTCGAAATGCAGTCCTGTGGTCGGTTCGTCCAGGATGTACAGGGTGTTGCCGGTAGCCTTGCGGAACAACTCCGCAGCCAGTTTCATCCTCTGGGACTCTCCTCCGGACAAGGTCACAGCCGACTGACCGAGATGGACATATCCGAGTCCGACATCCACCAGGGCCTTGAGTTTCTGGGCGATCTTTGGGATCGGCTTGAAGAACTCGTATGCCTCGCTGATCGGCATCTCCAGGACATCGTTGATGTTCTTGCCCTTGTAGTGTACGGCGAGAGTGTCTTCCTTGTACCTGCGTCCGCGGCACTCGTCGCAGGCCACGTGGACCGAAGGCAGGAAATTCATCTCGATAACCTTTATTCCGGCACCGTTGCAAGCCTCGCACCTTCCCCCCGGCACGTTGAAGGAGAATCTCCCCGCCTTGAAACCACGGACCTTGGCGTCAGGAGTGTCCTCGAAGAGGTTCCTGATGTCATTGAACACACCCGTGAAAGTGGCCGGATTCGAGCGCGGAGACCTTCCGATCGGGCTCTGGTCTATTTCTATAAGTTTGTCGATATTTTCGGTGCCAACCACGGAATCATAAGGAAGAGGACGGAGTTTGGACCGGTAGAACTTGTTCTTCAGCACCGGCATCAGAGTCTCGTTCACAAGCGAAGACTTACCGCTGCCACTGACCCCGGCAACTCCGATGAAGCAGCCGAGAGGGAAATCCACATCGAGATTCTTGAGGTTGTTGCCCCTTGCCCCGCGTATTCCCAAAGTCAGCCCGTTCCCCGGACGACGGACGGAAGGCAAAGGGATGGTTTTCCGACCCTGCAGGTAGTCCAAAGTCAAGGATTCTCCGAATATGCAGTGCTTCCTTTCATCCTTTCCCACTCCGACAGGGATCTTCCTGGATTCTATGTCGTATTTCAGCAAGGCCTTCAAAGGTGCGCTCAGGCAGATCTTTCCCCCTTCTTCTCCGGCACCGGGGCCGACATCCACGAGCCAGTCGGCGCTCATCATCGTCTCCAGGTCGTGTTCGACCACCATCACGGAATTGCCCTCGTCCCGGAGATCCTTCAACGAAGAGATCAATTTCCGGTTGTCTCTCTGATGAAGGCCGATGGACGGTTCGTCCAGGATATAAAGCACGTTGACCAGCTTGGATCCGATCTGCGTAGCCAGCCTGATACGCTGGCTCTCTCCACCCGACAGGGAGGAAGTCGGACGGTCCAGGGAAAGATAGTCCAGCCCCACGTTCAGCATGAAACGGACCCTGTCACCAAGTTCCTTGAGGATATCCCTGGCTATGTTTTTCTCCCTGGCGTTAAGCTTGGAAGGAAGGGTCTTGAACCAATCTTCCAGTTCCGTCATCTCCATTGAAGCGACCTCCGAAATGGTCTTGCCGTCAATCTTGAAGCAGCGGGTGTTCTCATTCAGGCGGGTTCCATGGCATACTGGGCATTCGACCTTCTCGTCGATGTCATCCACGATTCCTCCGAAAGAGACCATTTCCGAAAGATTCCCTTCCCCTACCCTGAACAACTCGTCGCTTCCGAATATGATGTGGGAGAGGGCTTCGTCCGGAATCGTCGCGATAGGATCGTACAGTGAGAAGCCGTACTTTCTGGCAATCGAGCGGATGACATCGAATTTCCTGGTCTCCCTGACCTTCCCAAGAGGTATGATTCCCCCGTCAGCAATCGAAACGTTCTTGTCAGGAATGATTGAGTCGATATTCACATCCACTATCATTCCCAGGCCTTTGCAGTGAGGACAGTACCCCTCAGGGGAATTGAACGAGAAAGAGTGGGGCGCCGGTTCCTGCAAAGAAAGGCCCGAATCCGGGTCTACTAGATGCTTGGAAAAATGCTCCAGTTTGTCGGAACCGGATTCCAGCATTGCCACCGATCCCTTACCCAGGTTCAGGGCAGTCATCACGGAATCCCGGATCCGCTTCTGGTCCCCTTCCGAAGGTTTGAGCTTATCCACCACCAGTTCTATGAAATGGCCCTTGTAACGGTCCAGGGCTTCCACTTCGCTGAGGTTACGGATCTCGCCGTCAATCCTGACCTCCGTATAGCCGCGCCTCCTCAACTGGTCGAAGAGTTCCCTGTAATGACCTTTACGGCCACGCACCAGTGGAGCAAGAAGATAACACTTCCGGCCCTTGTAGCCCTCCATTATGAGGTCCACTATCTGTTCGTCGGTATAGCGGACCATCTCCTTTCCAGTCACAGGGGAATATGCCCTCGATGCCCTTGCATAGAGGAGCCTCAGGAAGTCGAATATCTCCGTTATGGTTCCTACCGTGGAGCGAGGGTTGTTGCCGGTGGTCTTCTGCTCGATGGCAATGATCGGACTGAGACCTTCGATGCTTTCCACTTCCGGCTTCTCAAGCACACCCATGAAATGCTTGGCATAGGTGGAAAGGGTGTCCATGTACCGCCGCTGGCCTTCAGCATAGACGGTGTCAAAGGCGAGGGAGGACTTGCCGCTGCCGCTGAGTCCGGTCACAACGACAAAGGAGTCCCTGGGAATATCCAGATTGACTCCTTTGAGGTTGTGCGCCTTTGCCCCCCTTATTTCAATATATTCCTTGGATGGCATCCTTACCAGGCGAGAGCCGAGGCTCCGAGAATGGCAGCATCGGATTCCTTGAGGGAGGAATAGACAAGCTTCACCTTACCACGCCACAGAGGCAGGAGGTTGGCATTCAGGGACTTCTCGATAGGTTCCGTCAGGAATTCCTTGCTCCTGGCAAGTCCGCCGAAGAGGACGATGGCCTCAGGAGCCGAGAACGCCACGAAGTCTGCGCAGGCGGCTCCGAGAAGGGTTCCCGTGTAGTCGAACAACTTCTTCGCAAGGGCGTCTCCTTCCTTGGCGGCATCGTAGATGTCCTTGGAAGTGATAACGTCCAGGCGGCGGAGGAGTGAAGGCTCGTCCGTCATGTCCAGCCACTCGCGGGCTGTCCTTGCGATTCCGATGGCAGAGCAGTAGGTTTCAAGGCAACCGTTCTTTCCGCAGTTGCAAAGACGTCCGTTGTGACGGACGATGGCGGTATGGCCAAGCTCGCCGGCAAAGCCGTCGTGTCCATAGACAACTTCGCCATTGATCACGATACCACTGCCGACACCGGTTCCAAGGGTGATCATGATGAAATTCTTCATGCCCTTGGCAGCACCGTATGTCATCTCGCCTACAGCTGCCGCATTGGCATCATTGGTGAGGGTCACAGGAATGCCGCCCATCGCTTCCTTCAGCATGGCAGCGAAATGGATGGCTCCATTGCGGCCCCATGACAGGTTGACAGCATTCTCGATGTCACCGGTGTAGTAGTTGGCGTTAGGAGCGCCGACTCCGATACCACGGATCTGGCCTTCTGCTCCGGCTTCAGTAATGATCTTTTTCAAGGCTGCCGCCAGATCTGCGATGAAAGGCTCTACAGTACTATGGTTGTCTGTACGGATGACGGTCTGGGCAACTACGGTGCCCTTTGTATCGACGACACCGCACTTGGTGGTCTGTCCACCTACATCAATTCCTATTACAAGATTCTGCTCCATATCATTATTCTACGACTATGTCCTTGTTGACGTTCTTTGAGCCGGAAACGGCATAGTAAACCAGATATGCAAGGCAGGCGATGAGCAGCCAGTAGCTCTGCAGCGAACCGACATGGTCTGCCAGGAGGTTCTGGAAGAACGGGATGATACCGCCGCCGCATACGAGGGCCATGAAGATACCTGATGCAGGAGCGGTGTACTTGCCGAGTCCTTCAACGGCGAGGTTGAAGATCGAGCCCCACATGATCGATGTGCAGAGGCCGCAGAGGAGAATGAATACGAGTCCCAGAGGCAGGGTCTTTCCGAAGAGGTTGACCTTTGCGGTCTCAGGGATGAAGATTACGAAGAGGAGGAAGAGGATAGCTACCAGTGAGGTCCAGAGGAGCATGTTCTTGCTGCTGACCTTGGCACCGACGGATGCACCGCAGAGACGGCCGATAAGCATGCAGAGCCAGTAGCCACCGATCATCGTACCAGCGAGGGCCGGTCCGACCCAGTCGATTCCTGAATAGAATACGTTGGCGGTGTTTGGAATACCTACCTCGATTCCGACATAGAAGAAGATGGCGATGGCGCCAAGGAGGAAGTGGCGGAATGAAAGAGGACCATGAGGGTCTTTCTTCGCAGTTCCTGCAAGGCGTGCTGCCTTCTCCTCTGCTGTCTCCATGTGAGGTTCAGGGATATTCGTAAGGAGGATGACCACGAAAGCGATGGCGAAGATGGCCATGGCGATGATCATCACTGGAGCGGCCTTGGCTACGGTAGCGTTCTGGATGCTGCCACCAACGAGCCAGCCCACGAGCATAGGAGCGAGGGTACCTCCGATGGAGTTGCAGGAGCCACCCCACTGGATAAGCTGGTTACCCTTGTTTCCGCCGCCCCCCAGGGTGTTGAGCATAGGGTTCACGACGATGTTGAGCATACACATGGAGAAGCCGGCGATGAAGGCACCGAGGACATAGACTCCGAAGGACTCGACATAACCGGAGAGGAACTGGATTCCTACACCGATGAAACCAACGATAACGGCCAGCAGGGAGGTGAACTTGTAGCCTTTCCTCTTGAGGATGATTCCGGCAGGGATTCCCATGCAGGCATAGGCGATGAAGTTGGCGAGTGTACCAAGCTGTGACATTGCCTTGGAAGCACCGAACTGGTTGGTGACGACAACGCCCATCGAACCGGCGAGGTTGGTGACGAATGCGATCATGAAGAAGAGCGCGAACATCACGATGATCACCGGAAGATTAGAATTCTTATTGCTCATGTGATTTTGTGTTTAATATGTTATTAATACAATAGTCCGTTTATCCTTACAAATTTAATAAAAAAACCTTTTGCGTCAATCTTTCCAATGCAAGGAAACGATACCTTTTGCCGGAACACCGCAGGCAACGGAATGGGAGCCGGCCGAAAACACGAGCTGCTGACCGGATTCGGTTTCATTGAGGATGACGGCTCCGTAGGTCCCGTCGGTGTTCTTGAACACCAGGTATTGCAGGCCGGGAACGGTGTAACCGCTGGTTCCAACTCGGACAGCACCCGGGCGTATGACTTTCGAACAATGGGCGATGTTGTAGTAATGCGTATATGGCTCGATCCTCGTGTGGTTGGAAGAAGCGACCGTCACGGCGCCCCAGCAAGTCGTACAAGATCCGTTAGCCTTAGTGTAAGGCCCGTTCTTATCGTCCAGCATAAGGTTCCACAAGGTGACTCCCCTGCCGTTCCGGGAAAGAGTCCCCATGAATATGTCCTTGAAATCCTGGATCAGGCAGCCTGCGAAACTATAGTTCCACGTACCAATCGAGGCTTCCGTAAAATAGATTTCCTTGTCCGGAGCCTCACGGACGATCCTGTCCAGTTCGGAGACGCTGCCCCCGTAATTGTGCCAGGCGGAGCCTGCGATGTAAGAAGATGCTTCGGCATCCTGATAAACCCGGAGCGGATACTGGGTCTGGTCGGCCTTGTTGTCATAATTGTAGTTGTGGTCGAAGATAAGGATCTTTGTCCGGAGGCCGGCGGCTTTCATCGCCGGCCCGAGTACCTTGATGAAGTCACGGCAATCTGACCAGTACATCAGCATCGACATCGAATTGCCTGCGTTCAGAGGCTCGTTCTGCGGGGTGATGGCCTCGATCCTGAAACCCTGCTCCTGCATGTACCGGATCCATTTCACCAGGTAGGAGGCATAGTCGGTGTAATGCTTCGGGTCCAGCCTGCCTCCGGTCCAGCTGTAATGGGTGGCACCGGACAAAACGGCATCCGTCTTCATCCATCGCGGAGCCGTCCAAGGAGAGCCGATGATCCTGACATCAGGATTGATGGAATATATCTCCTTGAGGACTGGCACTACATACTTCAGGTCCATCGGATGCGGAGCGAAATTGTCAATTCCCTCCTGGTCGCACCATGTGTAGCGACCGTCTTCCGAAAGGCCGCTCTCACCATAATCCCAGGAAAAATCGCAGCCACCGATGGCTATCCTCACCAAGCTGGAACCAATTCCTTCTGAAGGATCGAACATCCGCTTCAGGAATTCCATCCTCTCCTTGGCCGGCATCTTGAGTATGTTATAGCAGGAAGAGACGGTCAAGGCTGCTCCGAATCCATCGATTGTCTGGTACGTATCCCCCGTTATCTTTACCACATACTGGGTAGCCGTCCCGGGCTTTGCGAAAGAATACGCAGTCTCGTCGAAAAGTTTCAGCCTGTCGGCGGTGGTTGTATATTGGTACACATCCTTGGATTCAACCGGAGGTGTAACAGGGCCGTCCGGCTTGTCTTTTCCATTCTTGCTGCAGGCGCATCCGCACAGAAGCATTATCGCCATGATATAGTTGATAAACTTATCCATACCGCCAATATAGTGATTTTTTCATAAAGGCCGCCGCTTTCCCCAAAGCGACGGCCTGTTGTATATAAAACGAACTTAACAAATAGACAACAAAAAGAACTTTTGTTTGTCCAAGGGCAAATATATTAAGTTTTTTGTTAAAAGCAAGGCTTTTTTTGAAATATTTAAAACGATTTGAAGATTTAATTATTTACAAATCGTCCCTATATTCTTTAAGATTATAAGGATATCAGCCATTCCTGTACTCGCTCGGGGTCTGTCCGGTGTGCGCCTTGAAGAACTTGTAGAAGACAGAAGGATTCGGGAAATGCAGATTATAGACGATTTCCTTTATGGTCAGGTCGGTGTATTTCAACATGTTCTTGGCCTCCAGGATCACAAATGAATCGATCCAGTCCGGGCCGGAACGGCCGCTCACCTGCTTTATCAGTTTAGAGAGGTACTTAGGAGTCAGACCCAGACGGCCGGCATAGAAAGACATGCTCCGCTCCGAATTGTGGTATTCGGTCACAAGGGACATGAAATTCTCGAACAAGAGCTTTACCCTGGTTACCGAGGAACTGGAAGCCAGTCCATCGCTCATCTTTACAAGGTTCGCTTCCAGCAGTCCGGCCAGCAGATAGAACAGCGAAGCGATCAGCGAGCCGATGGCATCCCGCTTGCTCGGTACTCCGGATTCCATCACATCCCGAAGGAGGTCCAAGTACTTGTCGAAATACTTGAGGTCTTTTTCCTCGATTTTCAGGCAGGGGTCCGACAGCAGGATCAACCTGTCTTCGAATACTTTCTTGAAGTTGAAACCTATCTCGGAAAGATATTCCTTGGATATGGCCATCACCAGGAATTCCATCTGCTCAGGATTCTTAGGAGGATCGACGAACCTGATGATGTTGCCCGGCGTCCCGATGAAAACCGAATTCTTGCTGATCTGGTAGGTCTGCAGGTTGATCTCGACATTCAGGTTACCGGACTTGCAGAATATGGCTATGTAAACGTCACTCCTGCAGGGATACTTGAATACCCGCAAGTTGTCACTGTACCTGACAGGTGCGACGAAGAAATCGTTCCCTATCCTGTATCCTCCATCGAAAGGAATGAGCTTGAGGATCTGCTCCAGACCTATGTTTTGTAAAGAATGAGGCATGAACAAATATAACAAAAAATCCGGACAAGTTTCAAAAAATCGTAAAATTCGACCTTTTAACAATATATTACCCCTATTTACCTGTTTTGAGGTAAAAATGGGCAACCTTTTTGCAGCACACCCCTCGCTTTGACGAAAAATTGAAAACAATATCCATATGAAGAAAAACATCATCATGACTTGTATGATTGCCTTCTTAGCAATCATCCCGGCAGATCTCAATGCCCAAAGGACCCTGACGCTGGAAGAGTGCAGGGAAATGGCAGCCGGCAGCAACAAGACGCTGCAGCAAGCTGCGACTAAGGTTGAAATGGCAGGTTACGACCGTAAGATCGCCTTCGCCAACTATCTGCCGAACATTTCCGCCACAGGAGCTTATATGTACAACCCAAATGATGCTTCCCTTATCAGCGACGCCGCATCCGGCAGGCTGACAACAGCCGGCAGCACCCTGCACGGGATGGTCCAGCAGACAGAGCAAGGCATAATGACCGACATCACCGCCTACATGCAGCAACTCGCCGCGGCAGCGATGCAGGGAGACGCCGCAGCTGCAGCCCAGCTCGCAAAATACCAGGGAATAATGCAGGATCCCCTGTTCCAGTCCCTTCTGGCAAAGCTTTCTTCCACTGACTATTCCGCTACTATCAATGCCATTGGACAGGAAATAGACGATGCCCTGCATCCGGACCTCCAAAACATCCTGGTAGGAGCCGTCACCGTCCAGCAACCTCTGTTCACGGGCGGGAAGATCATCGCAGCCAACAAGATTGCCAAATTGGCAGAGGAACTGTCAGAGACACAGTACGACCAGCAGTACCAGCAGGTGGTAACGGATGTGGAAGACGCTTACTGGCAGATAGTTTCCATCGCGAACAAAAAGAAGTTGTCCGAGTCTTATGCTGAACTCCTTCACAACATGCAGCACGATGTCGAACTGGCAGTGGAAGAAGGTGTCTCGACAGAATCCGACGCACTTCAGATCCGGGTCAAGGCCAATGAAGCAGACGTGCTCAAGACCAAGGCCGACAACGGCCTGACTCTCGCGAAGATGCTTCTTTGCAAGCAGATAGGCCTGCCTCTGGACACCGAGATCGTACTGGCAGACGAGGAACTCGAATCCGTGCCGGTACCTCAGATTCCTGCCGCCAAGAGCCTGGAAGACATCTATGCAGACAGGCCTGAAATCAAGAGCCTGGACATCGCTTCCAGGATTTATGACGGAAAAGTCAATGTCGCCAGGGCAGACATGATGCCTACGGTCGCTGCAATGGGTGGTTACATGGTCTCCAATCCAAGCCTCAAGAACGGCTTCGAGAAAAACTGGAACGGCTACTGGGGAGTGGGCGTCGTGGTGAACGTACCTATATTCCATGGCTTCGAGGCTCAGAACAAGACCAGGAAGGCCAAGGCTGAGGCTTCTCTCTACAGGTCCCAGCTTGAAGATGCGAAGGACCTTGTCAACCTCCAGGTAACCCAGCTGCGCAAGCAGGAAACCGAAGCCATCGAGAAACTCAACATGGCCAGGAACAACCTTGCCAGCGCGGAGGAAAACCTGCGCACTGCCACAGTCGGCTACAACGAGGGTGTGATCAATGCCAACACTGCGCTTTCAGCCCACACCGGCTGGCTTCAGGCTCATTCCGAATACATCGATGCAGGAATAGAACTCCAGATGCTGGCCTCAAAGCTCAACAAGGCAGAGGGCAACATCCACGCACAGACAATCAGATAATCATAAAAAATCATAATCATGGAAAAGGAAAAGAAAAACTACAACCTGGTCATCGGAATAGTTGCCCTCATCGCAATCATCCTGGTCATCGCAATCATCGGATACTTCGTGTCCAAGCCTAAGCCGCTGGTAATCCAAGGAGAAGCAGAAGCCAGCGAATACCGTGTTTCCGGAAAGGTTCCGGGGAGGATAGAGGAGATGTTCGTAAAGGAAGGGCAGGAAGTCCACAAGGGAGACACCATAGCCTTCATCAACTCCCCTGAAGTCAGGGCGAAACTCACCCAGGCAAACGCTGCCAGGAGTGCAGCCGCAGCCCAGAGCAGCAAGGCCAGGAACGGCGCACGCAGCGAACAGATCCAGGGAGCCTACCAGCTCTGGCAGCAAGCCATCGTACAGGAGGACGTGATGAAAAAGTCCCTGGACAGAGTCCAGAAACTCTACGAGCAGAAAGTCGTGGCGGCCCAGAAATATGACGAGACGAAGGCTCAGTACGATGCAGCAGTCGCTCAGACCAAGGCTGCCAAGAGCCAGTACGACATGGCCTTGAACGGTGCGCGTTCAGAGGACAAGGCTGCGGCCCAGGCCCTGGTAGCCCAGGCCAACGGAGCAGTCCAGGAAGTGGAATCCTACCTTGGAGAGCTGTACCTTACCTCTCCTGCAGACGGAATCATCTCTGCAACGTATCCAAAGGTAGGCGAACTCGTAGGCCAGGGTTCTCCCGTGGCCAGCGTCCTGGACCTGAGCGACATCTGGTTCACCTTCAACGTGCGCGAGGACTATCTTCACGGCCTGAAGCAGGGAGACAGCATCACAGTCATCGTCCCGGCTTTGGACTGGAAGGAACTTACAGCCACGGTAAGCTACATGGCAGTCAGGGAATCCTACGCAACCTGGAAGGCAACCAAGGAAACCGGGATGTACGATGCCAAGACATTCGAGGTCAGGGCCGTCCCTTCTGGGAACGCAGAGGGAATCCTGCCAGGAATGTCAGTGATAATGAAACAATAAAAGCAGGAATCCGGAAATGAATGAATGGAAAAGGATAAGTGCGGTCGCACGCCGGGAACTCAGGATCATAAGGAACAGGCCCTTGTACCTGGTAGGTTCCATCGGAGTGATAACCTTCTGCGCCATATTCTTCCTGACTTTCCTGGAAGGCGGACTGCCTCACGACATCCCTATCGGACTGGTGGACGAGGACTACTCCACGACTTCCAGGAATTTCAGCCAGCAGCTTGACGCCACCCAGCTCGGGAAGGTGGTCCACTACGACTCCTTCGCTGAAGCCAGGGAGGACATGACCAGCGGAAAGATTTCGGCTGTCTGCGTCATCCCTAAAGGAATGAACGAAGACATACAGTCTTTCCGCCAGCCGAAGATCTCATTCTACATCAATGGCTTGTACTTCGTAAGCGGAGCACTGGCATGGAAGGACCTGCTCACGATGGTCAACCTCACCAACGGTGCCGTACAGAGGCAGGTTTTCAGGGCGAAGGGATACAACGACGAGCAGATCATGGGAATGATCCGGCCGATCGACATCGACACGCACCAGATAGGCAACGTCACGACAAACTACAACTACTACCTGACCGGCACCCTGCTGCCTGCGATCCTGGAGATGATCATCATCATCGTACTGATCTACTCGCTGGGCACAGAGCTCAAGTACGGGACTTCAAGGCACCTTATGAATACGGCAGGGAACTCGATCACTACGGCCCTCATGGGGAAACTGACGGTCTGGACATTGATATTCAGCGCAATAGGCTTCATACTTATTCTGCTTTTGTACCACTGGATGCATTTCCCGATGGCAGGCAGCATATTCAACATGTTCATTGCCATGTTCCTGCTGGTCCTTGCGAGCGAGGCGGTAGCCATATTCATACTTGAGATGATCCCTGTTCCGAGGCTAGCCCTTTCGATCGGTGCGCTTTACAGCGTGCTGGGCTTCTCCCTGTCGGGATTCACCCTTCCGCTGGAAGCCATGCCTCCTTACATCCAAGGCGTGGCCGCAGCCTTCCCTATCAGGCACTACTACCTCTTCCTCGTGCAGGAAGCCATCTTCGGAACCGGATTCGCCGGATGGTGGAAGGAAGCGATATACCTGCTTCTCTTCCTGTTCGTCCCGCTCCTGGGACTGCACAGGCTGAAGGATGCCTACATCAACCAGAATTACCCTAAAGATTGATCCGCCATGGCTGAAAGATATGCAAAAAGATGGATAAGGGACTGGTGGAACATCTTCTGCCACGAACTTAAACAGATATTCTCCGATGGAGGCGTACTGCTGATATTCTTTGTCGCTGGACTCGCCTATCCGCTGCTGTACAATGTGGTTTACCTGAACGGGATTCTCGAAGAAACCCCTGTGGCAGTGGTAGATGAAGCTGACTGCGCCGAAAGCCGGAGGTACATCAGGGAAGTTGATGCCACCAGGGAGCTCAGCATCGCTGCCAAATGCATGAACATGGACGAAGCCCGAAAGATGATGGAAGACCGCAAAGTCAACGCTATCATCTATTTCCCAAGGGATTTCGGAGTCAGGCTTGCCCGCATGGAGACCGCCACCCTATCGCTCTACTGCGACATGAGCAGTTTCATGTACTACAAGAACGCCATGATCGGGACCAACTTCGTGATGCTCCACGAAATCGGCCGGATCCAGGTGGAGAGATACTCTCTTGCCGGAATGACGGCTCAGGAGGTGTCACAGACCGTGAAACCTATCGGCTATGAGGACAACAATCCTTTCAACAGGGCCTCGAATTACAGTTTCTTCCTGATTTCGGCCATACTGATGATCATCATCCAGCAGACCCTGTTCTACGGGATGTCCCTGCTGGTCGGAACCCAGAGGGAAAAGAATCACAGTTTCGCCTCGCTGCCGGACCAGTTGAGCGGTAACGGCGTCGGCCGTGTCGTACTGGGAAGGGGCGGAGCCTACTGGCTGCTGTACCTGGGCATAGGAATGTACATCGCATTCATAGTCCCGGCCATATTCGGAATCCCTCAGAGAGGCAGTTTCGGGGAGATTCTCGCCTTGCTGTTGTTCTTCATCACCGACTGCGTGTTCTTCTCGATGACATGGAGCACCGTAATCACCAGGAGGGAATCGGTATTCCTTCTGTTCCTGGCGATTTCGCCGATCTGCCTGTTCCTCACCGGCTGTTCCTGGCCTACTGTCGCCTTCCCTAAGTTCTGGAAAGTATTCTCATATATCTTCCCATCTACTTTCGGAGTCCAGGGATACATCAACCTCAGTACCGCCGGAGGAGACATCAACGCTGCAGGAATGCAGATGAAGGCCTTGATCGCACAGACGATTGTATATTTCTTCACTTCCTGCCTGTGCATCTACATCGAAAACTGGGTGATCCACCACAAGGAGGAGCTCCGTGAAAAACGCGACCAGCTGGTAAAAAAAGCTGGCATCGACCGCGAGGAGGATGCCAGGATAATTACGGGAAGATAGGGAAAGGGTCAGGCGAGCATTATCTGTCCTCCTGTGACAGGAATCGCCTGGCCGGTCTCACCGGTCTGGTCCATGGCGTACATTATCGCCTTGCAGACATCCACCGGATTGCAGCCCTTGCGCATTGGGACCTTCGAAAGGTAGAAGTCCTTGACATCCTGGACCGTCTTGGCTCCCGGAGCCTTTCCGGCCTTGAGGTACTGGATGAACAAACCCTTCTCGGGATCGCTCCAGAGCGGGCCGTCATAGTAGTTGCCAGGGCAGATTGAATTGACCTTGATCCTGAACGGAGCGAGTTCGAGGGCGAACGACTGAGTCAGTCCGATGCCTCCGAACTTGCTTCCTGCATATGCGAAGTTGGCCTTGCTGCCGGCAAGTCCGCTCTTGGAGTTGACCTGCACGATGTCGGCGAAATATTCAGGATCGAGGGCAGTCTGGATCTTCATCACGTGGCTGGCCACCTTTGCACAGTAGAAATATGCCTTGTAGTTGATGTCGGTGACGAAACTGAAGTTCTCGGGAGTCATCGCCTCCAAGTCTCCCGCACGGACGACACCTGCGTTCGAAACGAAGGCATCGAGGGCTCCGAAGTTGATCACCGTTTCCCTGACCAAGTTCTTGAGGCTGTCGATATCGGCTACATTGGTTTTCACGAATATGGCCTTGTTTGCCTTTGCCAAGGCATTGAAGCCTTCCACCGTCTTCATTCCGGTGACCTCGTTCAGGTCGGCCACGACGATGTTGGCTCCCTCCCTGATAAGTTCGCGGGCGATACCCTCGCCGAAGCCCTGGGCCGCTCCTGTCACTATGATGGTCTTGCCTTCAACCCTTCCTCGGGAAGCGGAAGACGCCACCTTGCGGCGGTAGTTCTCAACCTCCCAGTTGTCGATGAAGGCAATCTGGCGCTTGTTCATCGGATGTTCACCACCGAAATTCCCGGCATAGGCAGCAACCTTCATGGCATCCATGAACACGTCGGTGATTATGCCTGCGTTCTTGGAATCGTCTCCTACCGCTACAAGACCTACTCCCTTGACCAGCAATACCTTCGGAGTAAAACCGTGTTTAAGGACATAAGCCTCGATCTTCTTCTCGGCCTGCTTCACGAGGTCGTCCTGATCCTTAGGGTCGATGTAGATATATTCGCTCTTGCAATAGACTATCTCGTCCGGGTTGAAAGGAGCCATGACTTTCCTGACGGCTTCTTTGCTGTCAAGGAAGGATTCCACCAAGGCGTTGTTGGTGACCCTCAGGGTCTTCAGTCCCCTGCCGGAACGGCTGAGGATGGTTCTGATGGCAGGAATCGTCTCGCTCACGCTGTCGCAAACCGGAGCCTCAGAGGCCACCTTGGCATCCACATCACCTGCTGCCGTCCCGAGCTTGGCCATCACATCATCGTAGATAGCCTCGATCTCTTCAACCGAATCGGCACCCACGAATATTCCATGGTTCTGCAGGAATATCACCTTGGGCTCGCAGCCCTTTTCCTTGCGGTAGGCCTTGATCTTGTCATACACCTTCTTGAAAAGGGTATATCCAGGGTCGGTGTAAGGCACGTAGATGGCCTCAGGGAACATCCCCGCACACTTGGCTTCAGCATTGACGGAGCACATCAGGCCGTTGACGAGGGTCGGATGCAGATGCACCACGAACGAAGCGTCCATGCAGTTGTGGAGGGACGTCTCAACGGACGGACGCCTGTCCTTGGTAAGGCAGGCATTCGCCAGGTCGTTCTTTACCTGGGCCTCGCGCTCTGTGACATCTGCGCTGTACTTCCTTTCACCCATCTGACCAAGAAGGCCTCTATCAAGGACAGCGAATCCGTCCTCGTCGATGGAGGCAAGAGCATGGCCGCTAGCCTTCACCCAAAGCCTGTCAGCATCCTTGTATGAGGTATTACCGCCTCCGGCGATCACATAACGGCTGTCCCTGCCATACTTCCTTGAAATCGCCACAAGATCTTCAATCCCTTTCATATCTTGTTATTTATTAAGTGTTTCCCTAATTACCAGATCTCCCTCTTCCACTGAATCCAAGCCAGCCTGGTGGGCGATTACGGCACAAGCGCCACGGTAGTTTGTGCGCAGGAGCTTCTCGCTGAGGCCTTCCGCATCCCTGGTGCGAAGCCTGATCGGCTCCATCGCCGGAGTGTTGTGCTCCGAGCCGAAGGTTACGATGAAGCCTTCGTCCTGGAGATAGTCTGAATATTCCTCAAGCACTTTCGTGGTATTCCTCGTAGTGATGAACTCAACGGAACCGATTCCGCGGGCACGAAGGGTGTCGGCAGCCTTCTGAAGGTCTCCTTCGAAGTCCGTGAACTCTCCCTTCGCATTGTCTGCCAGGAAAGGATAAGTAGGAATTCCGCCGGCAGCCCTGATGATGTCACAAACCACTTCCATAGGGAGGAAGGCTTTCGGATCTTCAGGGACGAAAGCTGCTCCACCTGCCTTCAGAAGCTTGCTGCGGATCTCATTCTCCACGGCAGCCTTGTCCTCGGGGTCGGACTTCAGAAGGTTCCCTCCGAATATTACTGAATATATCTCACTGCGTCTTTCAGGTGCGAAGGTCTTGTCCACTGCCAGCCTCAGGGCCTTTGCCAGATGCCTCTCGCGAACTGATCCACGGGTGAGTTCCATGGTCACCTGTGCGAAATCTATCTTGATTCCGGCCTTGACACTCTCAAGATGCTCGTTCAGCTTGGCGCACATCTTCTCCACCTGGAGGTTGGACTCCTTCCTCACATCCTCCAGAAGCCTGGCTTCCTTCCCGGCCAGGATGACCGGATAGGCCAGACCCTTGCCGCTGATATACGTCCTGCCCGGATTGTTCGGGTCGTTGACTCTCAGGCCGGCAGCCTGGTCCTCGGCATTGAGGGAGATAAACTCGATGTTGAACATCGGGCAGAGATCCCTCTCAGCACAGCCGTCATTCCACTCCTTGTAACCGTCAAGGCTGTAGAAATCATTGATACCCACTACGCCGACTCCTTCTCCGGCCGCCATGTCCAATGCCTGTGCGACATCGTCGAAAGCACTGAATGAATACGGGGTGTGGAGATGGGCGTTAACGTCTATTATCTTTTCCATCGCAAATATGGTTTATATCAATCCTTCCGGAATGTCCATGGAGATGGTTTCTTCCTCCTCGTCGATCGAGAGGATGAGGTCTTCGTGAAGAGGGACCATGGCCTGCCCCGAGGCAGTCTCGACATACATGCAAGGATTCCCGGGGATGTCCTCGTAGCCTGTGATCATGCCAGCCTTGCCCCCATCGGCATCAAGCAGGGTCCAACCGACCAGGTCTTCCACGGTCAGGCCTTCATCTCCATCTTCATATTCAATCAAGGAACTGCGCGGAGCGAGAACAGGCCTTCCTGCAATCTCTTCCGCATCCGCCAGGGTCTTTATCCCTGAAAGCTTCACGAGGGCCCTGGAAGAGCCTCTTCTGGTGAAAGATTCAATAAAGAAAGGAACCGGAAGCCCATCGAATTCGATGAACACCGGTTCCTTGATGTCCAAGTCTTCGGGACCTATTTCGCGGAAGCCCACAAGGACTTCGCCTTCGGTACCGTTGGACTTCAGTACCCGGGCAATCTGCAGAAAATCTGAAGAAGCCCCGGTCATCCGATCAAGCCTCTGCTGGTGCTTCCGGAGCGGCCTCTTCCACAGCAGCCTCGGCAGCCTTGGCGGCTGCAGCTTCCTCTGCTGCCTTGCGCTCGGCCTCAGCAAGCTCCTCTGCCTTCTTTGCAAGAGCCTCGGCCCTTTCGGCATTCACCTTCTTTTCAGCATCGAGAGCAACCTTCTTTGCCTCCTTGGCGTCCTTTACGAGACCTTCCTTCTTGGCAGCGATCTTTGCATCCCTCTGAGCCTTCCAAGCGTTCCATTTCTGGTCGGCCTGCTCCTGGGTCAGTGCACCCTTGGCAACACCACCGTCAAGATGGTTCCTGAGGAGGACACCTTCGTAAGAAAGGATCCTGCGGGTTACGAGGGTAGGCTGGGCACCCACCTTGAGCCATGCGAGAGCCCTCTCTGAATCGAGGACGATCGTAGCTGGGTTGGTGTTAGGATTGTAAGAGCCGATCTGCTCGATGAAACGTCCGTCGCGAGGTGCGCGAGCGTCAGCCACAACAATGTGGAAGAATGCGAAATTCTTCTTTCCGTGGCGCTGAAGTCTGATTTTAACAGCCATTGTGAATCTGTTTTAATTAAATAATAATAAACCTTTTTGCTTTCATCCCGTGAAAGCGCACAAAGATACGAATAATAATTTATCCGCGAAAAAATTTTGGTATTTCCAGAATAATATCTATTTTTGCAATCCCGTTCGGCGGGAAACATACCTGCGGTAGTGGTGAAATGGTATACACGCTACTTTGAGGGGGTAGTGGGCGCTAGCCCGTGTGAGTTCGACTCTCACCTACCGCACAGAAACCGGCTTCAGAGACATTCTGAAGCCGATTTTCTTTTGTTTTTGGCGAGATTTTGGCGACATTTTGGCGACATAAAATCAAGTAAAACATTATTTTGGTTATCCCACGCAGTATTTCGTAGTTTTGTGGTCTTTATATAGAATAAGCCGCGAACTATATGGACAAGCGACAACTCGTGGATGGCTGCAAACGTGGGGACTCCGCATCGGCGGAGGCCCTCTATCGGAGCTATTACGGCAAACTTATGGGGATATGTCGGCACTACGTGGATTCCCAGGATGTGGCGGAAGACCTGTTGCATGACGCTTTTGTTGTGATCTTGTCCTCGATCGGCAGGCTGAGGAATCCGGAAAAGCTGGAAGCCTGGATGGGTGTCATCGTAAAGAACCTTGCCATCGATTATCTCAAGGAATGTCAGCATTTCACACACCCGGAGGAAGACATCGACATTGAGGATGTCCCGGAAGAGACCGTGTATCCCGTCCCGCCGTACAATGATTTGGTGGCACTGATTGACCGCCTGCCAGAACAGTATGGAAAGGTGTTCCGCCTTTCAGTGCTGAAGGGGCTCTCGCACAAGGAGATTGGGGCGCTGCTACATATCGGAGAGAGGTCATCCTCTTCCAATCTTTTCAGGGCAAGACAGGCGCTGCAGAAGGAATTGAAACGGTACTGGCTGGCACTTCTTGCCCTGATAGCCATCATTGTCACTCCGCTCCTGCTGCATAAAGAGACGGAGTCCTTACCGGGACAGAATGCTCCTGTGGCCATGACGCCCGCCGAAGACAGTATCCATGTGGTACTGCCGGTCGATTCATTGGTAGCGCCTGTAACTCCGACATTGATAGAAAAAACTCGGATGGCTGAAATAAGCGTTCAAAATACTACTCCTGAGTTGAACGATTCTTCCATAATACGCGAGAGGCTGACTCCTATTGACATTCGTCTCATTTCTATCCCGTCCGTTTCACTCAGAGCATCCGGACAGAAAATCAGGATCAGAAAGCAAGAGCGACAGGCGGCAGAGTTCAACCAGCCACTGCTGGCCGAAACCAGAACGACGGCGAGTAAGAATCTCCTTGGACTTCTGCCCTCCATTTCGGCACTGCCCGGCACTATTGCCGGAAGCAGCCCGATTGTGATGGGGTCCGGCATCCTGGCTAACGCATCGTCCTACATACTGGCTCCTGATACAAGGGTGACTTCCTGGGATGATTTCCTCACAGCAGTACAGTCTATGGAAGGCCATTACAACACCGGCGATTCGCTCGCTTACTACAAGTCGCTCCTCCACATTGCGGAAAGGCTGGCAGTACCGGACGTATCGGATCCGAATCCGAAGCCTGTAGAGGAGAAGTCCGAATATGAAAAGCCGTTTACGCTGGGCCTCAGCGCCAATATCGGCTTGAATGACCACTGGAGCATACTCACTGGCCTGGATTATACTCGGTTGCGTTCTACACATTCCATTGGCCGCGACACGTTGTATATCAAGAATCAGCAGACCATCCATTATCTGGGTGTTCCTGTCGGCCTATCCTATACGGTCTGGTCAAAGGGCAATCTAAACCTGAATGCATCTGCCTTCTGCAAGATGGAGATTCCGGTTGCTGGAATCCTTAACAGTGAGCACCACAACGGAGTGACCTACACTTATCAGAACACATTGCGGTTAAAAGCTCCGGTTCAGTGGTCTGCGGGTGCAGGCATCGGGGTTCAGTATAATCTTACCCCTTGGATGGGCCTGTATGTGGAGCCGCAGGTTCGATATTATTTCGATGCCGGAGGCCGTGTCCAGACCATCCGGCAGGTCGAGCCCGTTGAGTTTGCCGTTCCGTTCGGTGTGCGACTGACCTTCTAAGGCACGCAGTATTTACCCATCCGGTCAGTCTAATAGGAAAACAGACCTGATGGGAAACAGATACAAAGACCGACATCAATACTTCGATGAGTTAGTGGAGACATCGACGGCTTTCTACGTCGATTATATCCGCCGATACACACCAATTGCCGAGGGTACTAGAGTTTTGGAAGTGGGGTGCGGCGAAGGTGGAAATCTCCTGCCCTTTTCGCTGATTGGCTGCGAAGTGACTGGGGTTGATTTTTCCGAGAAGAAGATTGAAAATGCGCGGAACTGTTTCCGGATGAATGGCGCTGAAGGTAGTTTCTTCTGCGCGGATTTCTTTGACTTTCCCAAACAGGATAAACCATTTGATGTCATACTTGTCCACGATGTAATAGAGCATATTGCGCCGGAAGACAAG
>JBGVAE010000064.1:0-22992 GCA_045224215.1 Candidatus Cryptobacteroides sp. | reverse complement strand
ATTTGCCCGTTTGTCCGGCAACGATTCCACTTCTCAGCTACCCTCCCATCTCCTGTGGCCTCAACGCTGCAACGTAAGTCAATAGCTAATTCTTGACGACGGGGCAAATCTGGTAGGCATAGGCTCGTCTGGAGCATGACTTGACCCTACCAGATCAACTTTTTCATCGCTACTACGCTTTTCCTTTTTTGCGGGGCTTAGCATATTTATCATGTGGAGGCCGGCATATAAGCGTCGGGTAGAATATGAAAGATTTCAAGCGGCAGTACAGGGAGCTGTCAGACGAACACCGGGAGAAGATTAGCCAAGCCACGGCAAACAAGCCCAAGAGTGCGGAACATCGCCTGCATATCAGCCAAGCGATGAAGGATTACTGGCAGACGGTTCCGCACAGGCCAGACGCCGAGAGCGGGCATACAACCATGAAAGACCTTATCGGGGCGTGACTTCTCCACTTATCAAGGGGACGCGGACGTAAAATAATGCAGTCAAAGATGAGGATGAGACGTGATTACATTAGACAAGGTGAAGCTGGTCGCCACTCTCGATTGCTTGGAAGGGTTTGACCCTGCTAGGTTCTCCGCTATCAAGGAGGGAGGCAGAACCAAAACAATGAAATTTAAAATGACCGAGCCGTTCTCGCTATCAATAGAAATATACCAGGATGCGAAGGAGCTGGTCGTCGAGTTTACGGGGAAGATACTGGGGAAAGACTACCCTCAACTGATATCAAGGGACACAATCATGATGTGTTTTGAGCGGCTGAACGAACTCGGGGTATATAAAGTTGATCCAGCTAAGATGATGACTGCTGAGGTTGTCATATGCAGGTTTGAACTGAACCTGACCTCAAAGAAACAAATCCGTGAGGCGCTGTGTCTCACGGGGAATACACTTGAAGAAGTCCTCAACGCCGAGAGGAACCCTATTCAGGACTTTTTAGGTGATGTGCTCGCAGAGGATCCGGCAGGAAAGGCTGTCACTAACTGGAACACATTCGAGAAATATGCAGTCTAGGCTGCTTGCGGTTTTGATCTGGCAAGGGTTGAGGCGAAGGTCAGGCAGTACAGGAATCCACGCAGCACCAGTATACCAAAGATGATGAGCTTTCCAGATCAAAAAATCACGGCAGATGTTGCTTGATTGAAAAGATTTTGTACCTTTGTACCAGTCATTGGGATTAATGACTGTTAGAAAAAGATAGAGCAGACACTTACCCTTAATAGGTGTCTGCTTATTTTTAAAGAAACACAACCGAGGGGAGGTACTGATACAGGGAGGCCGTTGTTCTTACACTCTAACAGTATCTAATCCTAATGAAAAGAAGAACAAGACCCAGATCTGTTCACATCTCCATAAGGGTGGAGGTCGTGAGACTTGTCAGAGTGAGGGCGTATGTACGTCGGCGCAATGGCAAACTCGAAAGGGTTCGGGCTTACTATCGGAGGTATTAAGGGTGCCAATGATAGTTGAGCATTAGCCCTGTGCCGCAAGGCACTCTACTCTTTCCCCTCGGTTTTTTCATTGACCACGATATTCGGATTGCAGGGATCTGGAATGATACTCCGCAGTTCCCAGAGGCGTTCCAAGTCCTCCAGGAAGGAGTTCGAGAAGACATAGTCCGAGCACCCCAACATTAAAGAGGACGGCCGGTGGGTCGTCCTCTTTGTATTGGAATAACAGTCAATTACTTGTTCAGGATACCATTATACTTATCGTAGCCGGCCTGGTACTCAGCGCCCTGCTCGCGGAAACGATAGTAGATATTCTTAAGATATTCTGCGATGCTGCTCTTGACACCCTCGTCCTTGCAGACTGAGTAAGCCTTCTCGAAAGGTTCGATGCCCTGCTTGAGGACAGTCTCGAATTCCTGTACAAGCTTGGTGTACTTGGCATCATCCATCTCGTTCTGAGCCAGATCCTGAAGCTCGATAGCCTGGTTGTAGCGCAGGATACCCTCGCCGATGTAACCATACTCGTAGTTAGGATCGATCTCTGAGCACTGGCGATAAGACTTGACAGCCTCCTCGATTTCGCCGAGCTTGGAGTGGATGTTTCCTTCAACATAGTAGAGGGAAGCGTTGTTAGGCTCGTTCTTCTTGGCCTCGTTCAGAAGCTCGAAGAGACGGCCGGTGTTCTCACCGCTGGTGACATAGTAGTTGATCAGACCGATGAGGAGGCTCTGGCTGCCAGGGAACTTGGTGAAGCCCTTCTCAAGATAATCCTTGGAAAGTTCCTGGCCGGCCTTGGAGGTGTCGAGCTTGGCTGCGCAGTCTGCAAGCTTTGCATAAACTTCTCCGTTCTCAGCGAAATAACCATAATCGAGGCACTTGTCGAACAAGGTCTTTGCCTTGCCATAGTCACCGAGGCTCCAGGAAGTGAAACCTGCGTTGTAGAGGGAGCTGGTGTCTATCTTCTCGTAAGGCTTCTGGCAAGATGCCTCGACAGCAGCCTCGAAGAAAGACTCAGCCTTCTTGATGTCACCAAGGGAATATGCGTTGTAAGCCTCCTGGGTGAGTTTCTCGCTGATGGTCTTGATACCGTTGGCGATATCCTTTACCTTGGTGGCCTTGGTGTCAATCTCATACGCCTTCTTGTAAGCCTCGAGAGCCTTAGGAAGTGCATTCTCGATGACAGGCTTGGTCACCTCGATGATTTCCAGCTGTCCGTTACCGTTGAAATAGAGGTTCTTGTTGTCATAGACCTGCTTGAGGAACTGAGCACCGTTAAGGACTACATTCTCCTCGGAAACAGGCTTCTCACTACCCATCACGAGCTTCAACTCATTGAGGTTGGTTCCCTGAAGCACATTGGCTGCGGGAGCGTTGTAAGCGTCCATATAGGTCTGAGCAAGCTTCATCCAGGTAGCTACCTTGGCAGCCTTCTTTTCGTTCTGGGAAGCAGCTACAGCGGCCTCTACAGCCTTCTTGGCTGCGCCGACACTAACCTGGGCATTCGCAACCTGTACGGAAGCGAGCAATGCCAACACGATCAAAAACTTTTTCATTATTCTCAATGTTTTAGATGTTATTTTCTTCTTCGGAATTATTCTCCGTTTCTTCGTTATTCTTTTCAACGGTGGAGACTGCGGCTATCGAGTCACCCTCCTTTATGTTGATCAGCTTGACACCCTGGGTAGCCCTTCCGGCCACTCTGATGTCTGTAACAGCCATCCTGATGGTAAGACCCGACTTTTCGATGATCATAAGGTCATTGTTCTCGGTTACATTCTTGATGGCTATCAATTTACCCGTCTTGTCGGTGATATTGATGGTCTTGACACCCTTTCCTCCCCTCTTGGTAATCCTGTACTCATCAAAATCAGTCCTCTTGCCGAATCCGTGCTCGCTCACCACCAGTACTGTGTGGTCCGAAGCATCTTCGGCGGACGGATCATAGTTGATCGCGCCGATCACTTCATCGCTTTCTTCAATATTGATGCCACGCACACCGGTAGAGGTCCTTCCCATTTCGCGGGCATCGACCTCGTTGAAGCGGCAGCACCTTCCGTCGCGGGCTGCGATGAGGATTTCGTCATGTCCGCTGGTAAGCAGAGCCTCGGCCAGTTCATCGCCTTCGCGGAGGTTGATTGCATTGACTCCGGCCGCCCTTGTATGTGAATATGCGGACAGAGCCGTCTTCTTGATCACTCCCCTCTTCGTCACAAGGGCGATGCTGTGAGAGTTCACATATTCCTCATCCTTGAGGGTCTTCACGTTGATATATGCAAGGATCTTGTCGTCAGGGATGCTGAGGACGTTCTGGATAGCCCTTCCCTTGGAAGCCCTGGAGCCTTCAGGGACCTCATATACCTTGAGCCAGTAGCAACGTCCGCTCCTGGTGAAGAGCAGCATCGTGGAATGCATATTGGCAATGTAGATGTGCTCTATGAAGTCTTCGTCGCGGGTGGCGCTTCCCTTCATTCCGACTCCACCCCTTGCCTGGGTGCGATAATCGGTCAAAGGAGTACGTTTGATGTAGCCGAGGTGGGAGATGGTGATGACCACGTCCTCGTCTGCATAGAAGTCCTCCGGGTTGAATTCTTCCTCGGAAGGACGGATCTCGGTGCGACGCGGATCTCCGTACTTGGCCTTGAGTTCCATGGTCTCCTGCTTGACGATCTTGAGCTGCTCGACCTCGCTGCCGAGTATCTCGTTGCAGCGGGCGATGAACCTCTCAAGTTCGTCGTATTCAGCCTGGAGTTTCTCCCTTTCGAGTCCGGTGAGCTGGCGGAGACGCATCTCCACGATGGCAGTAGCCTGGACCTCAGTGAAGTCAAACTGCTTCATGAGTTCGGACTTGGCCTCGTCCACGCTGGACGAATGGCGGATGATGCGGATGATCTCGTCGATTACATCGATGGCCTTCAGCAGACCTTCGAGGATGTGAGCCCTCTTCTGAGCCTTGTCGAGTTCGAACTTGGTCCTCCTCACGATGACCTCATGGCGGAAATCCACGAAATTGGCGATCATCTCCTTGAGGGACAAAGTCCTCGGACGTCCCTTGACCAGGGCGACGTTGTTGAAGGCGAAACTGGACTGGAGCTGGGTGTATTTGAAGAGGGTGTTGAGCACGACGTTGGAATTGCAGCCCTGCTTGACCCTGATCACAACGCGGACGCCTTCCCTGGAAGTCTCGTCATTGATGTAGGTTATACCCTCGATCTTCTTGTCCTCGACCATCTGGCCGATCTTCTCGATCATCTCCTTCTTGTTGACCATGTAAGGTATCTCGGTCACGACGATGGTCTCGCGGCCGTTGTCGGCGACTTCGATCTCTGTCCTTGCACGGACCACGACCCTGCCCCTACCGGTCTCATAGGCCTCCTTGATTCCGGAATAGCCCATGATGATGCCGCCGGTCGGGAAGTCAGGACCCTTGATGTGCTGCATAAGCCCATCGGTGTCGATGTTAGGATTGTCGATATATGCGCAAATGGCATCGCAGGTCTCACCAAGGTTATGTGGGGCCATGTTTGTGGCCATACCCACTGCGATTCCTGAAGAGCCGTTCAAAAGAAGCAACGGCGCCTTGGTAGGGAGCACTGTAGGTTCAAGTTCGGTGTCGTCGAAGTTGTTGACCATATCGACAGTGTTCTTGTCGATGTCCCCGAGAATGTCCTCGGTTATCTTCTGGAGCTTTGCCTCAGTGTATCGCATGGCAGCCACAGGGTCTCCGTCCATGGATCCGAAGTTACCCTGGCCGAATACTGTCGGATAACGCTGGTTCCAGTTCTGAGCGAGTCTGGCCAGTGCATCATAGACACTGAAGTCTCCGTGAGGATGGTACTTACCTAGAACCTCTCCCACAATCTTCGCGCACTTCCTGGTCGGACCTGAATATGAAAGCCCGAGTCCATCCATTCCGAACAGGACCCTTCTCTGAACCGGCTTGAGACCGTCCCTGACATCAGGGAGGGCACGAGACACGATTACGGACATCGAATAGTCGATGTACGCCGTACGCATTTCGTGATCGATCTCAACCGGTTCGATGATGCCTCCTGTCTGACCTTCTACAATCTTTTCCTCACTATCCATAAATAAATAGATTTCCTTTTTGGTTAATCATGCAAAGTTAACTAATTAATCTGACTTTAACAATAGCGCGCGCACGCGCGCATGCGAGGAGGGCTTACTGTTAAATTATGCCAAAAAAAATCCGGCTTGTGCTTTACTTTGGCACAAGCTGGATATAACTTTGCATCCAGAAACAAGAAACAAAACTCCTTTAAAGATGAAAAATACAGAATACGACCTTAAGAAGCTTTCTTCGATGATTTCCACGGAATCTTCACTCAAAGCCCTCCTCGAAATGATGGGTGACATGGGCCTTGAAATGGATAGCGCAGTAATGGCCGACTAGTCTTCCTTGAGGGTGACCAGGGTGCTTTCCTTGTCGGAAGAGAGACCGACCTTGAGGACACGTAGCCCGGTCGCCCCTTTCTTTTTCTTACCCTGGAGTATCCTGTCGGAGATAATGAACTCAGACACCGGATCTTCGACATACCTCATCACAGCCCTCTTGAGCGGCCTCGCACCAAATGCAGGATCGTATCCGGCCTCGGCGATGAATCGCTTGGCGGAAGGTGTGATGGTAAGTTTGTAACCAGCCTCCTCGGCACGGTCGCGGAGTTCTTTCAGCTCGATATCGATTATCTGTTCTATATCCTCCTTGGTCAAGGAGTTGAAGAATATCTGCTCATCCACCCTGTTGATGAACTCCGGAGGGAAGGACTTCTTGATGGCTTTTTCGAGCACAGTCTGGCGATTCTGCACCACGTTCTTCCCGGCGGTCGCAAATCCGACTCCGGTTCCATATTCATCAAGTTCGCGGCTCCCGACGTTGGAAGTCATGATCACGATGGTGTTCTTGAAGTTCACCACCCTGCCGTTGCTGTCGGTAAGGTGGCCGTCGTCAAGGACCTGGAGGAGGATGTTGAATATGTCAGGATGGGCTTTCTCGATTTCATCGAGCAGGACGACGCAATATGGCTTCCTGCGAACCCTTTCGCTGAGCTGTCCTCCTTCCTCGTAGCCGACATAACCAGGAGGCGCACCGATGAGACGGGAGACAGTGAATTTCTCCATGTATTCGCTCATGTCGATCCTGACCATATTCTCCTCTGAATCGAAGAGATATTCCGCCAGGCACTTCGCCAGCTGCGTCTTGCCGACTCCGGTAGGGCCGAAGAACAGGAAGGTTCCGATCGGACGGTTCGGGTCCTTCAGACCGGCGCGGTTCCTCTGGATGGCACGGACCACCTTGTCGATGGCTTCGTCCTGTCCGATTATCCTGCCTTGAAGGCGGGCCTTCATCTTCATTATCCTGTTTCCCTCAGATTCTGCGACCTTGTTGACAGGGATACCGGTCATCTTGGAGACTACCGTAGCTATGTCCTCGGCATCCACCACGTTGCCGGTCTTCTTGTCCTTTGTCAAACTCAGGCGCACCATTGAACCGGCCTCGTCCATCGCATCGATAGCCTTGTCAGGCAGGAACTTGTCAGTGACGTACCTGTCGGTCAGGCGCACACAGGCCTCGACAGCCTCGTCGCTGAAGGTGACCTTATGGAATTCTTCGTAGTTCCCCTTGATATTGTTCAGGATGGAAACGGACTGCTGGATGTCGGTAGGCTCCACTACGATCTTCTGGAACCTGCGGTCCAGGGCTCCGTCCTTCTCCACGATCTTGGCGAACTCGTCCATGGTAGTAGCTCCGATGCACTGCAGTTCGCCACGTGCCAGCGCAGGCTTGAGCATATTCGCAGCATCCAGGCTGCCTGCCGCGCCGCCGGCACCGACGATCGTATGGAACTCGTCTATGAACAGGATTATGTCAGGATTCGTGCTGGCCTCCTTGATTATGGACTTGAGACGCTTCTCGAAGTCTCCACGGTACTTGGTGCCGGCAACGACGGAAGCAATGTCCAGGGAAATCAGCCTCTTCTTGGCCAGGACAGGAGAAATGCTGCCTCCCGCGATCCTTTGGGCTATTCCCTCGACAATCGCGGACTTGCCGACTCCGGGCTCTCCGATGAGCATCGGATTGTTCTTCTTCCTTCGTCCCAGGATCTCGATTACCCTGGCAATCTCGGTGTCACGGCCGACGACCGGATCGAGCTTGCCTTCAGCGGCAGCCTTGGTCAGGTCGTAACCGAAATCTTCAATCTTGGTCTTGCCCGAAGACTTGCCGCCTTCAGCCGGGATTCCATCCTCTTCTTCAGAGTCTTCCCCTTCGTCGGAGGCTTCCTCGCGATTCTTGCTGGTATAGTCAAGCAAACCCTCATCCCTCATCCGGGCAAGCAGCCTTCCGTAATCAACCCCGTGCTGACGCAGGTAAGCCTGCCCATAATTTTCAGTGGTGCGGCAGAGAGCAAGCAACAGGTGCAGTGAGGTTGCCTCCTGAGAATTCATCTTGGAAGCCTCCATCACGGTTATGCTCAGCACATTCTGCGCATAGCGCGAGAACGAGATCTTGTCCGCCTCTGAATATGGGATGGATTCGTTCGTGAATATATGGCTGTCAATGAAGCGCTTGAATTCATCTATGTCGACTCCCAGTCCGGCGAGGAGCTTGCAGGAATCATTTTCGCCATGGCGCATCATTCCAAGGAAAAGGTGGTCGGGACCGATTCCGTAACTGCCTGTGCGCATTGCTTCTTCACGGGCATAACGGATGATGCTGTTCAGTTCATCAGATATCTTTATTTCCATATTTTACAATTATAGCAAAAAAATGCCGGAAATGGTTACATTTGTAGCTGAGCAATTACAAAAAGCATGGCAGAAGAAAGGAATACTGACAAATTGGCGAGGTACATAATATGGACCGCAGTCGCAGCGATCATCATCGCTTTGTGCTGGTACTTTAGGAGCGTACTGATCTATATCATCCTGGCTGCAGTGGTTTCCCTCCTTGGCAGGCCGATAATGAAGCTTCTGAGGAAATGCCGCATAAATGGCAAGTCTGCTCCTGACTGGCTGCTTGCCATTATAACGCTGGTGCTTATCCTCGGCATCCTGCTGGGAATCGTGACACAGGTGATCCCTGTGGTGTCCAGCATCATTTCAAGCGTTTCTTCAAACCTCCAGAGTGCATCCTTCAACGCTTCGGAGATATCCCGCCTGTTTGATAAGCTGAATATCTGGCTCATCGACCGTATTCCTTCCCTCGGCAGGGATTTCAAGGTACAGGAAGCAACCGTGAACTGGATCAAGGAAGCCTTCGACTTGACTTCCATCACTTCGGTTGTCGGTTCAGTGGCATCAGCTCTGGGCTCATTCGGAATAGGATTGTTCTCCGTGATGTTCATAGGATTCTTCTTCATCAAGGATGAAACCCTGTTCCGCAGGATAGTCGGTTCGGTCGTGCCCGACAAGCTCGAGGGCGAAGCAATCAGCGCCGTAGGTGACATCGAGCACCTGCTCACCAGGTATTTCGTAGGACTCCTCACAGAAGTCCTGGGAGTCGCCATACTGGATTTCCTGGGTCTGTGGCTAGTAGCCAAGCTGGGATTCTATCCTGCCATAGGTATCGCCTTCATGGCCGGCCTGCTGAACGTAATCCCTTACGTCGGTCCTTGGATCGGAGGTGCGATAGGCGTGATCCTCGGTATGGTCCTCAAATACAGCAATGCCGCAGCATTGGGGGTCTATCCGAATTTCTGGGTGCTTCTGATCACACTGGTTGCGATTTTCGCCGTCACCCAGCTGATCGACAACTTCTTGTTCCAGCCGTTCATTTATTCCACCAGCATCAAGTCCACCCCACTGGAGATATTCATCGTCCTGCTGATGGCAGGGCACGTGGGAGGTATAGTCGGAATGCTCGTCGCAATTCCGGCCTACACGGTAATAAGGGTTATAGCAGCCCGATTCTTCGGCGATTTCAAGCCGATAAAACGGCTTCTGAAAACAAATCAGTAAGCCTATTCCCCGGACCTCCAGAGTCTGGACATATCCTCCAGCGTCTTTCCCTTCGTCTCAGGCACAAGCTTCCAGACGAAGACCGCTGCGATTATGCAGATCAGACCGTACAAGCCGTAGGTGAACCAGTGCCCGAAGTCGTCGCCCGGAGTCAGGTGCATGTTGAACATAGGCACGAAGGTGGAACTCACGATGAAATTGAATATCCACTGGAAAGCCACAGCAATCGCCACTGCAGCGCCACGGATGGTGTTCGGGAATATCTCCGCGATGAGCACCCAGCAGATCGGGCCCCAGCTGAACATGAAGGAAGCACTGTAAACCATGATGCTGATCATCGTAATGAAATTCAGTCCTTCCTTGCCGAAGGTCAGCGCAACACCGAGGGCGCCTATCGCCATTCCTATGGAGCCCCAGATCAACAGAGGCTTGCGTCCCCACTTCTCCACGGTAAAGACAGCCAGGAGGGTGAAGGTGATGTTCACGACACCCATAATGACAGTCTGCACCATCGGATTGCTCATTCCCATGTCCTGGAATATCCTAGGAGCATAATACAGAACCGCATTTATACCCACTGCCTGCTGGAAGACACTCAGCATGATGCCGATGAATATGCACATGAAGCCATAGGAGAACAGCTTCTCCTTCTTCTCGGAGAGGGTCCCCTTGATGTCCACGATGATTTCCTTCGCCTTCTCGTAGCCGTTGATCCTGGACAGGACTCCCAGGGCCTTGTCCTCCGCTCCGGTCATCACCAGGTAGCGAGGAGTCTCCGGAACGAGGCAGATCAGTATGGAGAACAAAGCAGCCGGAACCATCTCGGAACCGAACATGTAGCGCCAGCCGGTATCGATCGTCCACTGGGCATCGGACAGGTTCGCGATTGCCCCCGCAGCATCATAGACCGGATTGGCGTGATGGCCGAGGATTAGGAAGTTTACGAAATACACTACCAGCTGGCCGAAGATGATGGCGAACTGGTTCCAGCTCACAAGCATTCCACGGATGTTGCTAGGTGCGACCTCGCCGATGTACATCGGGCAGATAGCCGAAGCAATTCCGACTCCGATTCCTCCAAGGATCCTGAAAAGGTTGAATACGACGAGCAGAGTCATCGAAGGAGCACCCTTTGGAAGGACTCCGTACATCTCAGGGTTCATGCTGCCCCATGCCGAGATGAAGAAGCATATTCCGGCGATGATGAGGGACTTCTTACGGCCAAGTTTCGTAGCGAACAGTCCGGACAGGGCACTTCCGATGATGCAGCCGATCAACGCGCTGGAGCAAGTGAACCCGTGCATGAAATCGGTGTAGCTGAAACCGGAGCCGCCCTTGAAGAAAGCCTGGAGGCCTTTTTCGGCGCCTGAAATCACTGCAGTGTCATATCCGAAGAGCAAACCTCCCAGAACGGCAACCAGGACTATCGAAAACAGATAGCCCTTGCTGCCTTTTTCCTGATAACTACCCATATCTTACTTACTGTAGATATTGACTAAGGTCTCGTAAAGTTCCTGTTTGCCGCTGGTCTGTGCAGGCTCGCCGTGAGCCTTGGCGTAGTCCACGAGCTCCTCCAGGGTCATGTTGCCTTCCTCGAAACGCTTACCTTCTCCGGAATCGAAGGAAGCATAGCGCTCCTTGACCATTGCAGGGATCGGGGATTCCTCAACGATCCTGGCAGCGTTCAGAAGAGCACGGGCCATCGAATCCATTCCGCAGATATGTGCAATGAATATGTCTTCAGGATCGGTGGAGTTCCTCCTCAACTTGGCGTCGAAGTTGGAACCTCCGTTGCCGAGACCGCCGTTGCGGATGATCTGGAGCATAGCCTGCGTGAGTTCGAACAGGTCCACAGGGAACTGGTCGGTGTCCCAGCCGTTCTGGGCATCACCCCTGTTGGCATCGATGGAGCCAAGCAGGCCGTTGTCCACGGCCACTGCAAGCTCATGTTCGAAGGTGTGACCTGCCAAGGTTGCGTGGTTGACCTCGATGTTGACTTTGAAATCCTTGTCCAGGCCGTTTGCGCGGAGGAAGCCGATCACGGTCTCGGTGTCCACGTCATACTGGTGCTTCGTTGGCTCCATCGGCTTAGGCTCAATGAGGAAGGTGCCCTTGAAACCCTTTCCGCGTGCATAATCGCGGGCAGCCCTGAGCATATTGGCAAGATGGTCCTTCTCCCTCTGCATCTGGGTGTTCAGGAGGGTGGTATAGCCCTCGCGTCCGCCCCAGAACACATAGTTGGTTCCTCCGAGCTTTATGGTCGCATCTATTGCGTTCTTGATCTGGACCGCGGCGCGGGCGACAACGTCGAAATCAGGATTGGTGGCCGCACCGTTCATATACCTCTTGTTGCCGAAGACATTGGCCGTACCCCAGAGGAGCTTGATCCCGGTCTCCTTCATCTTCTCGAGAGCATAGTCGGTGATCTCTGCCATCCTGGCCTCATATTCCTCGATGGTCGGAGCCTCTTCGACAAGGTCCACATCATGGAAACAAAAATACTCGATTCCAAGCTTCTGCATGATCTCGAAACCTGCGTCCATCTTGTCCTTCGCCCTCTGCATCGGAGTCTCAGCCTGATCCCAGGCATATTCACGGGTCTGCCCGCCGAACTGGTCTCCGCTGGCCTGCCCGAGGGTGTGCCACCAAGCCATTGCGAACTTGAGCCAGTCCTTCATAGGCTTGCCCAGGACGACCTTCTCTTCGTCATAATAGTGGAATGCTAGCGGATTTGTGCTTTCTGCCCCTTCGAAAGGGATCCTGCCGATCTGCGGGAAATACTCTTTTGTCATGATTAAATGTAAATTAACTGTTTATAATACTATCCAATTCCTCTTTCCATCGCCCGTAGGCTTCAAGGTAAGCTTCGTCCGGGGTAGGATCCACGACCTCCAGACGCTCAAGGGTCGCGAAGGCTTCATTGTGGTCCTTGTAAATTCCGGCTCCCATCCCGGCACCCTTGGCAGCTCCGACGGAGCCATCGGTGTCGTAGAGCTCGATCCTGGCTCCTGTGACTCCGGCCAGGGTGTCACGGAAGATAGGACTCAGGAACATGTTGGTGTAGCCGGCGTGGATCGTACCGACCTTCATACCCATCTGCTCCAAAATGTCGATCCCGTACTTGAATGAGAACACGACTCCCTCCTGGGCAGCCCTGAGGATGTGTTTCCAACTATGAGTATTGTAGTTCAGTCCGAATATCCTGGCCCCGACCTCCCGGTTGCCCAGCATCCTCTCGGCCCCGTTGCCGAAAGGAAGGATACCTACACCTTCGCATCCAGGCGGAACCTCTGCGGCATTGATGTTCATCTCGTCGTACATCATCCCACGCGGGATGACATTGCGCCTGACCCAGGAATTCGTAATACCGGTCCCGTTGATGCAAAGCAGGATTCCGATTCGAGGATCGGCCGGGGTGTAGTTGACGTGTGCGAAAGAGTTCACCCTGGACTGAGAATCGTATGACAGATCCTTTCCCACGCCGTAAACGACGCCGGAAGTACCGGCCGTTGCTGCTATCTCACCCGGTTCGAACACGTTCAGGGACAGGGCGTTGTTCGGCTGGTCACCGGCGCGGTAAGTGATCGGGATCCCGGCCTTGAGGCCGAGCTCGGCGGCCGCTGATGCAGAGAGCCTTCCCTGCTCCGAGAATGTCGGACGGATTTCAGGCAGGATGCTTTCATCAAAGCCGAAATAATCCATAAGGAACGAAGCCGGACGGTTCTCCGCGAAATCCCAGAACATTCCTTCAGAAAGACCCCCTACCGTGGTGCAAGCCTCGCCAGTCATCTTCAGTGCGATGTAGTCGCCCGGCAGCATTATCTTGAATATCTTGTCGAAGAGCTCCGGCTCATTATTCTTCACCCATGCCAGTTTGGCTGCAGTGAAATTCCCCGGGGAATTGAGCAGATGCCCCAGGCATTTGTCGCTTCCAAGGTCTCCGAAAGCCTTATCCCCGAAAGGAACAGCCCTGGAATCACACCAGATAATGGAAGGCCGGAGGGGTTCCAAATCCTTGCCCACACAGACCAGTCCGTGCATCTGGTAGGATATTCCTATAGCAGATATGTCGTCAACATATATTCCCGAGACAACCTCGGAGGTTGCAAGTTTCAAGTTCTCCCACCACATACGGGGCTCCTGTTCGGCCCATCCGATCCGGTGGGATATTATCTGGGATTCATGCTTAGGATAGAAGGTACTAGCCAAGCATTTGCCGGTCTGCGCATCTACCAGGCTCGCCTTGACGGAAGAGCTTCCTATGTCGTAACCCAAAAGGTACATATTCCTGAATTGCTAAAGTTTTACTGTCTGGGCCTTTCCGTCATATTCCACAGGAACGCCTGCCGATGACTTTGTGAATGACAATCCGTTTTCCGGAGTAACCAGCACCACGTTGAACTTCCTGGATTCGAGCATTCCCGGGAATGAACCTTCCCTGGTTCCGATCTCCAGAGTCCTAGATGCGTCATCATACTTGAAAGAGATTGTCGAATATGCCCCCTTCTCGTAATTGTAGTTGACGTTCTCGTCCTCGTAGAGGGTGAATTCGCCATCCTTTCCGGCATAGACATAGAGGTCTATCACATCGGCCGGTTTTTCGTCGGACCACTGGATCTCCGGTCCGAAAGGCACTATGGAGCCTGCCCTGACATAGAGCGGCATCCTCTCGTAAGGAGCCTGGGCAACCATTGTCCTGCCACCCGGAAGGAAAGTGCCGTCGTAGAAATCATACCAGCCTTCGCACTCAGGGAGATATACTTCCCTGCTGCGGGCCTTGTATTCATACACTGGGCAAGGCATGAAGGCCGGTCCGAACATCCACTGGTCATACATGTCCGCAACCTTCCTGTCTGAAGGGAAATCCATCGGAAGGCCCCTCATCAAGGTGTAGTCGTTGAAATGCACCGCTCCAAGAAGGGAATATACATAAGGCATCAGCCTATAGCGGAGTTTCATGTAATAAAGGATGCTGGAATATGCCGGAGTGCCTTCAGGTGCGATGTTCCAGAGCTCCCTGCGAGGCCACTGGCCGTGGGCACGGAACAGCGGCACGAAGGCTCCGAACTGATGCCAACGGGTCTGGAGTTCCCTCCACTCTTCCAAATCCGGCGTAACCCTGCCGGTTGCCTGGAAAGTCCCCGCGGCAGCGGTGAACTTGTCCATCACGCTGAATCCTCCGATATCCATTCCCCAGAACGGGATTCCGCTCATCGAGTAGCTCAAGCCGGCTGCCATCTGGGCGTGCATGTCAAGCCAGCTGGTGCCGATGTCGCCGCTCCATGTGGAAGTGGAATATCTCTGCAGGCCGGCGAATCCGTTCCTGGTCAGGAGAAAGACTCTCTTGTCCGGATCGATTCCCCTCTGGCCGGTGTAAATAGCTTCGGCATTGACGAGAGCATATGCATTCAGGTATTCAGTGGAAGGTCCCAGGGCCGTAGGGGTGGTGAGGGCCTTCAGGTAATCCATAGGCAGGCAATCCCTGAGGTTCGGCTCGCTGGCATCCATCCACCAGGCATCGATCTTGCGTCCGTATTTGGAATATAGGTTCTCGTCCATCTGTCTCCAGAACATCTTCCTTCCGCCCTCGGAATAAGCATCATAGAATGACTCTACATAGCCAAGCCAGTCCTTCAGGCTGTCCTGCTCGGCAAGCGGGTAGATGTAGCCGGCAGCCTTGAGTTCCTTGTAATTATCCGTGTTAGCGTAGAACTTAGGCCAGACTGAAATCATGAAGCGGGCATTCATGGCGTGGACGTCGTCAAGCATCTTCTCGGGATCAGGGTACCTGGCCTCGTCGAAGACATGGCTTCCCCACTGGTCATCCTTCCAGTAGCACCAGTCCTGGACGATGTTGTCTACCGGAATGCCCCTGCGGCGAAGTTCGGCGAGGGTTTCCACCAGTTCGTCCTGAGTGCTGTAGCGTTCTCGGCTCTGCCAGAATCCGGCTGCCCACTTAGGCATCACCTGGGCCTTGCCGGTGAGCGTCCTGTAGCCTGAAATGATTTCATCATAATTGTTTCCGGCAATATAATAATAATCCAGTTCCGGGCTCATCTCGGACCAGAATGAGAACTTGGACTGTTCCTCTTCAGACTGCAGGGCAGCCACCCTGAGGCCGATGTATGAAACATCTCCGTCCGGATTCCAATCCACCTTGAGAGGGGTCTTCTCCCCCTTCTTCATATTCACTGTGAACTTGTACGAATTCGGGTTCCACGCCGGTCTCCAGCGCTCCGAGACCACTTCCTTTCCTCCGAGAGTGACCTTCTGGAAGCCTGCATAGTAGAGGATGAAATGATACTCACCGTCCTCCGGTGCCTCCAGGAAGCCCTCGTAGGTGACCTTTGCTCCTTTCATCTTGATGGCCGGCAGGTTCCTTATATCCCATTCCGTTTCATAGTAGAGGGAATCTTCCTGGCGGACCACAGGGTCGCCTTCGGCTGGAACATAGGTCGCAGTCAGGCCACCTTCGCCGCCATCGGCTCCATATACCTTGAATTCCTCATTCAACTGCCTGTAAGGCAGAGGATTACCCCAGCGGCTCAAGGAATAGTTGTCTACGAGGATTCCGTAGTTGCGGCTGCTGACGATGAAAGGCACGGAAACCTTGGTATTGTACTGATAGAGTTCCTCGTTCCCGCCCTTGTGGTTGAACTCGAAGGACTGCTGCTGCCCAAGGCCATAGAAAGCCTCCCCTTCAGGAGAATCGAAGACCAGTCTGGTGGAATATCCTTCCTTCCCCTCGATACTGATCGGAGTGAATGACATCCGGTTGCCATCGAGGATCTCGCCTCCATCCTTGGATGCGAAACTCACGGCTCCGTCCGAAAGGCGGACACACGCGGTCACGGCCTCGGTCTCAAGGACCACCGCCCCGCTGCTTTCACTGACCGAGAACTCCGGCTTGGCATCCTGAGGGACTACCATGAGGCTCTTCCTCCCGGAGAAGCTCTTCTCCGGTGTAGCCGTGACCCTGACCAATTTGTCTCCGATTACCTGGAGGCGGACCATCGCAGGTCCGTCATCTGTCTTGGAAGCTACCTTGACGGTCACACCTGATGCGTCTTGTTTCCAACCTTTGCCATTGCAAGATACCAGCGACATGACGGCCACCAACGGCCAGAAGAATCTAAGTGCTTTCATTAAGTGTCGTCAAAAAATGTGTATCTACAAATTTAACATTTCATCAGCTAAAAAGAAATACCTCAATTCAATCCGCAAAATAATATTCAAACTTTGCAAAAAAATGCGGAATTGCTATTTTTACGATATGAAGCGCATCATATTCCATATTGACGTGAATTCAGCATTCCTGAGCTGGACGGCAGTGAAAATGGTGCGCGAAGGAGGCAGCGACATCCGCCTTGTTCCGTCCGTGGTCTCTGGTGATCCGACCGACCGCAGGAGCATCATAACAGCCGCCTCCATCCCGGCAAAGAAGCTTGGAATCAAGACGGCGGAACCAGTGTCGATGGCCCTGCGCAAATGCCCCTCCCTGGTCATAGTCAGAGGCGATTGGGAGTGGTACAAGCAATGTTCCGAAGGCTTCATAGGAATATGCCGCACCTACTCTCCCGTCCTGCAGCAATTCAGCATAGATGAGTGCTTCATCGACATGACGTTCAGATGCTACGGGAAGGATCCCGTAGAGTTGGCAACCCGGCTGAAGGATGAAATCAAGACCCGATTGGGATTCACCGTGAACGTCGGAGTCGGGTCCAACAAACTGCTGGCGAAGATGGCTTCCGATTTCGAGAAGCCAGACAAGGTCCACACCCTATGGGAGGATGAAATCGAAGAAAAGATGTGGCCGCTGGGCGTCAGGGACCTGCTTTGGGTAGGCAAGAAGACAGAAGAGCGTCTCCTGGCCTATGGTATAAACACTATCGGCGACATCGCCAGGCTGGACACCGGGCTGCTCACCAGGATCATAGGCCAGAAATTCGCAGTCCAGCTTCACGAAAACGCTAACGGCAGGGATGATTCCCCGGTCGAAACCGAAGTGGCTGAGGCAAAGAGCTACAGCGCGGAAAGGACTTTCAGCAAGGACCTGACGGACCCGAAAGAAATTGACAAGGCCCTTTTCAACGTGGCCTGCATAGTGGCCCATCGTATCCGGAGGGATGATTTCCGGGCTTCAACCGTGTCCATGTTCATAAAATACAAGGACTTCCGGGTGGCGCAGAGGCAGTGCCAGACTTCCCGCCCGACGAATGTCACCGCAGTAATCCTGAATGAGGCACGAAGAATGCTGGGAGAAGTATGGGACGGAGTCACCCCGCTCCGGCAGGTCGGGCTCGGGGTGTCCAAGCTGACCCACGAGAACGCGGTACAGATGTCTCTTTTCGAGGATCCCTCAATGGAATATTACATTGAATGGGACCGGAAATACGACGAAGAGCACCCTGGAAGCGGACAACACAGAGACAGATTTTCAAAAGAATGATTACAATGAGAAGATTGTTCAGGCAAACAGCTATCATCCTCCTTGCATGCCTCTTTTGCGCTTGCAACGGAAAGAAGGAAGCAACCGGTTCAGTAAGCGGGACACTGGAAGGCCGGATCACCTCGGAACCAGCCCCGGAGAAGGTCCATCAGGCCATGACGCTGGCTTATATTGACAGATATGAACCGGTCCTGAACGACTCGGACGCCGGAGTAAGTGTCTGGAGCCTTGTGAATTGCAACCCGGATGTTCCTTCAGACGGGTACGGGATACACTTCATCAAGGACAAAGTCGTCACCCGTTTCCCGGACATCTACCACGGAAATAATCCGCACGCATTCTACAATGCTGCGACGGGTGACCTGTGGCTGTTCTGCGGTGTGATGGAAGGAACCGGAGTGGAAGTAGAGAAGGCGTACATGGTCAGGTTCGATGACAACTGCATCGCTTGCATCGCAACTTCCATCGATCCTTATGACGTGCAGGAAATGATCCGCGAGCGCCTCACCTACAGGATAAAAGGAGAAGAGATCACCTTCCTGGACGGAGAGGAAATCGTTGCCAGCACCAAGAACACTGTCACGAATATGGGTGGGTTCGACAGCGAGAATCCTGTCTGGATCGGCGAGCAGATCCGTTTCGATGCAGATGAGGCGGGACTCTGCGTAATAATCACTCCTGGGATCAAGTTCACGACAGGGCTGGTGCTGACATATGACGACATGCCGGACCTGAAAGCCGGGATCGATCCGGATGGGGATGGTGGTTTCATGCTTGGGAAAATCAGCGCCTGCGAAGCACCGAATCCAGATGGGCAGCAATGATGCGCTGCTCCTCCTTGCCGCAGTGATGCTCTCCCTCGAAGAACAGGGTCTTGAGCTTCCCCTCGGCTGAAGCTGCGGAATAATATTCCTGCATTATTGAATAACACTCTTCCACAGCATCCCTGGGGAAGAGTTTGTCTTTCGTACCGGCGAGGAAGCAATACGGCTTCGGAGTAAGCCAGCGCGCGATGTCCGGGAAGTCATATTCCTGCCTTAGCTTCGGGATAAGCATGGAATATACCGACGCAGAATATGGTTCTTTTTCCCGTTCCTTGAGGGTCATCCAGCAAAGGGAGACTCCGGTCCTGACGTGCTTGCAGAAAGCAGTGAGCAGCCAGCACCTGTGGGCCCCCATAGACCAGCCGAAAGCGCCTATCCGGCATTTATCCACAAATGGCAGCGATCTGAGCACCTCGACAGCTGAAATATCCTCATTCAAAGTCATTTCCGCCCAACATATCCCTTTGGCCGCAAGGCTGTCATATACTGCCCTCTGACCCTCATATACTTCATCCTTCAACGGTTTGAGGGTTTTTGTCATGCCGGGGAGCTGCCCTTCTGAGCCGAACATCTTTTCCGACCATTCCTGGCATCTCCTCGTACTCCTGCTTCCCCAATACAACTGCTCGGGAAGGATGACGACGTAACCAAGGGCAGCCAGGCTGTCTGCCAGGTAAACCCCGTCGAAATTCGCTCGGATCCACTGCCTGGAGGATTCTTTGATGTGTTCCGGAGAAGATTCCATCGGCCTCGCAAGCTTTTCCTTACCGATATCGAAGCGTGCCCCGTGGTCGTGAAGCAGCACCAGCGCCGGCTTCCTGTTCCTTCTGGATGCCCCGTCAGGAACCAGGAGATATGTCTTCAAGCGCTCACCGCGGAATGAGGAATATTCGATCAAGCGACATTCATAGCCTTCCCTCTGCTCCCGTTCCAGCACAAGGACATCCGGCTTCGGAGGTTTCTCCGGAGCCAGAGGCCAGGACAATGCCAGCAGGAATGTAAGAATGATGGCGCTAAAGTTCATTTTCAAGTAGTTCCAATATGGAATAGTCCGCCGGTAGCCAGTCGACGGATCGGAGGTTGGCAGCAGAGAGCCAGCAAGCCGCCTCGTGCTCGTTCAGGTGCAGGGCGTCGGTGACGAGTGAACACATGTAGCAGTGCATCGTGAGGTGGAATTCGGGATAGTCCCATTCAATTGTCGTAAGATATTCATCTACACTTATTTCCGTGTCGAGTTCCTCCCTTATCTCGCGGACGAGGGCCTCCTCCGGGCTCTCTCCGGCTTCCATTTTCCCGCCCGGGAACTCCCACCAGTCCTTCCACTCACCATATCCCCGCTGGGTGGCGAATACCCGGTCTCCTTTGCGGATGATGGCCGCAACCACCTCAACCTTCTTAAGGGTCACTTTATTCTCCATACTGATGACAAAGATAACACATTCACTTTGACTATTTGCCGGAATTGATTAAATTCGCGTTTTCAAAACCAGCAGAGTAATGGGAGGATTCTTCGGAACTATTTCAAAAAGGGAATGTGCCCCCGATCTATTCTACGGCACAGACTACAACAGCCACCTGGGGACCCGCCGCGGCGGTCTTGCCACCTACGACTCAAAGAAAGGATTCCTCCGAGGGATTCACAGCCTTGAAAACGGATACTTCCGCAGCAGATTCGAAGACGAACTCGGGAAATTCACCGGGAACTCCGGAATCGGAGTGATCAGTGACACAGATGCCCAGCCGATGCTGGTCAACTCCCATCTGGGACGTTTCGCACTGGTTACCGTGGCGAAAGTCAACAATGCGGAAGCGCTCTGCAAGCGATTCCTGGATGAAGGAATGTATCTCACTGAGTTCAGCAGCGGAAAAATCAACATCACCGAACTCATAAGCCTGCTGATCGTGAGGGGGAAGGATTTCGTGGAAGGTATCGAGAATGTATTCAGGGAAGTCAAAGGTTCCTGCTCGATGCTGATCCTGACCGAAGACGGCATCATCGCAGCCCGTGATGCCTGGGGCAGGACTCCGATTGTCGTTGGAAAGAAAGAAGATGCCATGGCCGTAAGCTCCGAAAGCACTGCTTTCGCCAACCTCGGTTACGAAACATCTTATTTCCTCGGTCCTGGAGAAATCATCCGGCTGAGAGCGGACGGGATGGAGCAACTGAGAGTGCCGAATCCACGGAAGCAGGTTTGTTCATTCCTCTGGATATATTACGGGTTCCCGACATCCTGCTACGACGGCAGGAACGTGGAAGAGGCCAGGTTCAACTGCGGAAAGGAAATGGGTCAGGAAGAAAGCATCGACGTGGACTGCGTCTGCGGTGTGCCTGACAGCGGAATCGGAATGGCCGTGGGATATGCCGCCGGCCGTGGAGTCCCCTACATGCGCACCATTGCGAAATACACTCCTACCTGGTCGCGTTCATTCATGCCTGTCAACCAGAACATGCGTGACTTGGTGGCCAAGATGAAGCTCATCCACAATGCAGACATGCTGCGTGGTCGCAGGGTCCTTTTCTGCGACGACAGCATCGTACGTGGTACCCAGCTGAGAGACAACACCCGTCAGCTCCACGAGAGCGGGGCGAAGGAGGTGCATATGAGGATATCCTGCCCTCCTCTGGTGTTCGGCTGTCCGTTCCTCAATTTCTCTACCAGCAAGACTGAGATGGAGTTGATCACCCGCAGGATCATCGAAAAGTTCGAAGGTGACAGCAATAAAAACGTGGAGCAATACACCGATTCCACGACCCCTGAATATAAGAGGATGGTGGAAGACATTGCCAGTCAACTCAATCTGGATTCATTGAAATTCAATACGATAGAGACTCTTGTCAAGAGCATCGGTCTTCCTCGCGAGGATATATGCCTGCATTGTTTCGACGGCTCCTCAGCCTTCACCCTCGAAGAGGAGAACAAGTAATCCCTCCCCGCCTGCGGCGGGGCTTGCAAATTTCGGCATCAAAAAACGCGTTCAAGCAAGCTTGACGCGTTTTTTGCTACCTCATTTGCGGAGAGTGCGATGTCCTTTCAAAGTAGACATTTTGCTGACATTTTTAGTTTCCCATCTCTGTATCAATAGCTTACAACATTGTCAATGAACGCCAATGCAAATATGGGATACTTATTTTGAAATATCAAGTCGGACTGAGATGCTAGTTAAGTGAATGTCTTCCTTCTAAAATCCACAATAAACAGAAATGATGTGTTACATTCCAGAGCTTAATGTGTTATATCTTTAGAGCGGTACGAAAAATGCTCGTTTTGGGCTGCGATGGATTATTTGACTGATGCTTTCATACGGCTTCGGCAGAAGATGAAGGTAGTTTCCGGTAGAATGCTGCCGGATGCGGCAGACGCAGAGGATATCCTCCAGGACAGTTTCGTGAGGCTCTGGCAGCGTCAGTATCCATTGCAGTCTGAGAAAGAGGCTGATGCGCTGCTCGCCAGAGCGGTTCGGAATGCCAGCTTGAATGAGCGTCGACGAAAGAGATCTTTGCCCCTGGAAACTGATTTGGCCGATGACCCTCCGGACCGGGAAGAGAAAGAATTTGCGTATGACCAATTACACCGGAAAATACAAACAGAATTAACGCAGACCCAACGATATATACTTGAGGAGAAAGAATATGGAGGGCGAACGTTGGAAGATATAGCTAAAGAGCTTGGGATGGAACCAGCCGCAGTGAGGATGCAACTCTCCCGCGCACGAAAAACACTTAGAGATGCCTTGAAAGATGACAGAGAAAGAGACATATAAAACCCTTATGCAGCGCTACTGGGACGCTGAGACCACTCCTCAGGAGGAGCGGAGACTTGCCCTGTATGCTGCCGGGACGGATGATCCTGACTTTGAGGAAATCCGCGGCGTACTTGGCTATCTGTCCATCGGCAGGGAAAAGAAAGCACGGAAAACCAGGAAAGTTTGGATGTATTCCTTTGCGGCAGTTGCTGCCAGTATTGTTGCGGTTGTAGCCATCGGCCTTAACCTTGGTAAGCAGGATAGTGCACCCTCTCCCGATGAGTGGGTGCGATATGCCTATGGAGAAGAATCTTCTGACAGGGAGATGATTATGGCGACGGTGGATGCCTCCCTGGCCGATTTCTTTGGTGGGGAAACTCCTGCGGAAGCAAACCTTATTGAAATGTTCAAGCGATGAAAAAAATAGTTGTTACACTGATGGCTCTCCTGCTGCTGGCGGTTTCGGCATCGGCCCAGCGGGACCTCAGTTGTTATCCGGTGTTCCAGGGGAAGGTGGTCCCCGGCAAACAGATGGTGGTAACGGAGG
>JBGVAE010000063.1:0-7861 GCA_045224215.1 Candidatus Cryptobacteroides sp. | reverse complement strand
AGAAGGAGGGCGAGGACAAGTCCGATCTCTGTGAAGAGCAGCCTTCTGTTCTCAAGATTGGCTTTTTCGGTTTTCTTTACTTCCATATTCAGTGATTAATTAACAATTCTTTTAGTGTACACAGGCTATCAAAGGTATAAATAATAATTTTGATTTCAAATTTTTTGGATTAATAGTTGTAGATTTGTGGCAAATTGACAGGTTATGGTAAGGTATTTTTGCGAAGACATCAAGTTTGAGTACAAGAACAAGCAAATGAACAACCGCTGGCTCAAGATGGTTGCCGGCAGCGAGGTAAAGACTCTGGGCGACGTTTCCATCATCTTCTGCTCCGACAATTACATTCTAGATGTCAACATGCGTTATCTCCAGCATGATTATTTTACCGACATTATAACCTTTGATTATTGTGAAGGCAACACCCTTTCGGGAGACTTGTTCATAAGCATTGACACCGTAAGGGAGAATGCCAAGGAATATGGTGCCGATTTCGAAGAAGAGCTTCACAGGGTCATGGTCCACGGACTTCTACATCTGATCGGATATGACGACCATACCCCTGAAGAAGAAAAGGAAATCCACGAAAAGGAAGATTATTATCTTTCTCTCCGAAAGTCCCTGATTTGACATCATCATGATCCAGAACGAATATGATATCATAGTTGTTGGTGGCGGTCATGCCGGTTGTGAAGCTGCCGTGGCTGCGGCAAACTTGGGATGCTCCGTCCTCCTTGTTAACGCTGACCTGAGGAGTTTTGCCAGGATGTCCTGCAACCCGGCCATAGGAGGAATAGCCAAGGGACAGATCGTCCGGGAGATCGATGCCCTCGGAGGAATGATGGGCTTGGTCACAGATGCAACTACTCTCCAGTTCCGGATGCTTAACCGCTCAAAGGGTCCGGCAATGTGGAGTCCGAGGGCTCAGTGTGATAAACAAGCTTTTTCCGAGTACTGGAAGAATATTCTTCTAACTAATTGTAAATTAGATATTTACGCGGATTTTGCGGAATTTTTCCTCTTTGAGGATTCAAAAATCTGCGGAATCAAGACAACCACCGGAGCTATTTTTAAATCTCGGGCGGTTATTTTGGCCGCCGGAACCTTCCTTAACGGTAAACTTTTCATCGGACTGAACTCTTTTGAAGGGGGCAGGATCGGAGAGCTCGCTTCCCACGGACTGACAGAGCAACTTGTTTCCCTTGGATTGGAAACCGGCAGGATGAAGACCGGCACCCCTCCTCGCATCGATATAAATTCAGTCGACACGTCCTCCCTTCTTGAACAAGTCGGAGACGAGGACCCGGAAAGGTTTTCTTTCCTCGATGTCAAATCTTCAATCCAGGAATCCAATAATCAGATGCCATGCTTCATCCTGCACACAAACCAGGAAGTACACGACATCTTGAGATCCGGCTTCGACCAATCCCCTCTCCTTTCCGGAATGATCACCGGAAAGGGCCCCAGGTATTGTCCGAGCATCGAAGATAAGCTGAGAGTATTTGAGGACAAGGATTCGCATCAACTTTTCCTGGAACCGGAAGGACGGAATACTACGGAGTATTATCTCCAGGGCTTTTCTTCTTCACTGCCTCTGGAAACCCAGATGGATGCCCTCCATGCGATCAAGGGTCTTGAAAACGTCAAGATATTCAAGCCGGCCTACGCAGTGGAATATGATTACTTCGATCCAACACAGTTGAAGCCGACTCTTGAACTGAAAGAAATCCCGGGTCTGTATTTCGCTGGTCAGGTTAACGGAACCACCGGTTATGAGGAAGCCGCTGCTCAAGGTTTGATGGCAGGAATCAACGCCGCGTTGAAGATTCAGGAAAAAGAACCCTTCATCCTCCGTCGTGATGAATCCTATATTGGGGTCCTGATCGACGACCTTGTTACCAAGGGCGTGGACGAACCTTACAGGATGTTTACTTCCCGGGCCGAATACAGGATCCTTCTACGGCAGGACAATGCTGATTTCAGACTTACGGAAAAGGCTTTCCAGATTGGATTAGCCAGCGAAAAAAGGTACAATCTTATGTCTGAAAAGCAGGAGCAGTGCAGGGAACTTAACGAGCGATGCTGGTCAGAGAACCTTCGTGCAGATGTTGTAAATGAATATTTGGAATCTTGTGGTTCATCCGTTCTCAACGAATCCAAGCGTATCGCTGATTTGGCAGCGAGGCCGGAAGTAAAACTTCAAGAACTGTTGAATTTTGTTCCACGTGGAACAATTTATTCGAGAGAAGTCGTTTCTTCTGTTGAAACAGAGATTAAATATAAAGGATATATCGAACGGGAGAAAGCTATTGCAGAGAAGATATCCCGACTTGAAGACTTGAAGATTCCTGAGGGTTTTGACTTTGAAAAAGTGTCAGGACTTACGATAGAATGCCGCCAGAAACTAAAGCGATATAATCCGGTGACAATCGCTCAGGCATCCAGAATCTCAGGAATATCTCCTGCGGATATCTCCGTCCTTTTGGTTTATTTCGGCAGGTAATTAATCCATGCCAAGTTCAATTTTGGCTTCTTCACTTAGCATCGACTGGTCCCAGACAGGGTCGAATGTCAATTCTACTTCACAACCTGTTATTCCAGGAACATCAGCCACTGTTTTCTTGACTTCCGCAAGAACCTCATCAGCCATAGGGCAAGTAGGAGCAGTGAAAGTCATCTTGATATAGGCTTCGTGCTTTTTATTTATGACCAGTTCGTAGATCAGTCCAAGGTCATAGATATTGACAGGAATTTCCGGATCATAGACCTGCTTTATTGCAAGGATGACGTTGTCGTACAAAGGTGCAAGTTCCTTTGCGTCTTCCGCAGTCAGTATTTCTTCGTTTTCCGTACTCATTTCCTATTTGCAATTATCCAAGGCCAGAGCCTTGATCGTTTCTATCATCGACACCAATCCATTTGCCCTCGTAGGGGAAAGATTTTCCTTCAATCCTATTTCATTTATGAAGCTGAAATCATCTCCTGCAATCTCTTCAGGAGTCCTGCCTGAATATACTCCTATCAGGAGCGATATGATACCCTTCGTGATGATGGCATCGCTGTCAGCCTGGAAGAACAATCTTCCATCTTCGATTTTACTGTTGAGCCAAACTCTTGATTGACAACCTTTTATGAGTTTATCTTCGGTTTTTTCTTCTTCCGGGTAAGCATCCAGGTTTTTCCCAAGGTCTATGAGATACTCGTATTTGTCGAGCCACTCATCGTACATTGAGAAATCGTCAATTACAGCTTTCTTTGCTTCTTCAAGAGAGATCATTTCTTCTTTTATTAAATAAGCATTCCAATAGCTCTGTCAAGCGATTTGATGAAAAACTCTGCTTCTTCCATAGTGTTGTACGGGGCGAGAGAAGCACGAAGCATGCCAGAAACCCCGAATCTGTCCATAAGTGGTTCCGCACACATCTGACCGGACCTAACGGCAACCCCAAGTTTGTCGAGAATAAGGGCAAGATCTTCGTGATGGGCTCCTTCAACAGAGAACGAAAACAGCGTAATCTTTTCCTCTGTTCCACGTGGAACTCCGTATAAGCGGACTCTTGGATTGGAGGAAAGTGCCTCGTAAAGATAATTATAGACTTGTTTGCCATATTCCTTTATCTCCTTGTCTTCAAGGAGTTTAGCAAAATCCAGAGCTGGTTTCAAGGTTGGAACGGAATTTATGTTCTGGGTTCCGGCCTCGAATTTTTCAGGAAGGGGAGCAAAGGTTGTTCCGGAGAACTTGACGGTTGAAATCATTTCTCCCCCACCTTGATAAGGTACCATCTTGTCCAGCAATTCCTTCTTGCCATACAGGACCCCCGTTCCGGTTGCAGCATAGACCTTGTGTCCGGAAAAAGCATAGAAATCACAATCCAGATCCTGAACGTCCACCCGATTGTGGACTATTCCCTGAGCTCCATCTATCAGTACCGGACAACCTGCTGAGTGACAAATATTTACAATCTCCTTTACGGGGTTCTTTATTCCAAGGACATTTGATATCTGGCTGACAGCGACAAGTTTCGTCCTGCTTGTGAGCAAACCCTTGAGATCTCCAATTCTGAGATGCCCGAAATCATCAACCCCAAGAACCTTCAGAATTGCGCCCTTCCTTTGGCAAAGCATCTGCCAAGGGACGATATTGGAGTGATGTTCAGCCTCCGAGACTATGATTTCATCTCCTTCCGAGATAAAGGTTTCGCCGAAAGAAAAGGCTACAAGATTTATGGAAGCCGTTGTCCCTGAAGTGAATATTATTTCTTCCCTGGAAGCAGCGTTGATATATTCCTTTACAACGTCGCGGGTGCTTTCATATTCATCCGTGGCATCGATCGCCAGCTTATGGACAGCCCTATGGATGTTTGCATTAGGTCCGTGAACCAAAGACGTCCATTTTTCGACTACGCTTTCAGGCCTCTGCGAGGTCGCGGCGTTGTCGAAATACACCAATGACCTTCCGTGGACACTCTGTGAGAGTGCAGGAATCCTGGCCCTTATTTCGTCGATGCTCATTCTTTCTCGATTTCTGATCGAACCACAAAGTTAAGAATATTTACTAACTTTACGGAATCGACAAGAAAAGAAGATTCGACATGATAGACTACATCAAAGGTACCCTCGTGGAACTTTCTCCGGCAGAATTGATCCTTGAAAACAGCGGAATAGGCTACAGCATCCTGATTTCCCTCCAAACCTATCAGGCGCTTGAGGGAAAGAAAGACGCTACCGTATACATTTTCCATTATCTCAGGGAGGATACGGAAGAATACTACGGTTTCGCCACGAAGGACGAAAGGGAACTCTTCGAGTTGCTTATCAGCGTTTCTGGAATAGGAGTTGCTTCGGCCAGGATGATGCTGTCTTCGATGTCTTCCGAAGAAATCAGGCAAGCCATTCTTTCTGAGGATGTTGCAAGGATAAAGAGCATTAAGGGAATAGGTGTCAAGAGCGCCCAGAGGCTGATCATCGAGCTCAAGGACAAGATCGTCAAGGGAGAAGGCGCCCAGGCCGGCGAAATTTTCGGAGGATCTGCACGGAACGAGATCGTAGAGGAAGCCTCCCGGGCCCTCATCATGCTCGGATTCTCAAAGCCGGCCGTGTCCAAGGCCGTTCAGGCTGTGCTTAAGGCCAACCCGTCAGCCAAGGTCGAGCAGGTCATCAAATCTGCCCTCCAGATGATGTAAATAGGAATATTCCTTTACTGGATTATTGCGGCCCAACCTCCGCCAGGGGCCATTTTGACTCTCACCCTTCCGTTCTCGGGGAAGTCTTCCTCTTCCTTAGTGTAATCCCTTGCGACCTTGTCTGCGTTGACTCCGTCTCGGAACACTGTCATAGTGCTTGCCGTGGTGATGAAGCCAAGTTCAAGGTCCATTTCCCTTGGGGTCCAGTTGGTGATTGCTCCGACATACCACTTGCTGCCCTTCCTGCGGGCTATGGCTACATATTCCCCGATTTCTCCGCCGACCATTACGGTTTCATCCCAAACCGTAGGAACGGAAGAAATGAACGACGTACACTCATCTTCTGCATAATAGTTTGAAGGAGAGTCACATAGCATGGAAAGAGGACCTTCGAACAAAATGTATTCAGCCAGCTGATGGCATCTTGTTCCCTGGCTCATCGGTTCGGTCCGTACAGCCCTGAAATTCGCCTTGTTGGCGTTCCTCATGGCTCCCTGGGTGTAATCCATAGGTCCGGCTGCCATCCTGATGAAAGGAATCGTGCAATCATAGCTCATCTGGTCGTAATCGCCCCATTTCATCTGTTCCAGACCCATCACTCCCTCGTAGTTCACGACATTAGGATAGGTCCTCTGGAGGCCGGCCGGCTTCGAGGTTCCGTGGAAGTCTATGAGGAGATGATACTTGGCACCCATCGCTGCGGCTTTCTGCTGGAACTCGATCATCTTCTGGTCGTCCCGGTTCATGAAATCTACCTTGAAGCCCTTGATGCCAAGCTTTGAATAATGCCTGCAGGCTTCGTTCATGTCCTTGTTGAAGGCCCAGTAGCCGACCCACAGGATGATTCCGACATTCTTCTTGGCTGCATAGTCGATGACTTCCTTGAGGTCCAGTTCCGGTACGATCTTGAACAGGTCCGCCTCTTCCTTTTCAGCCCAACCTTCGTCCATCAGGATGTATTCCAGTCCATAATGGGCCGCGAAATCGATGTAATACTTGTAGGTTTCAGTGTTGATACCGGACTCGAAATCAACGCCGTAGATATTCCAGGCATTCCACCACTCCCAAGTGGCCTTTCCCGGCTTGACCCAGCTCCAGTCGCCTTCCGCTGCCGGTTCTGCAAGGCAGTAGACCAGGTCGAGGTTGGCAAGCTGGGCAGCCTCGGGAACCACCGCGATCACCCTCCAAGGGAATTTCTGTCCAGGAGTTCCGCTTGCTATGTAGTCCGCCCTTTCCTTGACAACACCTCCAAGCATATGATGTCCTCCCTGTGTTTCCCTGGTAGGATAAGGAGCGAAATGCCCGCGGACAGTCTTGGAACCGTCTCCAAGGAGGAACATTCCCGGATAGTTCCTCAAGTCGGCTTCGGTGATCAGTACCTTTACCCCTGTAGGAGCCTCGAACAAGGCAGGAAGAAAAGCCAGCCTGTCTTTCTCCCATCCTGAGATCGGAACGTGGTTGTACAGGCTTTCGAAATCGTTTACATACTGGCTCTCTATGGTTCCTTCATTTGATGCGGAATATGCGACATATGAGTCCCAGTCTGCAGGAAAATTGAATTCGGCGGTTTCCTCCTTTACGGTGAACAACCTCTTGGTGTTCGTGGTGAAGCGATAGGCTACCCCCTTGTCATATGCCCGGAAAATGATATTGAACTCCTTGAACTTGATGGTAAGTTCGCCGAAATTGTCCTTGACTTTGGCTTTCTTGTAGGCTATTGCGTCGATTGTCTTGTTGACGACCCTCTTGCTGTATCCGATCGGCTGTACATTCCCGCCATAGACAGTGCCGTCTTCCAGCGTCATGGCTATCTCGGAAGGGGAAATGACCACGCTGTTGTTGTACGATACTGAATATTTCACCTTGCTCCCGGCGCTCACCTTCACGGTTATCCTTCCGTTAGGAGAAGACAGCGAATAGTTCTTGGAATCAGCTCCAAGGCAGATTCCGGCAGCCATCAGGAAGGCCATCAATGCGACGATGCTTTTCTTCATATTCATTCTTGGATGATGTTGTTTGCTCAAAAATATCAAATATTTTCGTAAATTGGAATGATTATTCTTCTACGATGGCCTTTGTGAATATATATTTCTCCCTTGGAAGCAACCTTGGAGACAGGGAAAGGAACATAACGGAAGCCCTGCGCCTGATGGACGAGGCGTTCGGTGTGCACTATTCTGCCCTTTCCAGGCTGATAGAAACAAAGCCTATGGGGTTTTCCGGAGGGAGATTCCTCAATGCTGCCGTCTTGTACCGGGTTTTCCGTCCCGAAGGTAGTGCAGAAGAAGCTGCTCTCGGAATACTGGACACCGTAAAGTCGATAGAGCGCAGCATGGGCCGGACCGATCCGCCGGAATATGACCCCGATGGCAACCGGATCTACCATTCCAGGATAATCGACATCGACATCCTTTTCTTTGGAAAGGAAATTATTGAAATTCCGAGACTTACAATCCCTCACAAAGACATCTCCGAGCGTCCTTTCGTGATGATTCCCCTGCTTGAGATTGCAAAACCGTCCCTTAAGAAGGCCTTCCCTGAAATATTCGTTGAATAATAATGATTATGAAAAAGACTATCCTATCATCTGTGTTTATGGCAATGGCGGCTGTCCTTTGCTTCTTTTCGTGTTCGCCAAAACCGATGAAAGTCGTCCTTGAGCCACTTCCGATGAAGTATGC
>JBGVAE010000062.1:0-12068 GCA_045224215.1 Candidatus Cryptobacteroides sp. | reverse complement strand
CCTGAGCCACAACAAGACTCTGGCCGCACAACTATACGGTGAATTCAAAAGTTTCTTCCCTTCCAATGCGGTGGAATATTTCGTGTCGTACTACGACTACTATCAGCCGGAAGCCTACCTCCCCACCACCGATACCTACATCGAAAAGGATCTCTCCATAAACGACCAGATCGACAAACTCAGGCTCAGCGCCGCATCGGCACTGATGTCCGGAAGACGGGACGTAATCGTAGTCTCAAGTGTTTCCTGCCTGTACGGTATCGGCAATCCGGAGGATTTCCATGCACAGTCGGTAACAGTCAGGAAAGGGGAACAACGTTCTCTGACCAGGCTGCTCTATCATCTGGTAGATGCAAATTACAGCCGTACGGAAGTGGATTTCAAGAGAGGCACCTTCAGAGTCCGGGGAGACACCGTGGATGTATTCCTTGGAGGCTCGGATGAAGCCGTACGAATCGAATTCTTCGGAGACGAAATCGAAGCCCTGTCACTGATCGATCCGGTCACCGGAGCACACATAGAGGATCTGGAAGAAGTCCCGATATTCCCTGCAACGAATTTCGTAACCACCCGGGAGCGCAGCATAAAGGCAGTAAGCTTGATACAGGACGACCTCAAGAAACAGATCGATTATTTCAACGAAATAGGCAAGGGGCTTGAAGCCAAACGCTTGCAGCAGAGGGTAGAGAACGATCTTGAGATGATCAAGGAGATGGGCTACTGCCCAGGTATCGAGAACTATTCACGCTATCTGGACGGAAGGAAGCCTGGCCAGAGGCCATTCTGCCTTATCGACTACTTCCCTGACGATTTCGTGACCTTCATCGACGAGAGCCACGTTACGATTCCGCAGATAAGGGCGATGTACGGTGGCGACCACTCCAGAAAGTCTGTCCTTGTGGAATATGGATTCAGACTCCCTGCGGCAGCGGACAACCGACCGCTCACCTTCGACGAATTCAACTCCATCACCGGCCAGAAAGTGTATGTCAGCGCCACTCCGGCAGATTATGAACTGGAACGCTCGGAAGGCCTGGTCGTGGAACTGGTCGTAAGGCCTACCGGCCTCCTCGACCCTCCTGTTGAAGTAAGGCCTACGAAGAACCAGGTCGACGACCTCGTTGAAGAGATCCGAAAGCGTTCCGAAAAGGACGAGAGGGTGCTCGTTACCACACTGACCAAAAGGATGGCCGAAGAACTGAACGACTACCTGGACAAAATTGGGATAAGGGTAAGATACATCCATTCGGACATCGATACGGCGGAAAGGGTGGAAATCATCGAAGATTTCAAGAACGGTCTGTTCGATGTACTCGTGGGAGTCAATCTCCTGAGGGAAGGTCTTGATATTCCGACAGTTTCGCTCGTCGCGATCCTGGATGCCGACAAGGAAGGATTCCTGAGATCGGGGAGATCCCTGACCCAGACTGCCGGACGCGCCGCAAGGAACCTCAACGGCTTGGTCATAATGTATGCAGACTCCATCACCGACTCAATGGAAGAGACCATCCGCGAGACAAACCGCCGCAGGACCAAGCAGATCGAATACAACAAGATCCACGGAATAACCCCACAGCAGATAGAGGTCAAGCAGAACATCCTGGCTACGGAACTTTACGGCAAGAGTGTCAATCCACGCATCCAGAACGGTCCGAGCGGAAGGGTCAGCGCTGCCGACTCAGTCTCCGATCCGACCTACATCCCTAATCCGAGCGAGCTGGGCAGAGGCACGGTCAGCGTGGGTCTGGGGCATGACTCAAAGCGCGAAGGGAACACGGCATTTGCCGACGGGTACGTCCAGGCAGACCTGGCAGCCGTACTGCAAGATCCGGTCATCAGGGCCATGACAAGGGAACAGATCGAAAAGACCATAGCCGAAGACAAGAGAAGGATGGAACACTCCGCCTCCGAGCTGGATTTCAGCCAGGCTGCCAAATACAGGGACGAGATGTGGGCCCTGCAAGAATATCTCAAAGTCTGGAAAGACTAGACTCTTGTCACCTTCACCACCGGCTTCAGGATCTTTATCTGCGAGATAACCTTATCCAGTTCCATATTGGAAGGAACTGAAATCCTGAGAGTTATCTCATAAGTCCCGGTTCTCGGGTTTTCGATGACGTTGAAAGCCCGTAGCGACGCCTTGAAGGCACCCACTATCTCGGTGATCTTACCTATTACCGGCGAATCCACCGCGGAAATAATCTTCAGAGTACTCTGGAAAGAACCCGAAGACGGACTTTCCGCCCACTTGACTTTCTGGATACGATAAGGATATGCACTGATCAGACGGGAAGCGTTCGGGCAGGAAATCCTATGTATCTTGATCCCTTCCGAGCGGGTCACGAATCCGAATACATCATCCCCGAATACAGGATGGCAGCACTTGGCCATCTTGTAGTCCAAGCCCTTCAGATCCTTTGCATTAAGGACCAGGATGTCATCTGATGAGTGGTGTCCCTCCCAACTGGAGGCAACGGCAGCCTTGGAAAGTTCAGCCTCCCTGGCTGCCTCCTGGCTGGCCAGGACGGCCTTGTCGTGCTCAAGGATGAAATTCTTGACATCGTTGACATCCACCACGGAATCGGCAATGGCCGCATAGAAGGAATACTGGGTCCCGTATTTCAGCTTCTTAAGGAATTCCGCCATCATGTCATCCGGGAATTCCAGTTTCCAGTTCTTCAGGCGTCTCGAAAGCATCTCCTTGCCCTGGGCCGCCTTCTTGTATTCCTCGGCATCAAGTTCCCTCTTGATGCGGGAGCGGGCCTTGGAAGTCACGACATATCCCAGCCAGTCCGAGGAAGGCTTCTGGTTCTTCGAGGACATGATGTCCACAGTATCACCCGTTTTCAGTTTCTCTCTGATGGAAACGGCTTTCCCATTGACCTTGCCACCTATGCATTTGACTCCCAGACCGGAATGGATATGGAAGGCGAAATCAAGCACGGATGCCCCTTCCGGGAGGACCCTCAATTCTCCGGTTGGAGTGAATACGAATATATCCTTGTCCGGAGGCTGCGGAAGTTCCTCAGGATCAGCCTCCTGCGGATGTTCAAGGGCGAATCGGACGGACGTCAGCCATTTATCCAGCTGCTGTTCGTGCTTCACACCTTTGTACGACCAATGTGAAGCCCTGCCGTTCTCGGCCTCGTCATCCATCCTGGAAGTCCTGATCTGGACCTCGATGTATGCTCCCCTTTTGTTCTTTACAGTAATATGCAGGGATTCATAGCCATTGGATTTAGGATTGGTAATCCAGTCCCGCAAGCGGGCGGTGTCCTGCTCATATTCCTCGGTAACGTAGGAAAAGACTTTCCAGCACTGGTCTTTCTCGACCTTCGGATCAGGTTCGCAATCAATGATGAAACGGATGGCGAAGACGTCATATACCCCTTCGAAAGGCACCTTCTGCTTCTGCATCTTGCACCATATCGAATATGCCGCCTTGGTCCTGACCTTCAGCTTGTATTTAATGCCGGCTTCGGACAGTTTCTGCTTCAGCGGCTGGATGAACTCCATCATCAACCTTTCGCGGTCACGCTCGGTAGCCTTCAACTTGTTCGTGATGGCCCTGTAAGCCTCTGGTTCAGCATACCGGAGATAGATGTCTTCCATCTCCCGCTTTATGTTGTAGAGGCCCAACTGATGAGCGAGAGGAATGTACAGCATCAGAGTCTCCAGGATCTTGTTCTCTCGGGTCGACTTTGGACAAGAATCCAGGTTCCGCATGACCTCGAGCCTGTCAGCTATCTTCAGGACAGCCACTCTCGGGTCAGTAGAATACTTGACTATCAGTTTCTTGTAGTTCTCGGCTTCAAGGCGGGTGTCCTTCGGCTTGATGGTTGAGATCTTGTTCAGTCCGTCCACCATGGTGAGAACATCAGCCGGAAATCCTTCCCTTGCAGCTGCCACATCCAGTCCTTCGGCAAGTCTCTCGGCTTCATGCAGGAACACCGCTGTAACGCACTCGGCAGGAAGCCCGATTTCATCAGCTGCAATAAGGGCAACGTTCATAGGGTGTCCGATGAACGGCTTGCCGTCCCATCTGACAAGGCCTTCCAGGGCCTCTGACGCAATGCCATAAGCCCGCTCTATCAGAGCGAGCGAAGCCTCAGCGAACTGGGGGAACAATTGCCTGATCCTACTATCCATAACCGAAAAAGCAGAAGGGGACGAGACCCTTCTGCTTGTAAATATATATAATTCCCCGGAATCGGGCAAATCAAAAGACTACCACTCTCCTTCCTCAGGAGGGTTCTGCGGTTCCGTGTTGCCAGTACCGGGATCGACTGCCGGAGTACTGATCACATACTTCCTGCAAGCCTCGAAGACCGTCCACTCGCCACCCTGCTTCAAAGACAGGGTCTTGTTCCCGACCGAAAGCTTGAAAGTAACTTTCAATCCCGTCAAGTCCTGCGGCAAGGCAAACACAGTGAAACGAAGGACATCACCGCCCGAGACAGTGACTGCCTCCCCTTCGAAAGAAACGGCTATCCTGTCATTCACTTTCTCGATCCAATCCGTACAGTAATATTCACCGGTGACAGGATTCCAAGTGAAAGTGCCAGCCAGCGCAGTTGGCTTCGTTACACCTTCTGAAACTGACACCATCTCGAAGCCGTTCACCGTCACGCTCTTGGAAGACCCATCAACCACCTTCAAGACAAATTCGAAAGCGGTCATCGCAGGGTAGAAAGGCAGATTGACGAAAGCTCCTCTCTGGGAAGCCGTCGCCTTAGCAACCATATAGGCATAATTCATGTCGGGCTTGAATCGATTGCCTGAACCGATCCTGGTGACTGTCTGCCTCGCAGGAATAGAAGGAGAGACCACTCCCTCTGAATCCATGGCATCGGAGGGATACACCGCCACGAAAGTATTCTTGCCCGTACCGGTCCAAAGAATCGGATCGAGAATCTCCGTGATGGAAGCCACGCTTGTGCCATTTTCGCCTTCGGAAGGAGCCGAGACAGAATAGTCCGCGACCTGCAGGCCGGAAAGATTGCAGATACGGATCTTGTCGCCCTCCACCCAATCAATCCTTTCCTTTCCACCAATTACAGCCTCTCCCGCATCGGAGGCATATCCAGTCCTGGTTGCAGGGATATTGGAATAGTATGACTCGGCGGAGAACTTTACTTCTTGCCGACCCTCCATACCCGCCTCGTAATAGCAGGAGGAAGCCAGGAAGGAAAGGATCAGAATTGCAAGGATCGTAGTTCGCTCCATCATAATCCTACATGTTATCAACTTCCGTCTGCATTTGGTTGATTCGGGCCCTCAGCCGGCTTGTCATACGGTTGAAAGCCACCCATATTCCCAGACTTTCATCTCCGTTGGTGGAAGGCTGCCCCCCGAGAGAACTCCAGCGGGCCCAGTCCCTGTCGATGGAGACTGCCAGCGCCATGGATTCCGACGTAGCAGTCGCCTGTGTATATTTCTCAGAATATTCATCACACACTTGGAGCATGATCGCCTTCGCCTGAGGCCAAAGCTCCTTCACGCGGGCTACGAATTCTCCATCCTTGAGCATGTAAGGGTACCAGACCGAATAGTGATAGACAGGGGTCATATAATAATTATCCTTGAAGGTGCCGTAGTCGAAATCCCAAAGCGGACCCATCATGAGCTTGCCTTCCCTGTCCTTGTGCATGTACACGCTCTTAGGGTGGAACGGCTCATAATTGCCGACCACCTCCTGGACGAACATCCAGCAAATAAAGGAGTCCATGTCCACATCATCCCTCCAGGAACCGTTCACGGACACAATGCTTCCCTGAACCCTGTTGACAAAGTTCCGGATCCAGTCAAATTGCTCGGTAACGAGAGTTTCATCATCCGGCTCCTTGATCATGACCGGCAATTGATAATTGGATCCAGTCTTCAAGTGACGATTGTACGGATAAACATCCGGGAACGGGTCGGTCAGGAACTGGTTCGTTTCATCCAGTTCTATTCCAAGTTCAAGCAGGTAGCCGCCGGTAACAGCAGGCTCGCTGACGTCCGTCGATTTCATCTCCTTGACCGGCACGCGGTCCTTGGCTATCTTGATGTGCTCGCATAGGTAATAATTCCCAAGATGCGTCCCGTTCAGGACCAGTTCGACATACTTTCCTTTAGGGGTCCAATCGAGTCCCAAGCCGGAAAGCCTGCGGCCCAGTTCCAACGCCAGGTCGTTGCGCAGGCGCGTGCGATCTATGTAATTTGCCAGCAAGTCCCACCTCTTGTCTTTCGCCATACCGAGCAAGGAGGCCTTGGTGTCGAGCTTGAAGGCATATGGTTTCTTGACATAGTTCCAGGTAGTGTTGCCACGGCCACGGATTGAAGCTGTACCCAGATCAGTCACGGTCCCGTCCGCGTCCTTCAGATAGGCTGTCGATCCTGTGATCCAAGTCTCCTTCTGGTCCACAGCCACCCCGTCAGGAGTGAACACATAAAGTACCGGAAGCCCTGATTCGTAAAGCAAGCCAGGAAGCTCAGGAATATCCGGTCCCGGAGTCTCACCCTTCATCTCAAATGCCGGCATGGCAACTCCGTCGTTGCGTGTGATCGAATATTCCTTTGAAGTCCCTTTCGTCATGACCTTTCCGTCCGTGTCCGTGACCTCGACGGTAAAGCCTTGGCTGAAATCAGTAGGCGGAATCATGATAGTGAATATGGTCGCTGTGGCGGCATCCGTGCCGATCAGGACACCCCCGCAGTCAAGGGTCACCTCGGAAGGAGAGCCGGGGTCCATCGTCAGGACCGGACCGGCATGGTAAGGCACACTGACCTTGCATGGACCGCAGAGGGGTTCTCCTCCGTTCGAGGACAGCTTGATGCCGGCTATCCTGGCGGATCCATAGAGCTTGATCTGGATGTATCCCAAGGCATTGTAGAACATCAGGACTTTGTCGTCCAAGTCCTTGGTGGCCGCACACATCAGATTCGCCCCCTGCCCGAAGCTGTTCTCAGCATAGGTCTGAGTAGCGGGGAGGGTGTAGTTAACGATTCCGGAAGTTGTGATGGAAGTTCCTTCGGTCCAAGGATATACTGCGAAATTGCAGGGGATTTCAGCTCCTGCGTAGAAGCTGTTGTCAGCTGACTTCAGGGCTCCTCCATTGTCGCCGTCCTTGCCTGCGAAGGAGTATTTCATATTGGCGGTGCTGAAGAACACCGACACCAGGTCGCCGGCATTCCAAAGGACCTCATAATTGTCCCCGCGAAATGTGCGGGTGGATGCATCATCGCACGGAAGCACTTGGAAAACCGGAGGTTCCTCAGGCACTTCTTTTTCTGCAGTTCCCTTGCAACCTGCCACCAGAAGGCAAGTTGCAAGGGAAATTGCAGCACTAATACACTTGCTTATCATAAACCTTAAAACTACTTCACATCCTATGAGGCCCTGGAAACCGGGAATGAGCATCAATAATTCACCTGCAGGATAGGACGTATAGCGTAGGCTGCTCCCTTACGCTGCTCGTGTCCCGGACGAATAAGTGTACCATCCCACAGAATCATCATTTTTGCAGCCTGCCGTTCCTGAACCCCACTGGCATTAACAGTGGATGCATAATTCAGCGGACAGGAAGTCCAATAATACCCCAGCGTCCTCACATCGTAGATAGAACCATTTTCACTATCTGTAGAATCTCCATGATGCGCTCTTGCTCCACAGAACGGGAAGTACATGACGTCAGAGGAAGGTATATTGAATGTATATCCAACATATTGATTATACGTTGCATATAGCTGAGATGGGTAATATGCATAATCCAGCACATTAGCTTTTTTACTAACACCGGAGAATGCATACTCGTAAGGGACAACGTAACCTGGAGGACAAGGATCATAAACAGTCTTTACAGCGAAACGGTTACCGTATTGGCCGACATTCCCTCCATTGTCGAGTTCAGAATCCCAGAGGTTTCCATAATGCAAACCACAATAGTGTGCTTCTGTCCCATTAAGATTAACAAGCTGCCAGTTCGGATGAACGATGGACTGCTCGATCCCTCCGGAAGTAAGCCTGTGAGTCTTGCTACTCTCCCATCTTAAATTATGGGCAGAGTACTGGGCCTTATCCTCATTATTTCCTGTTGCAGGGAGCATAGGGTCCTTACGTCCCCACTGATAAAATGTATTGCAACCAACATTAGCATCGACGGAGATAACGTCACCAATCTGACGAACCCTGAATGTACGGAATGTTCCACCCGTTTCAGTCTGGGAGACCTTAACATACATCGTCCAGTTGTTATACTTGGTTGAACGGGCAGAAGTGGCGTCCATCCATCCAAGATTATAGTTCATCATACTGAGTGTATTATTCTTTCCATCCTTTACTGTCTTCGGAGTAAGGTCCTTCTCTGTAACCCATATATGCCAACTCCAGACAATTGTCCCGGCGCTGTTCCGTGCAGCAATGATGACATTACCTGGGCGGATCAATCCGCGCTTCACCTCGAATTTGATATAATTACCATCAACGCTTACATCTGCGTCCTTGATAATCTGGCCACCAGCGTTATCAGTACCATCCTGCCATACGATTATCGCGTCACTTACAGAGATGGAATTATCCGTAGTAATCCAAGGGCCAGCAATTGCCTGGCCATCATGACGGATGAAGTTGCTCAGGAAATGACCGGTAGGAGAAGAAAGCGTTGGTGCATAGGACTTCGAGTTGGTAGCACCGTTTCTAATAGCATTTCCATATACCAGAGGGAACTTGTAAAGACCAGGGCCTTGTACTACGTAGCAGTTAGCGGTTTCCATATTCTGCGGACTGCCGAACTGATTAGTTCCATAAACAGGATGCTTGGATAAATCATAATAGCCATCTGAGTCCATGGCTGCCATAGGAATATCGGCAGCACTGCGCAGCTTGGCAGTTGCTCCGTCTACGACATCCGGATCATCTCCTGTATATTCGCTTGAATTATGGTCACGAAGGACGTTGGCACCGTTATTAACCGTGAGGGTTGTGCCACCTCCACCACTGGTCAGATCCACTCCGATTTTACCATCGTGGCTGGTTGACCATGATGAATTATTTGGAGAATACTCGATCGTCCAGGAAACAGGGACTTTATTTGTCTGATCTCCATTCTTGTATTTGTAACTAGTAACATTGAACGGCAATGAACTGGTTGTTGCCAAGTGTCCATAAGTGGTGATGTCCTCAATCTCTTCGATGACATATGTCCAGACTTCGTCGCCTGGGAGGCCAGGGGTGGTGATGCGGTATTTCTTGCAGGCATTGAAAACGGTCCAGGCACCGCTCTGCTTGAGTGAAAGGGTCTTGTCCCCGGAAGTAAGATGGAAGACAAGCTTAACCTGAGAGATATTTTGCGGCAGGGCGAAAACGGTGAATTTCAGAGGATTGGCTGTGGTAACCTGACGGCCTCCGGTGAAATTGACCGTGATCTTGTCATTGTTGCCAGCTGAACGTGCAGGGCAGGTGAATGTACTTCCATTCCAACTCCAGTTACCGGTAAGCGCGCTTGCTTCTGAAACCATGTCGAAGCTCGTGATAGTAGGAGCATCGCCGCCGTCATTGGCAAAAGCGACATTGAACTCGAAGGCTGTCATGGCTGGATAGAACGGCAGGGTCACATTCTGTCCTGAAGGAGCGTTCTCGACCTTCGCAACCATGTATGCCAGCTGGGACATCACCGGATTGGTGTATGTCCCACCGTTGTTGACTCCCGTATGCGTCTCATTCTGGGCAGACTGGTCTGCCGGAATGGCGGCTCCGAAAGTATGGGTGGTTGCATCGGCGTTCGCAGTCGAAGGATAGACAGCATAGAATGTGTTTGCATTGCCATCTCCGCTCCATGTAAGCTTGGTGGCATCCGCCGTGACGTCGGCTACGCTCTTCTCATTGGTAGCTGATGGAGTTCCTACAGTGTAGGTAGCAACCGCCTGAGTGTTTGCATTGAGGATCTTTATCTTGTCAGTACCGGCCACCCAGTCGATGCGCTCACGGTTGCTCCCGCCGACATTTACCAGATCTCCGCTGTAAACGGTCCTGGTCTCAGGAAGGTTCTCGTATTGGGTTGCCGCAGAGAAAATGACCTCATGTGCCGGAGTTTCGATTTCTTCCTCAACTTCGTTGCATGAAACGAATCCGAAGCAGCAAACCAGGGCGGCGATCGCAAGTGTCCAAATTGTCTTTTTCATTTCTCGTCTTTGTTTGAGGTTAATCCCAGCCATTGCCGGAGTAATCTTTTTCATCATAATCCTGTCCTTCCGTCTCGACGCCGGACTGAACCGACGACTGAAGGATTTCACCGAAAAGGTCCATCTCAAAGACTTGGAACTCCGGAATTTGGTAAGTTTTCTTTTTCATCAATATTAATAAGCTTATTTATAATTATTTATGATTATTTCTCCTTATAATGGAAATTGAATCTTCCGCCAGGGGCGCAGTCACCGTTGGAATAGAAGTCCAGTATCTTGCCTTCTTCCTGCATGTTGTCGCTCCACTTGAACTCGAAGTCCAGATCATCCGAAGCCACACCAAGAAGGGAACGCGAAACCCGTATCTCCATCTTGTTGCCAACCAGAGAATAGTCGAAAGTGCCGGCGTCTGACCAGGACCAGGATGTCCCCTTGCACTTTGACACATATCCCTTGGTCGCAGAGGCGGGATTGCGGTAGTTAAGGCAGAAGTCATATCCCTTCCAGCCAGTCTTCCAGTTCCTGTCGATATTGATAAGCAGTCTCATCCATTTCTCATCCGTCCTGGAAGTGATGTCCTCCGCCGTCTCTATATAGAAGTAGATATATTTCTCATCCCTTGCAACCTTGGCATCCACGAAGTCGTTGCGGCCGGTTGTATTGGTATAGACAAGGTCTGCCCTGGTGGACTGGTAGGCATGGTTGCGATGAAGAGTATTCCCAGCATAATGCCTGAAATCAGGGGAAACTTTCTCCCAAGCGGAGAAATCTCCGTCGATGTCCATCGTAACCTTCTTCGAGACATTCGGATAGTTCCCCACTCCCTTGTAGCGACGGACATTCTTTATGAGTTGATAATAGTAGTTGTCCCCGTTGTCGCCCCAGACGGCGTTAGGTTCGATGTCACGGCTGCGCTCCGAGTCATACTGGTCAGGGAAAGCATTGGCGTAAGGAGCACAGTAGGAATAGACCGGCCAGGAATCCTGCCTGTTGGCCGTCCATTCGTTCCAACCGGTCACGAAGACATAGTTTGGATCCACAGCGATAGCCCTGTCCCACTGTTCCTGGAAATTGTAGCCGTAGATATATGACTTGGAGGTCTGTTTGGAGTGTCCGGAAGCTTTGGTGTAGCTCCTTCCGTAAGAACCAGGTGCGTTGAAAGCGTAGCAATGGCCCTGGCTGGCAGCGGTGGCATTCTGTGCCACGCTGACAGTCATCTGCTCCCCATTGAAGAGATGCTGCGGCGCAACTTCAAGCCATCCCCACTGGCCTCCCTGGTCACCGAATACATAGTCTCCCTGACCTGGACGGAAAGTAAAGAAGTTCTTTATTGCCTGGTCGGTAGCAGAAGAAGTCAAGCTGGATGGATATGCCATGACACAAGGCTTCCCGTCCACCATGAACCATAGGTCCTTATAGAGACCCTTGCCATAGAGATTCAAATATAGATACCTTAGTTGGGTAGCCGCGTCGCTTGATGCGGAGAATGGAAGAAGGAACGCTATCTTAGGCACATTGACTCCATCGCTCTTAGCCTGCGACCAAGTCTCCAGAAGCTGGGTCACGGCACTCCACCACATGAAAGTCCCGTTGGAATTGTCGAAGAACACGGCGTCCACTCCTGCATCAGCCAGCATCTCGGCATGCTTTCGGAGGACCCAAGGGTCTGTGCTGCGGTAATATCCGAACAATGGAGTGCCCCAGAAGCATGGGTCATGGCCCTGGTTGACTCCCCAGACATAGCTTGTATAGTCGTTGATATAGGAGCCGCCAAGTCCCTGGACACCTGTGATGTCCACTATCGTAGGGTAATCCGCATGGCTTTCGCAATGCCATGTCCAGTAGAACATCAGGACCTGCTTCCCGGAACGGGTTGCAGGAGCATCTTCGTTGACTGAACGCTGGAG
>JBGVAE010000061.1:0-2540 GCA_045224215.1 Candidatus Cryptobacteroides sp. | reverse complement strand
CGGCTGCTGGTCCATCATGAGTAACGTCAGGGTGTCGCGGGACTGCTCACCAGCCGCCTTCGGGTCGATGAGGTCCATGTCCTCCTGTGCTGAGAGGATCTTCCTGCCGCCCTCCGTGAGCGGAGCTCCGGTGGCGTCCAGCTTGGGTCCGGGTTCAGAGTCCTCGACTGCGGGACGCTTCGGGGCAGGGACATTGGTGATCGCCTGCTCCCTGACATTGCCCGATCCGTCTTCCACGCTGAAGCCCTTGTCCGTGACTTCGACGACCTTGCCCGGTTCCGGGGCGGTGTCCTCCAGCACGAAGGTCTCCGCGGAGGATGAACGCTGCTCAGAAGGCCTGGCGAGGTCCTTGGCGATGATGGCCGCGTAATAGATGATGTACACCACGGTGACGACCATGGCGAAGATCCAGAAAGCACTCATTGTTCGGGTCCTGTTTTAGTTCTCTTCATTTCCTTATCAGGGCAGGGCCGTTCTTGCGGGAAAATGCCAACGAGGGCGCTCCCGGGGCGCCTGCCCGGAGGTCAAATTAGGAAAGGGAGGAAAGAAGAGGAACGAGAGAGGGGCCGCGGAGGCGTTTTTGGAGCGGAAATGAGGGAAGAAAAAGCGAGATGATACTCCGCCCGTATACTCAGATTCCCGTCAGGACAAAAAAAATCCACGTCCCGGGAAAGGACGAGGATTGCAGAAAGTGCCAAGAAGGCGGTGTGATCCTGTTTCAGATGTACTTTTTCAGTTCCTCCACCAAAGCGAAAACCGTTGTGGCCGATTCCGCCTTTGCCGGAAACGAAAGGTCCATATCTTCAAGAACGTTTCGTGCATTGGAAACAGCGACATCCGTCAACGGGTACAGTTGATTGAAAATGAGTTTCGTGAATCCTTGGGATTTACTGTATGGCTTCCCGGTGAGACGCGTCAGCACAGCGGGATACTCTCTCCGGTGCATAGGCCCGTGATGCTGAATGAAGTGTAGGATGAACCAGAACTCGAAAGACTGATTGGACCATGCTACACGAAATCCTTCAGCCTCTCCCTTGCGGATGGCTTCGTTGAAATCGCCGTCAGGGAAATCATCCTTGTCAAAGACGAGCCAGCATTGGTCGAAGACGTGCCCTTTACGGGTCTCCTCCTTCCTGATGGACAATGCCTCACGAAGCAACGCCAGCGTGCCCAGTCCCTTTCCGACCGCCTTCACCTTGGCGGATGTCAAACGGAAAGAGTTGAAGTACTCCGGCTCGGTGTTCTCACCCTCACAGATGATCAGGAACGACTGTTTGATGGGCCGGATACCGACGCTCCGGGCAATCTTGCGCTCCTTCCTCGCAGATATGTTTGTCTTGTGCGCCGCCATATTACTCCTCCTTTAGAAAGATGTTCTGCATGTCACCCAGGACAGGGGTAGCCCCATACTTCCCCTGGAGATAGTTCTTCTCGAAAGCGGCATTCCCGCGGACCTTGTACTCGGCCAGGGAGAAAAGCTCAGACGCTCCCAGGCGGTCCTTCTGGGTGAACCAGACCTGGTCTCGACGGAACTCGCCCGAGGAGAGGAGGTTACTGTCATGGGCAGTAAGGACCAGCTGCGCCCCGTGAGGATTGGTCTCCCTGGAGTTGAAAAGGGAAATCACACGTTCGGTGAGGTTGGGATGCATCTTGGAGTCAAACTCGTCCACGATCAGCCTCTTCCCATGGTCAAGCGCGTCGATGATCGGGAAGGCGAGGGAGAAATACTTGACGGTGCCTTCCGATTCGTTTGCCAGGAAAGGGAAGGCGACGCTTCTCACCACTTCGCCGTTCTCTCCGTACTGGTTGTGACGGCTGATTACCCGGTCGCCGGTCTTCTCGATGTCCTCGATGCCTAGGTCGGCATACTGGGAGAACCGGACGATGCGATTCCGCATCCTCTCGTCATCGAAATGACGCAGGGCCTCTTTCCAGTTGTCTTCGTCCTCGGAACAGGAGATAATAGCGGTGTCATCCAGCCATCCGATGATCTCAACCGCCGTGGGATCATTGAACTGTGCGGCAGCCGAGAGGAGCAGCGCATTGGGCCGGACCATCTTCCTGTTCACGATGTCCTGGATGAGTGACATCGTAGGATGCACCTGGAACCGGCCGTCTTCACGGAAGAAAAGCTCCACTTCCTTCGCCCGCTTGCGGCAAAGCTTCCGATACAGCCATTCACCTTTGACCTCATCCCTGGATACGGTGAATCCGTAGCGGAACTGATTGCCGGACGAGATGAAGATCAGCTCGAACGAACTGGGCTCGGAAGCGGACTTCACATCAAGACGGAAGCTTTCTACCGGAATCACCTCCCCGGCCTGCACATCCTTGAAGGAACCGATGATGAAACGCTTGAAGAAATCTAATGCCTTGATCACATTCGACTTGCCGGAAGCGTTGGAACCCAGAATGAGCGCACTCTTAAGCAGCGTCACATCCGTATCGGCCACGGGAATCTGGACGTTCTCCGTCAACGTGGCGTCCTCACGCAGGGGAGTGGACACCATGGACAGGATGTTCTGACTCTTGAATGAGAG
>JBGVAE010000060.1:0-34228 GCA_045224215.1 Candidatus Cryptobacteroides sp. | reverse complement strand
TCTCCAGAGTGTGTCTTACATCCTTTGTTGTCGGCTTTCCTGATTGGGCGCCAAACAGCACCAGCGGCGAGGATTCCGGAGCCTTGGCGCAGGAGCCCACGAGAAGCGCCACAAGCGCTATCAGCCAGAATCTATTGTGGGGGAATAAAACCATTGTTATAGAAGATATGCCCAGACAGCATAAAATTAGGAATTCTTTCTGAATATACGAATAAAAAAGGAGTTTGTCCATTCGGGCAAACTCCTTTTAATCAGATTCTTCGCTTCGCTCAGAATGACAGGGACAGAGTCCTATTTGCTCTGCTCGATAGCGGCCTGGGCGGCTGCGAGGCGGGCGATAGGCACGCGGAACGGTGAGCAAGAGACGTAGTCAACACCGATCTTGTTGAAGAAACGGATTGAGTCAGGGTCTCCTCCATGCTCTCCGCAGACACCGCATTTAAGGTCGGGCCTCTTTGAGCGTCCACCCTGGATACCGAACTCAACCAGCTTGCCGACGCTCTTGGTGTCGATGGTCTGGAATGGATCGGAATCGAGGATCTTGTTGCCGAGATAGTCTCCCATGAAGGTGCCGATGTCGTCACGTGAGAAACCAAACGTCATCTGGGTGAGGTCGTTGGTCCCAAATGAGAAGAACTCGGCGGCGCGGGCCATACGGTCGGCGGTCAAGGCGGCTCTAGGAATCTCGATCATAGTTCCGAACTTGTAGTCGATGTTCTGGACCTTGATACCCTCGACCTGTGCTTTGACGCGGTCGCAGATGGCTTTCTGGAAGCTGAGCTCACGGGCGGAGATGGTGACCGGGATCATGATTTCAGGCATTGGGTGCAAGCCTTCGAGAAGCAGTTCGGCAGTCGCCTCGAAAATGGCCTTGTACTGGGTTTCGGCAATCAGAGGGAAGCTGACGTGCAGACGTACTCCGCGGTGTCCCATCATAGGGTTAACCTCGTGAAGGGCCTCGCCCCTCTTCTCGATTTCTTCGACGGTAACTCCAAGTTCGCGGGCGATTTCCTGTTTCTTCTCCTCGGTCTTAGGAACGAACTCATGGAGAGGCGGGTCGAGAAGACGGAATACGACAGGCTTGCCGTCCATGATCTTCATCGTGCTCTTCACAGCTGCCTTCATGTATGGCTCAAGGTCTTCGAGAGCAGCCTTGCGCTCCTCGTCTGTGTCGCAAAGGATCATCTTGCGGAGCTTGGAGAGAGGCTTCTCAGAGTTGGCACCGTAGAACATGTGCTCGATCCTGAACAGTCCGATTCCTTCAGCGCCGAAGCTCAGAGCCTTGCGGGCATCCTCAGGAGTGTCAGCGTTGGTGCGGACACCGATCTTGCGGAACTTGTCCACGATGCCCATGAACTTAACGAATACAGGATTCTCGGTGGCGTTCATCGTAGCGATCTGTTCGCCATAGACGAGACCCTTGGTACCGTTGAGGCTCATCCAGTCTCCTTCCTTGAAGGTCTTGTCTCCGAAAGAGACGGTCTTCTCGTCGAAGTTGATCTTCATGGACTCGCATCCTACGATGCAGCACTTGCCCCATCCACGGGCCACGAGGGCTGCGTGGGAAGTCATTCCTCCACGGGTCGTGAGGATACCTGCCGCAGCGCGCATTCCTTCGATGTCCTCAGGGGAAGTCTCTTCACGGATGAGGATGACCTTCCTCTTCTCGGCTGCTGCATCCATGGCTGCCTCGGATGTGAATACGATCTGTCCTACCGCACCTCCCGGAGAAGCAGGGAGGCCTACTGCGAGGACTTCGCCCTTCTTTTCGGCTGCAGGGTCGAGGATCGGGTGGAGAACCTCGTCGAGCTGGTTAGGAGAAACCCTCATGACAGCAGTTTTCTCGTCGATCATCTTCTCGTCCACCATGTCCATCGCCATCTTTAGGGCGGCGAGACCGGTGCGCTTGCCGATACGGCACTGGAGCATCCAGAGATGTCCTTCCTGGATTGTGAACTCGATGTCCTGCATGTCGTGGAAGTGCTGCTCGAGGCGGAGACGGATACCGTCCAGCTCCTTGTAAACCTCAGGCATTGCCTTCTCCAGGGACTCGAGATCCTTGTTCTTCTCGGTCTTGGTGGCCTCGTTCAGAGGATTAGGGGTACGGATACCGGCAACGACATCCTCTCCCTGGGCGTTGATCAGCCACTCACCATAGAACTTGTTGTCTCCGTTGGCAGGGTTGCGGGAGAATGCGACACCGGTCGCGGAGGTGTTGCCCATGTTTCCGAACACCATGGACTGTACGTTCACGGCCGTGCCCCAGTCATCAGGAATCTTTTCGATCCTCCTGTAGGCGATGGCCCTCTTTCCGTTCCAGGACTTGAACACACCACCGATCGAACCCCATAGCTGGGCCTCGGCTGTGTCAGGGAATTCGACACCAAGTACTTCCTTTACCTTTACCTTGAACTGCTCGCAGAGGTCCTTGAGCTCGTCGGCGGTGATGTCGGTGTCGGACTTGTAGCCCTGCTTTTCTTTCAGGTCCATCATCATCCTGTCAAGTTGCTGGCGGATTCCCTGTCCGTCTGCAGGCTCTATCCCTTCAGCCTTCTCCATGACGACATCGGAGTACATCATGATGAGGCGCCTGTAAGCATCATATACGAACCTTGGGTTGCCGGTCTTCTGGATCATTCCAGGGATGGTGGCGGAGCAAAGTCCGATGTTGAGGATGGTGTCCATCATTCCAGGCATGGAGCTTCTCGCACCTGAGCGGCAACTGACGAGGAGCGGATCGGAAGTGTCTCCGAATTTCTTGCCCATGATGGTCTCGGTGGCCTTCATGGCCTCGGCGACTTCCTTCTTGAGGTCGTTTGAATATCCGCCTCCAAGTGCATAATATTCAGCGCAGCACTCGGTGGTGATGGTGAAACCGGCAGGTACCGGCATACCGAGTTTGCTCATTTCGGCCAGGTTGGCTCCCTTTCCTCCAAGGAGTTCACGCATTTTACCATCGCCCTCGGCGGTTTTCCCTCCGAAGCGATAGACTCTTTTCTTTGTGTCGAACATATTTTAGATTAAATTGATTAATAGTCTTTCCAAGACAACAATTTGCAAATTTACGCAAAAAGTTGCAAGTACACAACCCGCCGTTCATCACAGGAGTTTGGAAGCGATGTCCGAGAGCTGGCTCCTTTCTCCGACTCTCAGGAATATGTGCTCGAACAGCTTCTGTCCTTCCATCTTTTCGTTGAGGTGGGTCAGACCGTTGGACCACTGGTCCAGGTAAGGCTGGTCTATCTGGAATATATCTCCGGTGAACACCATCTTCGTTCCGTCTCCGGCTCGGGTGATGATGGTCTTGACTTCGTTCGGAGTAAGATTCTGTGCCTCGTCGCAGATGAAATACACCCTTCCGAGGCTCCGGCCTCTGATGTAGGCGAGAGGGGAGATCAGGAGTTTCTCCTCCTTTAGCATGGCGTCGATCTTTAGAGCTTCCTTGCTGCCGGTCTTGAACTGTCCCCGGATGACGTTCAAGTTGTCCATGAGAGGCTGGACGAAAGGACTCATCTTGGTCCTCTGGTCTCCAGGCAGGAATCCTATTTCCTGGTTCCCGAGCACGACGGTAGGCCTGGTCAGGATGATCTGGTCGTAGTCCCTGGCCTGTTCCAGGGCGGAAGCGAGGGCGATGAGGGTCTTTCCGGTTCCGGCCCCTCCGGTCATGGAGACAAGCTGGATCTTCGGATTCATGCACGCCTCAATGGCGAATTTCTGCTCGTGGTTGCGCGGACGGATTCCGTATGCGTTCATGCTCTTGACCAGGATCACCTTCTCCTGGTCGGCATCGTAGCGGGCGCAGATGGTGTCGTCCCCGTTCTTTATCTTGTACAGCTGGTTAGGCCGAGGTTCCTTCTTTGAGATTGCCTTCCAAGGAACCTTGTTCTCAGGACCGTAAGCCAGATCCTGGATCGCTTCGAGGGATATACCGTCGAGGTACTGGACTTCCTTGTTGGAGTTTTCGATCTTCTCTTCCTCTACACGGTCGGTCAGGTAGTCCTGGACCTCCATCCCGGCGGCCTTGGACTTCATCCTGAGGTTGATGTCCTTGGTGACAAGTGCCACGAAGCGGTCCGGATTGTTGTCCCGGACCCAGATCGCGGTGGCAAGGATCCTGTGGTCAGGAATGTCGTCGTAGAACATCTCCTTCATGTTCTCCGGGAACGGGTGGTTAGGCTCTATCTTGATGTTGCCGAGCCCCTTTGCAATCTGGACTCCATTCTTCCCGAAAGACTTTCCTTCAGTGATCCTGTCTATGTCACGCATGAAGCCGCGGGCGTTGTAAGCGAGCTGGTCGTTCCCTTTCTTGAACTTGTCCAGTTCCTCGATCACTACGACCGGAATGACGACATCGTTGTCCTGGAATTTCCTTATTGCCTTGTAGTCGTGCAGGATGATGTTCGTATCCAGCACGAAGATCTTTGGTTTCCTGCCGGTCTTGGTGGCAGATGGGATATTAGCGTATTTTGCCATATGGTTAAATGATCAATCTTCTCCTTCTGAAGTCTGGCTGCTGAGCAATGACTGCAGGATCTCCGAGATACCGTTGCTCCGGCCGGTCTTGACTTTCACTTTGTCGGATCCCGGAACCGGGTGGCCGACTGGATAGTAAGCGATGTCCTGCAGCAGGAATTCAGCATCGGCGTAGTCGTAGTCGATGTCCTTGATCTGGATCAGGGCTCCCGGAATCTCCGAGAACAGGACCCGGATGCTGTTCTCCTCTCCGTAGGCATTCATGATCCCGCTCACGTCCAGAGTGGCGCCCACATTCTCTTGGCACATGGATTTCATGGCAGGCAGCAGTCCGCCGTCAGCCACCGTGACCGCCGAGATCACCACACGGTCTTCCACGAATTCCCTCAGGATCTCGAAGCAATCTATGAAATAATCGGCGTCTCCGACCTCCGGGAATGGGTCTCCGTTCTGCCCGAGGGTGTCGCAGAGCAAGGAATTACCCAACCTGAAATCACAACTGTCGAACGGGACGTAGATGAGCCAGCTCTCCGGATCCGGCACGATCTTGTCCGTAACAGCCCTCCTTCTGCCCAGAACGGGATGGTCGCTTCCGAAAGGAGCGTTCCCAGGGAGGTCGAATTCCTCATCCGGATCCAGTTCGGGATCCTCTTCGACGATCCTGTCGGAAGCTGCCACCTTGAATGAAGCCTGGCAGTACTTCTCGCTTTCGTTGAATGAATATGAGTTCAGGGATATTCCAAGTTCGTCAATGTAGTCTGCAGCGGCTTCCACCGAGGAATAGAAGGCGGCCATGTTCCCCAGTGGCTTTCCGTTCCAGCGCCACTTGGCCATCAGTGCAAGGTCGCTGAGACGGAAATGACCCTTCATCCAGAGGGTGTCGAGCAGAGCCTTCGCTATCCTGGATTTGGTGAATGACTCCGGGAATGATATCGGGCAGTTCCTGGGACTTCCCATCAGGGAAGAAACCGTCGAAAGGTAATCCTGCACCTTCCGTGTGTGGAACTCGTTGACCGACGGGGAAGGATCCCTGCTTTCGTCAACTATCGGCTCGAACGCGTTTCCCTTGTCGGCCCTGGGAGCGATTTCATGTCCCAGGCACTCGTCCAGGATCTCGGCCGGAGTGAACTGCCTGGCCACTCCGTCGATGACGTATGTCGAGTTCAATGCTGAAGTTTTTTCTTTCATTCCTTTTCGAATATGTCCGTAAAATTAAGTATTTTTGAATTCAGTTCAAAAAACAGATTTACTGCCGGAAATGGAGAGCTATTCCAAGAAGAATTACCAAAAGAAGATAGAAGAGATATTCAAGCGTTTCCCGTCGGTACAGAAAGTTCCTTTCGGACAGGCCTACAAGCCGGGAATGGAGCATATGGAGAGTTTCTGTTCCTTCCTTGGAAACCCTGAGGGGAAGTACCGCACCATCCACGTGGCCGGAACGAACGGCAAGGGGTCCGTGGCCAACATGCTGGCCGCAGTCCTCGGGTCGGCCGGCCTGAAGGTGGGGCTTTACACCTCTCCGCACATCGTGGACTTCCGCGAGAGGATGCGCATAGGAAGCGAGCTGGTCTCCGAAGAATATGTCTGGGACTTCCTTTGCCGGAACGAAGAGGAGATGGACCGTCTCGACCTTTCCTTCTTTGAAATCACAACCGGAATGGCTTTCAAGTGGTTCGAAGACATGGAAGTCGATGTGGCCGTGATAGAAACCGGCCTCGGCGGCAGGCTTGACAGCACGAACATCATAACGCCCGACCTGTCGGTGGTAACCAACATAGCCCTTGACCATTGCGCGATACTCGGAGACACCCTTGAGGCCATTGCCTTCGAGAAGGCAGGAATATTCAAGAAGGGAGTCCCTGCCCTGGTTGGTGAATATCTGCCGGAAACAAGACCAGTATTCGAAGGCAAGGCTGCAGAGACCGGAAGCAGCCTTACATTCGCGGAGGATGCCACACCGTCACTGTGGTACCGCAGCGAGGCTATCCTCAAGAAGATGGATCTTCGCGGGGACTATCAGAGAAAGAATCTCCGTACTGTCCTCGCAGCAGTGGATATTTTGAAGGAAATTCCATTCTATCAAAGACTTACTGATGAAGCCGTGGTAGAAACGGCGATTTCGAGGGCTGCGTCCATCATGGGCTTCCACGGACGTTGGGAACGACTTTCCCTGCACCCTTTCATCATTGCAGACATCGGCCATAACCCTGCTGCCTTGAAGGAAAACTTCGCCCAACTGCAGCAGATGCGCAAGAGAGGGGACTGCTCCTCCCTTATCATTGTCTATGCCGTCATGGCAGACAAGGACCTTGACGGAATAATGCCGCTGATGCCGGTGGATGCCACCTACATATTCACGAATCCCGAGACGCACAGGGCTCTTCCGGAGTCTGAACTTACCGCCCGCTACAAGGCCTTCTGTTCAGCGGAAGGGCGGCCGGTGAACAGGATATATGAGGCCCCTTCCGTGCGCCAGGCTCTCTCCATGGCCATAACGCTCGCAAAGCAAACTTCACGTAAGCCGGAATCTGCAAGGTTCGGTTTCCCTCTGATATTTGTAGGAGGAAGTACCTATCTTGTGAGCGAGGCGGTACAGATTCTCAAATCCTTGCAAGGTTTTTGAATATAAGATGGTTTTTGGATATTAACCAAGACACATGAAAACTAAAATCATTATCCCGGCCTTCGCTGCAGCTGCATTGCTCTGCGTGGCTTTCATCACATCAAACGCCAATATGAAGAACGACAAGAACCAGAAACCTGACGCCCAGGGACATGTCCTGAGCTCTCTCTGGAGTGAATATTACGACGCCCGGAAGGCCGACAAGCCCCTGAGAATGAGTTCAGCCCTGGAGAAAATCAAGAAAGAGGCATCCGCCAAGCGGCTCCATTGGGATTTTTATGACGCCGCTCGCCAGAAGGTGGAGACCGATTTGTCCAGGAACTGGAAACTGAGGGATTCCCTTAACCGGCAGCTTGCAGGAGAAGTCGAGGCCTACGGCGAGCCGATTGTTACATATTCGTACAGGAAAGACAATGGAGGCGGGGACTTGCTGGACTATGTCATCTCTACTGGTTCGCGTCTGCAGGCGGGACGCAATCCACAGTTCTATACCAGGATAGGCGGCGAGATGAACGGTCTCCTGGCAGAGTGCGTCAAGGATGACTATGAGTATGCCCTTTGGTCCGAGTACCGTGACTGGGGGAACCGCGAAAGAGCGGCGAAGGTCCTGGGTGATTATCTCGGACAGACATACCCTAATGCCGCGTGGCTGGAGTATCGGATGATTGGCAGTATGGACTCAGAGGCCAAGATTGATGCCTATAAATCTTTCGCTGGCAAGTATGAAGGGAAGGCCGTGAATCTTTTCGCAAAGTCCCGCCTCCTATCAGATTCCTTTACCAAGCTTGTGATCGATAAGGCCGGGGAAGAGGAGTATAAGGGCCTTCTGTCGATAATTAAGGAAACCGAAAAGGAGCGCAAGTCTTATTCATCCGGCATCGACAAGAAGATCGCTGATTCCATCAATGATTTCAAGGACCTTGCGGAAAGGCTTGAGAGAAAGGAAGTTTTGCTTTCGGTTGAAGGCAAGGACCTGCTTGTCGTGTTCCGAAACCTGGACAAGGTGGAACTGGTGATGGCCCCGGAAGCCAAGGGCGCGAAACCTATGCTGAGCAAGACCGTGGTCAATGAGGCTCATCGTTTCTATGTCCGTGACACCGTCCGTATCCCGATTCCTAAGTGCGACGACGGCGACTATCAGATCACGGCCCAGAACGGCAAGATAAAGGCCAGCCTGGAATATTGTCCGAAGTCCATTTCCATAGCTGTCCGGGACGACAATGAGGGTCAGCGCTTCTATGTTGCTGACTATCAGACTGGAAAGCCAATCGAAAAGGTGGATGTCGAACTGTTCAGGTCAGGTTCTTCGGTGGCCAGGGTTGAGGGTGTGTCAATGGACGGCTTCACCCCAGTGCCAGAAGGGATAATGAAGGGGATCAAGGATAGGGCAGTCAATTATCTCCAGGCCTCCTTCAAGGATTCCGACGGGTTCGTGCGCAAGTCCAAGCAGATCAATCTGGACCGTCACTATGTGTACGAAGAAAAGGATTTGGAGAGAGAGTCTATCTTCTGCAACATATTCACTGACAAATCGGCCTACAATCCTGGTGAGACCGTGAAATACAAGGCCGTCTTCTATCAAGGGAATGTCCGCCGGAGCTTCTCGACGTTCAAGGAAGGCGAGAAGGTCACCGTCAGGTTGTATGACGCTGAAGGCAAACAGCTTGAGTCAGTGGACCTTAGGACCAATGGTTTCGGTTCGGTAGCCGGTGAGTTCCAGCTTCCAAAGGACCGGAAGAACGGCAGGTTCAGGATCTCTGCGATCAAGGATAAGACCCTGCAGACCAAGGAAATAGTCGTGGACGAATTCATACTTCCGACATATGACTTGACTTTCAAGGAGGTTGACAAGTTGTACCTTGCAGGAGATACTGTCACAGTCGAAGGGACCTTGCGCAGCTACAGCGGACATCCTCTTTCCGCTGCCAAGGTTTCCTACGAGGTGGATGCATCAGGCCGCAAGGTTGCTTCAGGGGAGATAGTCCCGGATGCGGCCGGAGATTTTGCTTTCTCTTTCCCTTCGGGGGGCGATGTATGGTTCAGGGTCCTTGTCAAGGTTACAGACGGTACGGGAGAAACCCGGGAATTCAGCCGCAATGTATTGGTCCTGAATCATTTCCGTATTGACATAGATTTGCTGGATGAGGCTTCAGGGTCCGTTGAGACCGGTAACGGCAGATGGGGGACTCTCCTGCTCGACAAAGACACCGCGCGTCTGAGATTCAGCGTCATGAACAATGAAGGCAGGGTCGTGCCGGTCCCTGTCTCTTACAGGATCCTGGATGCCAAGGATGTGGAGGTATATTCCGGAATCGCTGAATCCGGGAAGGAATATGGGTTTGCGCTTCCTTCTTCCGGTCTTTTCATCGTGAAGGCTGAGGCTTCAGTCAAGCCTTCGAAGGGAGATGACATACGTTCTGAGAGTGACTTGACTATCGTCAAGGTGTCTCCTTCAGACAAAGTCCTTACCTCAGAGGTCGAAAATGTATTTCTCCTGGAGGAAGGAGAAGACGTCCATGTTCGGTTCGGAGCTGGCAATGGTCCTGTCTGGGCCGTCGTCGAACTCTTCGGGGACAAGCGTCAGCTCCTCGAACGCAAGATGGTCTTCCTGAAAGGGAAGCCAGGCGAGGAAGGCTCGATCGAGGATATATTCTATGAATACAAGCCTTCCTATCCGGATGCTATATTCCTCAGTATCTTCTATTTCCGTAACGGGAAGAATTATTCTTACACGCGGGAATTCCGCCGCAGGAAGAAAGAGCTGGAGCTCCCGCTGAGCTTCAGCGTCTTCGAGGACAAGACCCTTCCTGGGAAGGAATATTCCTTCGTGCTCAAGACAAATCCTGGTGTGGAAGGCGTAGCCGCCGTCTTCGACAAGAGTACCGAGACCATTTCTCCTAACCGCTGGAACACTGTAAGACTTTCTTCTATCGGTGCTGAACAGGTCTATGTTTCGGCAGTCTGCGGAAGTGACGGGGTGGAAGACCATAGGATTTATGTGAGGGGACTTGGGGGAAGTCCCAAGTCAAAGGCTGCGATGCCGATGGCTACTGCGGCCATGAACAGTTCCGTCATGATGGTTGAAGAGGCTGCTGACGCAGAAATGGTCATGTATGATGCGGCTGCTCCAATGGCTGCTCCGGCTATGGAAGAAGCTATCGCAGCGGTCAATCTGCGTTCAGAGTTTGCCTCCTCCCTTGCCTTCGAGCCTTTCCTGCTCTCGGATGACTCCGGGAACTTGAAACTCAAGTTCAAGACTTCCGGCAAGCTCTCGACTTTCATCGTACAGGTATATGCCCATGACACCAAGATGCAGAACGCGTTGGTGCGTCAGGAAATGGTGGTGTCGCTTCCGGTGAAACTCTCCGTGGTTGAGCCTAAGTATCTGTACAAGGGAGATAAGTATGTGCTGCACGGAACAGTTTCCAACAGCTCTGACAAACCGATATCGGGTGTGGCTGCCCTTCAGGTCTATCCTTCCTCCAAATGGCAGGAAGTATCACCTGTCGGTACACTTTCACAGGCTTTGGAGATTCCTGCCGGAGGTTCGGTTCCTTTCGAATTCGAAGTGGATCCGAAGGCGATGGATGAACTGGGCCTCAAGGTAGTCTTCATGGATGACGCCAAGTCTTTCTCGGACGGAGTCTTCGTGTCTCTGCCGGTGTACGATGCCAGGCAGACCCTGACAGAATCCCATTCCGGAGTCCTCTTGGCGGGGGCCGACGAAAACGCCCTCCTGGAGCGCCTCAAGGCTGAATTCACAGGAACCACGGCCTTCGGAGCCGAACAGAAGAACACTGACATACAGAAGATGGTCAGGGAAGCCCTTCCGACCAAGGCGGATCCTGAGGGCCGTGATGTGCTTTCGCTCTCAGAGGCTTTCTACGTACGCAAAGCTGCCGGGATCAAGCAATCTCCTGAAGATGACCTCTTTAAGAGAATCATGGCTTGCCGCAATGCGGACGGAGGTTTCGGCTGGTTCGAGGGAATGAAATCTTCTCCTGTGATTACGGCTGTACTCCTCGAGAGATTTGCAAAGCTTCGCGACAGCGGCCTGTTCAGCGGATTCGATGCTTCACAGTCCGTTGTCTATCTGGACCGCAGCCATTTCCTGCACGGGAGTTCCTTCCCGGTTTGGTGCGGCTTCCTGTCCGACGAGCAATATTCCTATGTCCGTTCGATGTACGCTTCGGTCCCTTTCAAGGTGGAAATAGATACTAAGAGCGGCAAGGATGCATATTCGGAGAACTACAAGGCTTTCAAGAAATTCATAAAGCCTTATCTCCTGCCTTCCGCGAAGGAGGGGAGGGGGATGAACGGACAGATCCTAGCCAAGGCGCGCAGGATCAAGACTCTCCTGAATCTCATCGACAATGAGGGAGGAATATCCCTGGCTTCTGCCTGGGGTCTCAAGCTTTCCTCGGCTGAGAAGTTCAGGAAATCTGCTTCAGCCGACGTTGCTTCCTTGCTGGAATATGCAGTAGAGCACAAGGACGGTGGCTGGTACTATCCTAACGCTGTGATGCCGTGGCGAGGCTTGCTGGAGAGTGAACTATATGCGCATTCGCTGCTCTGCGACCTACTGGATGGTTTCGACTCGTCTGTCTCCGACGGAATCCGCATCTGGATGATGCTCCAGAAGGAGACTCAGCAGTGGGAGGATGATCCGGCCTTCGTGGATGCCATCAATTCCGTGCTCCGGGGTTCGGACGAAGTGCTTGCAACCAAGGTCGTGATGCTTACCAAGACATACGAAAAGCCTTTCAATGAAATAGTTTCCGCTGGAAACGGATTCAGCATCGAGAGGCATTTCTACAAACAGGTTACCGGTGAAGATGGCAAGATCGGCCGGCTTGAGATCGCCGAGGGCATGCCTGTCCATGTGGGTGACAAGATAGTCTCTGAATATCAGGTCAGGAGCGACGAGAACCGCAGTTTCGTCAAGTTGACGGCTCCTCGTGAAGCCGCCTTCAGGCCAGTAGAGGAACTCTCCGGCCACTATGGATGGTGGCTCAGCCCTCTGCGGGTCAGGGGAGTCTATTCAGTTGTGCCTCAGGGCTACCGCAACGTCAAGACGGACCGTACCGAGTATTATTTTGATGTCTATCCAGAGGAGAAGACAACCGTCTCCGAGGAATACTTTGTAACCCAGGAAGGTACCTTCTCCGCTCCGGTCGTGACGATCGAGTCTCTGTACGCCCCTCACTACAGGGCGAATGATGGATTTGCGTGGCCTGTGAAGGTGTCGGAAAAAACGGAAAATAATTTGTAGAATTAAAAAACAATCGTACCTTTGCAGTCCCGATTCAGTTCGGGATTTGCTCGGGAGTTTAGCTCAGCTGGTTCAGAGCATCTGCCTTACAAGCAGAGGGTCGGCGGTTCGAATCCGTCAACTCCCACGAAACGGAAAGCCCCTTCAGATTTCTCTGGAGGGGCTTGTTGCTTATTGGATTATAAATTGTATATTTGTTGAGAAACTACATACTTTAACCGGCCATGAACAAGAAATCATCCTTTTCCATTCTTTTCTTCTCTCTCCTGTTTTCCGTTTCGATTCATGCGCAGCTCATACAGGTGAACCCGAAATTCGGGGAAGTTTCCAAAGCTGAAGTGGAGCTGGATACCTATCCTCTCGACACGACCGCTTCCCTTCTTTTGCTTTACAGTGACCGGAATGTCTCCGTCAGGGTCGACCCGGAGGGCAGGTTGCAAAGGGAGATCAAGGTCCGTGAGAGGTGGAAGGTGTTGAAGGAGTCTGGCAAGGATGAGATAGACTATGAGATCTTCTATTCAGTTGCCAATAACTTCACTGAGAACGTCAGGGAAATCCGTGCAACAACATTTGACTTGGTGGACGGTCAAGTGGTTTCTCACAAGATGTCAAAGAAATTCGTGTTTGACGAGCCGTATTCCGACGGTGTAAAGAGGGTGACATTTTCCCCGGAAAACGTCCGTCTCGGCTCGGTCGTGGACGTGAGTTTCATGATCATTTCCCCGACCATAGATATCGGGAAGGTCCAATTGCAGAGGGAATATCCGGTGAACCTTGCGGAGGCTACTGTATCCTTTCCGGATTTTATCTTTTACAACACAACGACCTTGGGGATGCTCCCTTTCTCCCAAGATCGTTCTTCGGTGTTCGCGACATTGGGTTCTACTTCGTATTCGGACTATTATGATAAGCTCCGCATGGCGGATGTCCCGGCTCTTCGTGGCGAACCTTACAGCTACTGCCCCGAGATTTACTGCGCAGCGGTCAATTACAATGTCAGGAGCCTCAATATTCCCGGAGTCTTGTACAAGGATTATGCAGTCACATGGGAAGATGTGGACAACAGGTTGGTTACGGCAGGACTTCTGGATTGCTGCAAGGGGTCTGCGAAACTGATCGACGGTGCTGCTGAAGCTATTGCCGGAAAGGAAGATGAACGTGAGAAGATTGCCGCTGTCAGGAATCTTGTGATGGATAAGGTTTCGTGGAATGAAAAAGTAAGCAGGTTGCCCGAGAAGGGGCGCACTGTGCTCAAGAACGGATCGGGCGACAGTGCTGACATCAATGCGTTGGTCGCCAGCGTCTTGAACTCTTTGGGCTATCGTGCCGAACCTGTCATGGTCAAGCTCAGGGATAACGGACCGATGGTTGATTACATGATCTCGATGGATCAGTACGATGCCATGATCCTGCGGATTGAGTGCCCTTCCGGTGAGGTACACTTCCTGGATGCGGCCAAATCCGATGCGTACGTGGATGTCCTCAGTCCCTCATATCTTGTCACGAAGGCAAGGCTGATCTCGAATGACGGGCAGGGGGTCTGGATAGACTTGACTAAGGAATTATCAATCAAATCATCTGTCTTTGAATCCGTGCAGATGCGATTTGAGGACTCCCGTCTTGTAGGTTCCGGCAGGATATTCGCGACAGGGAACGATTCCTATGTGATGCGCCGCAAATACCATTCTTTCGATGACGAGGAAAAGTGGATAGAAGACTCGGAAAAGGATATGGAGATAAGGATAGGCGGGATGCAGTTTGATGATCCTTCGGGATATTCCGCCCAAAGTGTGGTCAAATATGATTTCGAAAAGGACGTGACCCTGGGAGATGGCCACATCTATGTCAATGCCTTCCTGTCCCGCTATCACTCAGACAAGACTTTCAGCAGTGAGGAAAGGACTCTCCCTGTGGACTTCCCATATTGTAATTCAATAACTTACAATCTGGTCTTCATGGTTCCGGAGGGCTATGAAGTCGAATCCATACCCCAAAGCGTCAGATACACGTGCTCTTCTCCTGAAGGCTCGGAACTGCTCCTGATATGCCGCCAGTCAGGGAATTCGGTCACAGTCAATTACAAGTTCAAGCTTGGCAGCATGCTTGTCCCTATCAGCGGCTATAAAGACCTGCGAACTTTCTGGGAGCAGGTCTGCAAGGTTGAAAAGTCGATGATTGTCCTCAAGAAGATATGAGACGCTTCCTTCTATGCTCCGTTTTCTTGCTGATGGCTGTTCTCCCTGCACTTTCTGTGGAGAAGCATGCCTCGGTTCTCCGTGACGATGAGACCTTCACTATGCAATCGTTAGAGAAAGGTGTGTTGACCGTCACCCGTTCAGTAGTCGTATATTCCAAGAAAGGGCTGGACGCTGCGGTCTTCGTTGAATATACCAGCAAGAACGATGTCCTCAGCTCCTTTTCCGGCTTCATGAAACTGCCTTCCGGGCAGTTGGTGAAGATTGGCAAGAAAGACCTTACCACTGTCTCAATCGCTTCCGGAATCGCTGAAGACGGTTTCATGACAGCCTACATGCCGTCACCTCCGTCGTATCCCGTCACAGTCACATATGAATATACGATCCAGCAAAAGGGTGGATTCGTCGTTTTTCCTGTCTACTGCCCAATCACTACAGGGAATACAGATCTGCGGGAAGGCCGCTTCACCCTTTCGGTGCCTCCGGGTACCGTAATCCGGAGCCACGAGGTCGGTCCGGCAGGGAAAAAGACAGTAGAGAAAGGAGCGAAGAGTGACACATATTCGTGGAGTTTCTCTGCTTTCGACGGGTACGTAGAGGAAAGTTATATGCCTTCTGTATTTGGGCTTGTCCCCGTCATCTATTCTTCTCCCGACGAGTTCGTGTTCGATGGTTTCCCGGGGCGTCAGGATTCGTGGAAGGATATTGCCGAATGGCAGCAGGACCTCCTGAAGTCGGATCCGGGTCTCCCCGACAGCGCGAAGGAAAAGGTTCGCACCCTGACAGAGGATATCCCCGATGACCTTGGGAAGATTAGAGCCCTGTATAAGTACCTCCGTGAGAAAACCCGTTATGTCAGCATCCAGTTGGGGATAGGTGGATTCAAGCCATTTCCTGCGTCGACAGTGGACAGGACCGGCTTCGGTGACTGCAAGGCTCTTTCAAACTATATGCGTCTCATGCTTTCGGAGGTCGGGATAGAGTCATGGTATACTGCATTGAGCACCAGGTCTGAAGATTTCATGCCCGGCTATCCTTCCATGGGACAGACCGACCATGTCATCCTGACCGTTCCTTTGAAAGAGACGAAGGATACATTGTTCATCGAGTGTACCAACCCTTCTGTTCCTCTTGGCTACAGGCACGAGGATATAGCGGGTCATGAGTTGTTGCTGATCCGTCCGGAAGGAGGGGAAACGATCCGTGCCAGGTCATATCCTGACACCATTGCCAGGACCGTTACGGTGACATCTGTAAAACTATCCGAAGATGGCTCTGCACATCTTGAAGTGTCACAGAAGAATTCCGGACGTAATGTCGAACCTTGGATCGGATATGATGCTCTTTCAAAAGAGACGAAGCGGTCTCTTATTACCAAGGGGTTGAATGCCCAGCCGCAGAATCTTGCTCCTGCCAGGATCAGAGACAACTATGATTCGTATGACGGGCGCGATTGGTATCCGGAATGTGAGATAGGTTTCAGCTTCGATATCCTGACTTACGGCCAATGGAATGGCTCCAGGATGATGTTGGCGGGGAATCCATTCTCGAAGAGGATGGAGGCCCAAAGGTCCGAGAGGGTCAATCCTTTGGTTATCAAATCCGGAACTTCCATCGTGGATGAAGTGTTTATTGACATTCCTGATGGTCTGGAAGTGGAATCCATGCCTGCCAGTGTGGCTATGGATGTGCAGTGGGGCTTTTTCAGCAGCGAGTCTTCGTTCTCCGGGAACAGGATCACCATCCGCCAGGAAGTCATCTTGAAGCCATGCACCCTTCCGGCAGGAGAATACGGCCAGTTCCGTGATTTCGTCCGCTCGATGAACCGCTCCTACTCTTCGCACATAGTCCTGCGCAAGGCTGAGTGAGTTAGTGACTGATGATAGTTTCATATTTCGGTTTTTTTTGTACTTTTGTTAAATTCAACGAAAAGTTGTTTTTAAGGGCCTAGAATAATTATTAATAAATAAGCAAATGAAATTAAAGGTATTAGTCATTTCACTCGCTGCTCTCCTTATCGGAACTGCGGCGAAAGGACAGGACTTCGCCATCAAGACGAACCTTCTCTACGATGCTACCAGGACAGTCAACCTGGGAGTTGAGTTCCCGATTGCTCCGAAGTGGACCATGGACATTTCAGGCAACTACAATGGTTGGTCCAAGAAAGACAGCAATGCTCGCTGGAGAGTCCTCATGGTTCAGCCTGAAGCCAGATACTGGTTCTGCAACCGCTTTGCAGGTCACTTTATCGGCATCAACGCCCTGGGACAGAAGTACAATATCGGAGGCATCAAAGAGGCCGACGGAAAGTTCCTCGGTACGGACTTGACTCTCCTGAAGAGTCACCGTTATCAGGGATATGCAGTCGGAGCTGGACTTGCTTACGGTTATGCTATCCCTCTTGCAACCCATTGGAACCTCGAACTCGAGGCCGGACTCGGTTACGTTTACACTTGGTATGACTTGTTCCAGTGCAAGACTTGTGGAACGAAACTGGCTGAGAACGAAAATCATCATTATTTCGGCCCTACCAAGGCTGCCATCAACATCGTTTATCTGTTCTAAAAAAGGAGGATTGATATGAAAAAGCATATTTCAGCAATAATACTGGCTGCCGCAGTCTCCCTTTTTGCGGGAGCAGGCCTCAATGCGGCTGACAAGGTCACGGTGAGACCGGGAGCCGGAATCAGCAACGTGGTAGTGAACCGTGCCGGCAGGAACATGAACGTCAGCATGGATGTTGACCTTACGAAGGTATCTATTCCCGGCAACAAGGCATATCTGCTCACCCCTGTACTCGTGAAGGGCGGCAACTCAGTCGAGCTTCCTGCCATCGGTCTTTACAGCCGCGGCAGTTTCCTCCAGTATCTCCGCAACGGCAGCAAGCTCTCCAGCGGGGAGACCATGACATATTCGGTAAAGAATATGCCGTCTTCGATCAACTACGACACCACCGTTCCTTATGAGAACTGGATGAACGGATGCGAGCTAGTGCTTCGTCAGGAGCAGTACGGATGCGCCAACTGCAAGGAAATCGCATCCACCAGTGACAAGCTCGGAGGATTCAGGATCAAGACTTTCACCTTCTCTCCGGATTTCGTCTTTGCGCGCCCTGAAGCAGAGGTGACCAAGAGCAGGTCCATTTCCGGCCAGGCCTTCGTGGATTTCGCCCAGGGAAAGACCAACGTCAATCCTGAATATCACAGCAACGCCCGTGAGCTTGCCAAGATCCGCGCTACCATCGATTCCGTCCGCAAGGACAAGGATGTCACGATCAACAGGATCTACATCAAGGGATTCGCTTCCCCTGAAGGCAAATATTCCCTGAACGAGAAGCTGGCAAGCGGCCGTACCACCGCCATCAAGGATTACGTCAGGAATCTCTACAACCTCAGCAACAACATGTTCAAGACCGACTTCGTTCCTGAGAACTGGGAAGGCCTCAGGGACTATGTAGAGAATTCAGACCTGCCTCACCGCAAGAAGATCCTCAGCCTGATTGACGACGAGGACACCTACAAGGACCTCGACGCCAAGGAGTGGAAGATCAAGAGCACCTATCCTGACGATTACGAGGAAATCCTTGAGAACTGCTATCCATACCTGCGCCGGACCGACTACAAGGTGGACTACACGATCCGCAGCTATGCTTCCGCAGAGGAAGTGGAGGAAGTCCTCAAGACCCGCCCTTCCAACCTCAGCCTCGAGGAGTTCTACCTCGCAGCCCAGAACTACACTCCTGGTGACGAGGACTTCAACAAGACCTTCATCACTGCAGCCAGGGTCTATCCTGACGATCCTACTGCCAACATCAATGCCGCCATGGCTGAGATGCAGGAAGGCAACCTCGATGCTGCCCGAAGGTATCTGAAAAAGGCCGGCAACAGCGGACTGGCATCTTATGCGAAGGGTCTGTATGCAGCCCTTACCGAGGACTTCGATGAGGCGTGGGATTACTTCCGCCAGGCAAGGTCCGCAGGAGTCAGGGAGGCACAGGACGCCCTCGACCAGCTTAACTACCGCAAGGAGATCCTCGGTCTCTAGTGTTAACGATAAATGAATATCAAGATGAAAAAACTCTTCATGATCCTTTCAGCTGCGATTATGTTCGCATCTTGCTCGGAGCAATTCAACGCCGAGTACCTCCTTTCAGGAGGCGCAAAGGTAGCTCAGGCCGCAAGCCTGACTGACGAGCAGATCCAGGCTTATGTTGCCCAGTATGTAACGCAGCTTGATGCACAGAACACGGTACTTCCTGAGACCAGCGCGTATGTCAAGCGGGTACGTAACATGACCAAGGGTATCACCTCTGTAGATGGTGTTCCTCTCAATTTCAAGGTTTACAAGACAAACGATGTCAATGCTTTCGCCTGTGCTGACGGCAGTGTGCGCATCTATTCGGGTCTTCTCGACAAGATGACAGACGATGAGGTGCTCGGTGTCGTAGGACACGAGATCGGTCATGTAGCCCTGAAGCATTCCAAGAAGCAGTTCAAGCAGGCCCTCCTGACTTCGGCCTTGAGGGATGCTGTGGTTTCCACCGGCGGTACCATCGCCGTCCTCACAGCTTCCCAGCTCGGCGACATCGGAGAATCCCTGATGAGTGCTAAGTTCTCCAGGAAGCAGGAGACCCAGGCGGATGACTACGGATATGAGTTCCTGAAGGAGCACGGCAAGAACCCTTGGGCGATGGCAATGGCTTTCGAAGAGTTGCTGGCAATGTCTTCCGGTGGAACTTCTTCCGGTACCCAGGCTGCTGCCAGCTCTGCTGTTTCGGAAATATTCTCCGACCACCCAGCCACCGAGAAGCGTATCCAAAGGATGGCTGCCAAGGCAACCAAGGATGGATACACCAGACCTTCCAAGTAGTCAGTTTCCAAGAATATTGAAGGTGGCCCTATCCGGCCACCTTCTTTTTTTTCTTATATTTGGGATATGCGGACAATGATTTCCTATCTTGTATTGGCGGCTTTGCTGCTCTCGCCTCCTTTGATGGCGAAGGATTTCCATGTTTCTCCCAATGGCAGTGACGATGCTCCCGGGACTGCAGCCATGCCCTGGAAGACCTTGGAACACGCTTTCACTGCAATCCAAGGTGAATCTTCGGATGTGCGCCTGATAGTTGGAGATGGAGAATACCAGATACCATCGACCCTTCGCTTGGCAGGAATTCGTTCCCGACGGTTGGTCGTGGAAGCGGCTCCGGGAGCAAGTCCGGTGCTTAAAGGAGACAGGAGGCTGTCGGGATTCCGCAAGAAGGGTGGCAAGATCATCCAGTGCGACCTTCGGACACTGGGCATAGAAGATTATGGCGAAGCATGCCGGAAAGATAATCTGGCTGAGCTTTACTATAACGGGGAGAGGCAAAGGCTCGCACGCTATCCGGACGCGGGCTTCGTAAGTGCGGGAGATGTCCTGGGGCCGACCCCCAAGGACAGCGTGTCATCGGTCGAGGGCATATTCACGTTTCCTTCCGAACGTCTGCACAAGTGGGCATCAGAAAGCGACCCTTGGATCTACGGGTATTTCCGTTGGGACTGGTCGGAGCAATACCAGAAGGTCGCTTCTGTAGATCCTTCCACCGGTGTCATCTCTTTGGAAGCCCCTTGGCATCGTTACGGGTACAAGTCCGGATTCAAGTTCGCTGCTGTCAACCTTCTTTCCGAATTGGACAGTCCGGGAGAGTATTATATTGACAGGGAAAAAGGCAAGCTCTACTGGTACCCTCCGGAAGATTACTCCCGGAAAGGGAAAGTCGAATTCTCTGTACTGAAGGATGAATCTTTGTTGGAAATACTTGATTGCGAGAACGTTACTTTAAGGGGTATAGCCTTGGAAGGAGGAAGGCGCAATGCAATCCTCATAAATGGATGCAGGAATATATGCCTGGACGGGATAAAGGTTTCCCGTTTCGGGGGAGATGCCATCCTCATCAGGGACTCTCATGATGTCCTTGTCACCGGCAGCCTGCTCGAACGTCTTGGACACGGCGGCATAAGGGCCAGAGGAGGAGACAGGAAGACCCTTGAGGCTTCGGGCTATGTGGTGACCAATACCCTGATCAGGGATTTCTCGCAGTTCAAGCATACCTATGAGCCGGGAATATCCTTCACCGGATGTGGTATGCTGATCTCCCATTGCGAATTCTGCGGATGCCCCTCCTCGGCGATCTCGCTGAATGCGAACGACGTGACCATTGAATACAACCATTTCCACGACCTTGTGACGGAAAGCGACGACCAGGGTGCCATTGACATATACTACAATTATAGCTTCAGGGGTATCCTCATCCGATATAATCTTTGGGAGAACATCACAGGCGGCTCTCTCCATGGTTCGGCCGGAGTCAGGTTCGATGACATGATCTCCGGACAGACCGTGTACGGGAATATCTTTCGGAATGTCGGAGGTGTCCATTTCGGAGGTGTCCAAATCCACGGCGGCAAGGACAATGTGGTTGAGAACAATGTGTTCTACGAGTGCAACCTGGCCGTCAGTTTCTCTCCGTGGGGACAGGAAAAATGGGAAGGTGCCTTGCAGGATGAGATTACCCGGAAGAGACTGTACGAGGAGGTGGACATCACCGGCCCACTATACGTCGGCCGTTACCCGGAACTTGCAAAGGACATCCATTCGGATGTGGACCGTAACATCATAAGGAATAATCTTGTTGTTGGATGCCGGGACATGTTCTATCGTGAAAACGGGAACAACACCCTTCAGGGCAATGTCGGACTTTCCATGGGGGACGATCCCATGCCTCCTAAGCCCCTTGAGTATTACCTGTCTCCGGAAGTCCTCGCCCGGTTCGGCCTGCAGCCTGTTCCTTTCGAGGAAATAGGGCGGTTCATTCGATAGTGAAGCCGACTGAGACGCTGTTCCCTTCTTCGTCCACCGCGGTCACGGAGTGCCTGCCTTCAGGAGGGATCAGCCTGATCTGGTGAAGGTACTGCGTTTCTCCGGCATATTCGTTGTCAAGGTGCCAGAAGACCTTGGTGTCGGGTGTGCGGTGCGCAAGATTGAATGTGATTCCGGCTATCGAACCGTCGAGCTGGCGCGGGATGGACAGTACGGCTCCGTTTTCCGGATATATGAACTCCATAGGTGAATAGTCCAGCCTGTTTTCCGGGACATACGGCCTGTACTCGGGATGATGCTGGCGGTAGTACCATTCCATCGATGGCGGCAGGATGAATGTCCGTACCCCGTCGATCGTCTTGTGGTAAGGACAAGGTTCGCTCTTGATCGCCTTCCTTGGAAGCATCAGAGTGTCAGCATGCTCACAGTCTATTCCTTTAAGATGCCCGGATTCACTGCAAACCTCCGCCGTGATGTAATCTCCATAGACCGGCTCCTTGAACCATCCATCAGCATGATATACCCCACTGCTCTCCTTCTGGGGGAGCAGGTTGAAGATTTCGAACATCACGGGCCCGGCAGTGCGTGCTCCGGTCAGTCCCGGTACACCTTGCCCCTGGGCATTGCCCGCCCAGACTCCTACTGCATAGTCCGCAGTGAAGCCTACGGCCCAGGCATCCCGGAATCCATAGCTGGTGCCGGTCTTCCAGGCGACTTTCTTGACGGAATTGATGAGGTGCCAGTCTATTTCGTCCGGCCGGTTGACTTCCTTGAGGGCGTCTATGGTCCACCACAAGGCGCATTTGTCAGCAAGCGGGAACCCGGTCGAGTCAGGACTCTGGTAAGAAGCCGACATCCTTGAATACAAGGTGGTTATGTCCATCAATGTGGCTTCTCCTCCTCCGAGAATGAGCGATAGGCCGTAATGGGATGCACTCTTCGGCAAGGTGGATAATCCGCACTTGCGCAGGACATCCAGGAACTTCGGCACTCCGTATTTCCTGAGCATGTGTACAGCCGGGACGTTGAGGGACCTGACAAGAGCTTCGGACGCTGGAACCGCCCCTGCGAACTGCCTGTTGAAATTCTGGGGACTGAATCCGTTGATATTGATCGGAATGTCAGGGAGCAGTGTGTTCGGTAGTATCTCTCCTTCCTGCAGGAGGGAACAATAGAGTACGGGCTTCAGGATGCTTCCGGTACTCCTGGGGGAACGTATGATATCGACCTCGCTTCCCGGCCTGGCCAGGTCAGGATTGGCATTCCCGACATACGCCAGGACTTCTCCGGAATGTACGTCCATGACCATCGCCGCCAAGTCGTTGATACCAGTCTTTGAAAACTCCAGGTTCCATTGGTCGGCTACGGCTTCCACCTGCCTTTGCAAATGAATATCCACGGAAGTCGTTATCCTTTGTCCCGGAGATCTCTTGCAAAGATATTCTGTGAGATGCCTGGCTTCCTGGGGAAGAGGGACCGGTTCGTCCGGAAGCGGCTCTTCCAGAGCTAGTTCCAGATCCAGGTCGTCGAGGTATCCTTTACTGTAAAGCGTGTTCAGAAGATGGTCCCTTTTCAACAGCAGCCTCTGCCTGTTTTTCCCGGGGTGGATGTCGGAAGGGGAGTTCGGCAGGACTGCCAGGGTCGCGGCCTCGGCCCAGGTAAGTTCTTCCGGAGGACGACCGAAATATCTCCATGATGCGGCCTCCAGTCCGACAACATTACCTCCATACGGTGCATGGGCAGCATAAAGGCACAGGATTTCCCTCTTGTTGTACCTGAGTTCCAGTCTTGTGGCAAGAATCGCCTCCAAGACTTTCTGGGCCATGTTCCTTTCTTTTCGCCGCGACATCCTGACCACCTGCATCGTGATGGTGCTGCCTCCGCTGGTTATGTGCCCGGCTTTGATATTACCGATCGCTGCCCTCAGTGCAGCCAGGGGATCCACTCCTCTGTGGAACAGGAAGTTCTTGTCTTCGAATATAATGAGGGCTGTCTGGTATTTCCTGGGAACCGAGTCCGCTGGGGGGAAGCGCCATTGTCCGTCGGAGGCGGTCCTGGCGCCCAGGAGTTCTCCGTTCCTGTCGGTGACGACGGTGGAGTAGCTCGTGCCTTTGAAAAGATTCCTTGGCAGGCAGAAAAGGTAAACGAGGATGACTGCGGCTATCACGCCGCATGCTATCCTCGTCTGAACCTTTCCGTTCATTCCCAGTTACTTTGTGACCCTGGCTGTGCCTGAGGCTGTATTCGCGCTTACCTTTGAGTCGTACATGGCCTCGCACTTCACCGCAGGGAGAATGAACTCGCCTTCGTAAGCTGCGTGCATCTTGACCCTGAAGGTCTTGGCTGTGCCCTTCGGAAGGTCGAAGAACCATACTACTTTGTCATCGCGAATGTCGCGGTAGGTGTAATCCGTTCCGGCGGATTCACCTCCGGTCAGGCGGTCGTTGAATATCTCCCAGCCTGAAGGTATGGCTTCCGTCAGTGCCAGGTTGGAATAATCCTTCACTCCGCTGACATTGCTCACGGTCAGCACAGCGATGAAGTCAGTGCCCTGAGGGATCGAGTATGGGCTCACGGTCGTTCCTCCGGCTGACAGGTAGTTCACGTTCAGGCTGATTCCGCTGGATCTGGCCTGAATCGTTTCTCCGTGTTGAGGGGTTGATGACGTGACCAGGGTAGCGTAGAGAGAGCCGTCGGTCTGGTTGGTTACGTCGACTTCTCCCTTCTTTGAATCCAGGCTGACGCTGACGGCGCTCTTTGCCGACTTGACCGGAACCGGATCTCCACCCTGGCTTATCTGGGCTGTGAGGTTTCCGCTGCCGACCTTATCGGCAAGCCTGGACATGGCCTTGGCGGCGAAGGCGGTTTCCTGGGTCATATACCAGTCTCCGTTCATGGCACCGGACACTTCTTGTGCGAGTTCCATCGCAGGACCAAGTTCGTCAGTCAGTACAAGTGCTTCCAGCGCTATTGCCTTGTCCCTCGCAGGAGAGCCGAAGGTACGGCTGGCTTCAGGGAAGTCATTGAATCCGGTTCTCAGCTTGGATGAAATCTCCTTGGCTACATTCTTCTTGCCAGAAACCGAATATGCAGCGGCAAGCATCCAGGCAGCCTGTTCGGATAGGTTATCACTCTCTTTCAGCCTGTTCATCGCACCGCTTTCAGATTCACCGTTTAGGGCAAGGGTGAAGAGGCGGTAGGCTTGTTCCAGATCCCATAGATACTGGTTTCCATTGTTACGGTACTCCTGCACACCCCTCTTCTGGAACCTAGACCAGCTGGCAAGGACACCCTTGCTGACATTGAATCCATTCTGAGAAGCGGCAATCATGAACTCTCCGGCCATCGAACTTATCCAGCTGCCGGCTTCTGATCCGCCAGGCCAGAATGAGAATCCTCCGCTGCCGAGCTGCCTCTGGTAGAGTTGCTGGAGGAGGTCAGGAATCATATTGTCGGCTTCCTTGCGTTTGTCTTCTGTGAGCAAATTCCTGATGGACAATAGGCTTATGCCCTTGGAAGCGATCTGTTCGGTGCAACTGTACGGATAATCCTTGAGGTAACTGAATATTCCGGAATAATCCACTGCAGGGAAGGAGGCAAGGCTGAGGGTAGCCCACTGCTGGCCGTCAGTCTCGAACGGGGAGTATCCGAAGTGACGGGATTCCCCTTTCCCGATCACTGCCTTTGTGATATTCAGGACAGGTGGCTGCGAATCCCTGATGCCAATATTGACAGTCTCTGTGGCCTTGTAGCCATTGCCTGTCGCGGTCACGGTTATCTTGGCGGTGCCGGTTCCAGTGGCTTCTAGAGCGAAATTGGCTAGCTGGTCACCAGGACTGGAGAATGTCAGGGAAGACTTGCCGTTGCCGGTAAGCTTGACCGGACCTTCCACTGTCACACTCACGTCCACGTTCCTGACCCCGTTCTCCAGGGCGAAAACATTGACCGGGAGGGTTACTTTCTCACCTGTCCCGAGAACCCTCGGAAGGGTAGGGAGCACCATGAGCGGAGACCTTACCGGAACCGTCTTCTCGGCATTGCCGTAGGCTCCGTCATGGGCCGCCACCACCATCACCCTGACGCTTCCGACATACATCGGCAGGGTAATCTTATGCGTTGCCGAGCCGTTCTGGAGGGAGAACGGCCCCAGGAACTTGACGACAGCGTTGAACCTGTTGTCTTTCTTGGCACCCACGATGATATTCTCATCACCACCGATGCTGAACATCGGCGAGAAGCGTCCGCTGTATGCTCCGATGATGTCGTCGTACATATCCCAGGTCTTTACGCCCAGGGCTTCCCTGGCGTACATGGCGCTCCAAGGATCCGGAGTCTTGAATCCCGTCAGGTCAAGGAGGCCTTCATCCACGATGGCAAGGGTGTAGGTCATCGGCTTGCCGCTCTTCTCCTTGATCTTGACCGAGAATTCTTCGGCAGGACGGATCACATCAGGCATCGAAACCACCGGCTCCAGGTGCGACTCCTTGTTGCTTACCGTTACCGGACGGACGCCATACAGCCTGATAGGGAGGTCATTGTCCACTCTTTCATGAGGCTGGACGAGGGTCACGTGGACGTAGAAGTTAGGAGCCATCTCCGGCGTGACCTTGAATGAATATGCTATGTCCCCGTCACCGGAAGTCTTAACCCATTCCCTGGAGATTACTTCCCTGGAATTCTCCAGGGACACCAGGGCGTGGCCCTTGGATGCGGCAGGTATGTAGACAGTAACCTTTTCTCCGACGTCGTAGGAATCCTTGTCGGTTGTGAAGGACAGCATTGTGAGCGCGTCAGGATCGGATTTCGCCGACCTTCCCCTGTAGGCAGGCCAATCAACGTAGAATATCTTACCTGCAACATGACCGCTGCCGGAGTCCCTGACCACAAGGAGGTATCTTCCCCATTCAGGGTAGTCGATCTTGAACGGAATCGTACAGTCGGACTTCCCGGAAACCAGGGTCCCGCTTGAAAGGGCTTCCGGAGCAGAACCGTTGACGTAGGAATCAAGGCTCTCGCTGCGGCTTTCCCACCACCAGCTCCATTTGAGTTTGTAGAATGAATATTCCAGCTGCTCTCCGGTGACTCGTTTACCGTCCTTGTCAACGACAGCGATGTCGAACTTGTAATCCTTATCCGTTTCGAGATATTCACTGTCTTTCTCTACCGGGACCTTGATCCCGACATATGATTTGTATGGTGAATATGGGACTGTCATGGTGCTGAAACTGAAGTCTCCGCCCTGCTCCTCCACGGTCGTGACTATGTCGGCCGTGAGCATGCCGGGAGCATTCTCTGCAGCAGGCATATCGACATTCAAGTGGGCTTCGCCGTTTCCGTTGAGCCTGGTGTCCACGAGGGAATGCTCGCTGGCCGTGAAATCGGAAAGCGGTGCGGTGAAATCATAGCCTTCGAAACCTTTGAAGGTAGAGGATCCCCTCCTGAGGGTCATGTTGACTTTGACCGGGAGACCGGAAGCGGCTGGACCGGTGAGCCAGTTAGCAATGATGTCGAGAGGGATCCTTTCTCCACCGCTTATCGCCCCTTCTCCGATGCCTGTTTCTATCTTCAGCCTGTTCGGCTTGACGCTCTCGATCCTGAGGGTCTTCCGGAAGGAAGCTCCTCCGATCTTGAACCATGCATTCCAGATACCGGTAGGATCATCGCTCCTTGTAGGCAGACTGAATACATACATTCCGTCTCTGGCGTTGCTGTTGACCTGCTTTGTGTAGAACTGGCCTTCTGGAGTGTAAACTTCCATTATTGCAGGATGGGTGTCCGGTACCTTGTTGTCCTTGTCTTCCAGGATCAAGGAGACGTGGAGTGTGTCACCGGGCCTCCATACGCCCCTCTCTCCGTAGATGAATGCCTTGAGGCCTTTTTCCAGGACCTTCCCGCCCACGTCGAAACGGCTCAAGGATTTCTCGTTCCCTTCAGTGACCTTAAGGTAGCTGGTGGCTCCGCCTCGCTTTGCCACGACGACGAACGGCTTGCCCGACAGGCTGATTTCTGCCATTCCGTCAGTGCCACTCTTCGCATATCCGATTTCCTTGAGCTGGTAGCTATATACGTACAGTTCTGCATTGAACACAGGGTCTGTTGAAAGGATGTCGCTGACACTTACCCAGATCTTGTCTCCGCCTGAATATTTCGCAATCACTCCGAGGTTGGAGGTGAGCAGGTTGATCTGCGGGAACCGGCTGTCGACCATATAGTATGTAGGCTTGGCGGGATTGTCCCTGTCTTCCCAGACGTAGTTGTCCCAGTCGTAGGAACTGTCCCAGAAATACGGATACGGCTTGTCCCATTCGTCGGAGTCGTTCTCCGTGACATCCTCGGATGAAATGTTCACGAGTTCGTTCGTCGGGGTGCCGCTCTTGAAGGAGGCGGCTTTACCGTAGATTGAATATTCAGGCTTGAAGGAAATCCTTATGCGGTAGATGGCTCCTGCCTCCTGCTTGAACAGCCTGGAAAGATCAACGGAGAAATCCTGCCATTTGTGCAGGTTCTTCGAAGGGTCGGAATCCAGCCTCAGGCAGCGTTTGTAGACGAGCCTTCCGCATCGGCGGAGGGACTGGCTTCCGGAATAGTCGTTGTCCTGGAAGAACATCAGGACGTTTTCTTCGTAGATCTGTATCACGCTGATGTCCACGGCGTTGAGATTCACCGCCTTGAAAGGGAGTATCAACTCCTTCGAGTTAGGAAGTATGTTCCCTGAAATAGGTATTTCGACGGCAGGCTTCTCTTCTGACGCTTCGAACTTCTTGGAGAATTCCTTGCCGAGTTGTTTTCCGTCATAGCTTTTGAGGAAATCGGCGATGTGAAGGCTGACGGGGCCTTCCTGGCTCTTCTCGAAGAACACCCTGACGTGGGCGTTCTCGATCTGGCTGTAGCTGCGGCCGACTCCTTCAAGGGTAAACAAACCTGATTCGTCATCGACATCGGCAAGAGGTTCGGTGAAATAGATGTCGATGTAAGGGTCTTCCGCTTCGACGAGGTCTGCACTCAGTACCTTGAAATCTCCGGTAGCCGGAATCTTGATCTCGAGTTTGGAATCGGTCACGAAACCGGTATCTCCGGGCTTCAAACTGACTTTGAGGATCCTGTCCTTTGTGTCTCTCTGGAGATTGAGTATGTCGAAATGAAAATTCAGCGGATCGGTTCCCGCAGTCACGCTTGCCTCGGCAGTTTTGTCAGGATAGTCGTACAGGAGCATCTTCTGGACCTTCTCCAGCGGCAGTTCCTCCGTGAGCGAGATCGTTCCGGAAATGCTGGCATGATCCGGAGATGCAGCGGTGATGGTCATTCCGTTCATTGTAAGTATGGCTTCCTTTATGGCCACCAGGAACTTGAACGAGAATTTCTTGAACTTCCGGTCTCCGACTTTCTGGATCTTGTCCAGCCTGAGCCGTCCGGTGTATGACTGGCCTGGCTTCAGGGCTCCTGTCTCGGGAATGAATTCTATCGTATTCTGGGAGAGCCATCTGGAGGTACCCTTGACCTGAGGAGTGAATGTGATGATTCCATCCTTGAGGTCGGCACCGGGAACGGCATCTTCGATGTCTGTCGCAAGTTCTACCCTTATGGTGGATTTATCGGATATGATCCCACCGGTATAGGCTTTGATGAAAGTTGCGAATTCGGTGCTCTGCCCCTTGTCCTTGCCGAATCGGCTGCAAGAGGTTTGACTCATGACCACAATCGCTGAGAACAGTACTGTCAGAATCAGCCATGCATTCCTTTTCATGATCTTTCTTATTTAAGATTGGTATCTTCAAAGATAGTCATACTTTCCGATATTCCGTATCCGTCAGAGGCGTTTTTGACTCTGTGACAAATTGTCAGTCCCCTGGCAGATGGCACATCCTTTGATTTCTTTCCAGTGCCTCCGGAACGATTCCGGAAACGAGAAATAACATCAATAAATATTAATATCATGATCAAACCATTGGCAGACAGAGTCTTGATCGAGCCTAAGGAGGCCGAGACAAAGACAGCTTCAGGAATTTACATCCCTGACACAGCAAAGGAAAAACCACAGCAGGGCAAGGTTATAGCCGCAGGCCCAGGCAAGAAGGATGAACCTATGGAGGTTAAGGTTGGTGACGAGGTGCTTTATGGCAAATATGCCGGTACCGAGGTGACTGTCGAAGAGAAGAAGTATCTCATCGTCAAGCAGTCAGATATCCTGGCAATTCTGTAATGATAGGAGGAAAAAATCATGGCAAAGGAAATAAAGTTCAATGTGGATGTCCGCTCCAAGATGAAGGAAGGAGTTGATGCTCTTGCGGACGCAGTGAAGGTAACCCTCGGACCTAAGGGACGTAATGTCGTTATCGACAAGAAATTCGGTGCACCTCAGGTGACCAAGGACGGTGTGACTGTCGCCAAAGAAGTCGAACTCGAGGACAGGTATGCCAACATGGGTGCCCAGATGGTCAAGGAAGTAGCTTCCAAGACTAACGAGCAGGCCGGAGACGGTACGACAACAGCAACCGTACTTGCACAGGCCATCATCAACGTCGGTCTCAAGAACGTGACCGCCGGTGCCAATCCTATGGACCTTAAGAGGGGCATCGACAAGGCTGTCGCAGCTGTTGTGGCAAACCTCAAGAAGCAGACCAAGAAGGTAGGCAACGATTACTCCAAGATCGAGCAGGTAGGAACCGTTTCTGCCAACAATGACGGCAATATCGGCAAGCTCATCGCTGATGCGATGTCAAAGGTCAAGGGTGACGGAGTCATCACCGTGGAAGAGGCCAAGGGCACCGAGACCGAGGTCAAGGTGGTTGAAGGAATGCAGTTCGACAGGGGTTACATTTCCCCTTATTTCATGACGAATCCTGACAAGATGGAGACTGTCCTCGACGATTGCGCCCTGCTCATCTGCGACAAGAAGATCTCCACGATGAAGGACCTGCTCCCTATCCTCGAGCCTATCGCCCGTGAAGGGAAGGCACTGCTTATCATCGCTGAAGATGTTGATGGAGAAGCTCTTACCACACTGGTAGTGAACAAACTCCGTGGCACTCTGAAGATTGCTGCCGTCAAGGCTCCTGGCTTCGGCGACCGCCGCAAGGAGATGCTCCAGGACATCGCTACCCTCACCGGTGCTATCGTAGTCTCCGAGGAAAGGGGATTCACCCTTGAGAACACCACTCCTGACATGCTCGGAAGGGCAGAGAAGGTCACCATCACCAAGGACAACACGACCATCGTAGGTGGTGCTGGTGTCAAGGAAGACATCGAAGACAGAGTCGCCCAGATCCGCAAGCAGATCGAGACCACCACATCCGACTATGACAAGGAGAAGCTCCAGGAAAGGCTTGGCAAACTTGCCGGCGGAGTTGCAGTCCTTTATGTCGGTGCTGGTTCCGAGATTGAAATGAAGGAGAAGAAGGACAGGGTTGAGGATGCACTCAACGCTACCCGTGCAGCTGTGGAAGAGGGTTACCTCCCTGGTGGCGGTGTCGCCTACATCCGCGCTATCGACGCCCTCAAGAACCTCAAGGGAGAGAACGACGATGAGACTACAGGTATCCACATCGTGGCACGCGCCATCGAGGAACCTCTCCGTCAGATCGCTGCCAACGCAGGAGTCGAGGGGAGTGTCATCATCCAGAAGATCCGTGAGCAGAAAGGAGATTTCGGCTACAACGCACGTACCGATGAGTTCGTGAATATGCTTGAGGCCGGGGTTATCGATCCTACCAAGGTTGCTCGCGTGGCTCTTGAGAATGCGGCATCCGTAGCCGGAATGTTCCTTACCACAGAGTGCGGTATCGTCGATATTCCTGAGAAAGAGCCTGCAGCTCCCGCTATGCCTGCCGGAGGCATGATGTAATACTGTCGGGAAATTCCCGAAATGCTTTTTCATAGTGGCTGATTCCAAGGATTCTCTGGAGTCAGCCACAGTTTTTTTGTCGTTTTTGGACCAATTCTTTGTAATTTTGACTATATTTGAATAATCACACGATTGATAATAATGAAAAAGATTCTTGTATTTGGGAGCAGTAATACGGATATGACGGTCAAGACTCCGGTCATGCCTGTTCCAGGAGAAACCGTATTGGGTGGTGAATTCACGATGAGTGCAGGAGGGAAAGGGGCCAACCAGGCAGTGGCCGCCAAGCGCGCAGGAGGTGCGGTCTCATTCATCTGCAAGGTAGGCAAGGATATGTTCGGGGAGAATTCCATAAAGCATTATATGGATGAAGGGATAGACGTAAGTGGCGTGCTCCGCTCGGACAAACCGTCTGGGGTGGCCCTGATTACAGTCGATGATAACGCTGAGAACTGCATAGTGGTGGCCTCTGGTGCCAACTTGGATGTCACTGAGGCAGATATCGATGCATCTGCAGATGCGCTGAGGTCTTGCGACATACTCCTGATGCAGCTCGAGAGTCCGGTCCCGGCGGTCCTGAAGGCTGCCAGGATTGCGCGTGAAGCCGGAGCTATTGTAGTCCTGAATCCGGCCCCTTATGCTCCTCTCCCAGAGGAACTCTTCAAATATATTTCCCTTTTCATCCCGAATGAGACTGAGTTATCTTCTTTTTCCGGAATACAGGTTACCGACATCGACAGTGCAGTCAAGGCGGCTTCCGTCCTATTCGGCAAGGGTGTCGGGAAGATGATCGTGACCATGGGCAGCAAGGGCTCGCTGATACTTGACGGCGGGGAGCCTCGGTTCGTCGAGGCCCGCAAGGTGAAGGCCGTGGACACGACAGGAGCAGGGGATACCTATTGTGGCGCGCTGTGCGTCGCTATCGCAGAGGGCAAGGACTTGGAAGAGGCCGCCCGCTTCGCCACTGCATCTTCCGCCCTCGCGGTCACTAAGATGGGGGCTCAGACGGCTATCCCTACCAGGAAAGAAATCGAATCTTTCATTTAATAATTCAATATTATGGTTATTGTAAACAGTTACGGACTTGCAGTCTTTCTCTGCTTCATCATCATGCTTTGCTGGGGTTCTTGGGGAAATACCCAGAAGCTGGCAGCAAAGAGTTGGAGGTATGAATTGTTTTATTGGGACTATGTGATCGGAATGGTCATTTTCTCCCTCCTGCTCGCTCTTACCCTTGGTAGCTTCGGACACGACGGAGAACCGTTCTTGAAGAACATTGCTCACGTTTCTGCTGCTAATTGGGGATGGATCATCATCGGAGGTATCATATTCAATGCTTCCAACATCCTTCTCTCTGCATCCACTTCCATTGCTGGAATGTCGGTTGCATTCCCTCTCGGAGTAGGAATAGCCCTTGTACTCGGAGTTATCAACAACTATATTGTCAACCACACCGGTAATCCGGTCCTCCTGGCTGTGGGTGTCGCCCTCGTCGTGGTGGCTATCGTCTGCAACGGCATCGCTTCCGGCAAGAAGGGTGAATCGAGCATCAGCAAGGCAGACCAGAAGAAAGGAATCATCCTTGCCATCTGTGCCGGTCTTCTCATGTCCTTCTTCTCCTCGTTCGTTATGCGGGGAATGGGCAATGTCGATGCAGTCGCCGATTCTGCCAAGTTCGCAGCACCTTACGCTACTCCTTACACGGCTACCTTCATCTTCACTCTCGGTGTTCTCCTGAGCAACTTCCTGTTCAACACCATCGTCATGAAGAAGCCTTTCGTGGGCGAGCCTGTCACCTACAAGCAGTACTTTGCCGGAAATGCCAAGACCCACCTCGTGGGAATGCTTGGCGGTGCCATCTGGTGTCTCGGAACAGCTCTGAGCTACATCACCTCCAAGGCAGCCGGTCCAGCAGTTTCCTATGCTCTAGGTCAGGGCGCTCCTATGATCGCAGCAATCTGGGGAGTCTTCGTTTGGAAGGAATTCAAGGGTTCCGGAAAGAATGTATACACTCTCCTCGCCCTTATGTTCGTCTTCTTCGTAATCGGACTTTCGCTGATCGTAGCAGCAGGCGCATAACCTCCGGACAATTGCTTAAGGATGACCTCTGTCGTTCGGGATTCCGGAGACAGGGGTCATTCATATATATTAATAGGTGAAAAGGAGGAGTTATCAACTTTCATGGCGGATTATTGTTGAAAACTTTTATTAAAAAAAATTTGGTAGTTTCAGAAAAAGGGCTACCTTTGCACCCGCTTTAGAAATAAGGCCAACAAAAGTTCATTGAAAAGACTGAAGGAAGTACAAGCAAAAAGTACCGAGAACGAAACGAGAGCGTTGATTTCTTTGGAAAGCTGTCGGGATCTGACTGGAGAATTATTAGTGTATATACAAAGAAGAGTTTGATCCTGGCTCAGGATGAACGCTAGCGGCAGGCTTAACACATGCAAGTCGAGGGGCATCGCGGAGGTAGCAATACTTCTGGCGGCGACCGGCGAAAGGGTGCGTAACGCGTGAGCGACATACCCGTGACCGGGGTATAACCGATGGAAACGTCGACTAATCCCCCATAACATCAGGGAAGGCATCTTACCTGGTTGAAATTTACGGAGGTCACGGATTGGCTCGCGTCTGATTAGCTAGTTGGCGGGGTAACGGCCCACCAAGGCGACGATCAGTAGGGGTTCTGAGAGGAAGGTCCCCCACATAGGAACTGAGACACGGTCCTAACTCCTACGGGAGGCAGCAGTGAGGAATATTGGTCAATGGTCGAGAGACTGAACCAGCCAAGTAGCGTGAAGGATGACTGCCCTACGGGTTGTAAACTTCTTTTATGCGGGAATAAAGTGTGGCACGTGTGCCATTTTGTATGTACCGCATGAATAAGCATCGGCTAATTCCGTGCCAGCAGCCGCGGTAATACGGAAGATGCGAGCGTTATCCGGATTTATTGGGTTTAAAGGGAG
>JBGVAE010000059.1:0-15623 GCA_045224215.1 Candidatus Cryptobacteroides sp. | reverse complement strand
GACCAGGTGGAATATCTCACCGACACCCTGTTCAAGGGTAGGGCCACAGGGACGACCGGAGCCAATGAAGCCGGCTTCTGGATTGCCCGCCGTTTCGCTTCAGCTGGATTGATGCAAATCGGAGGGAAATGGAGCCAGTCCTTCAAAGTCGGGGAAAAGACCGGACACAACATCATCGGCTTCATGCCGGGGAAACGCGACGGGATGAAGGAGATGTACACCATTGTCACTGCCCATTACGATAGTTTCGGCATCATCGACGGCAAGCTATTCCCCGGAGCAGACAGCAATGCTTCAGGGGTAGTGGCCATGGTAAGCATAGCCGACATGTTCGCCAGGATGAAGGAACTTGACAGGATCTATGGAAAGAACATAATCTTCGTCGGAACAGACGCCAGGGAAAAAGACTCCGCCGGAGCGGAAGCCTTCTGGAGGGCCTTGAATGGAGGCCAGTTCAAAGATCCTGTGAACAACGAAACCATCACCCCGGCGAAAGTCCACTCCGTCGTCGTCCTGGACATCCTCGGCTGCACTTCGGCACCTTTGCAGCGAGGACGCAAGGACTACCTGATCATGCTCAGCGGCGGGCAGTATTCCTATGACCTGAGGCGGGCCAATGAAGGGAAAGGCCTCGGACTCGACTTGGGCTTCAACTATTACGGAAGCAAAGGCTTCACCGAAATGTTCTATTCAAAGGTCGGAGACCAAGGTGTCTTCAACCGCAACGGAGCGATGTGCGTGGTTTTCACCTCAGGAATCACGATGCGGACCAACAAGACAGACGACGTTGCCTGGACCATCAACTATGAGATATTCAAGAAAAGAATATTCCTCATCTTCCACTGGCTGACTAAAATCCTCTGACGATGAAAGAATTCCTGAATATGATGAGGCGCTACATCGCGCCTTTCAAGAAATATCTGTGGGGATCCGTGGTCCTGAACATCCTTTCCGCGGTCTTCAACATCTTCTCGTTCGCCATGATCGTGCCCATGCTCAGGATCCTGTTCAGGATGACTGACAAGGCATATGTTTTCACTCCATGGAACGAGGTCTGGCACATGCCGCTCAAGGAGATGGGAAACGGATTCATGCAGAACATCTATGCCCTGCTTGAATCGAATATCGCCCAGCACGGCGAGATAAAGGTACTGCTGGCATTGTGCATATTCCTGATAGTGATGACCTTGCTTAAGACTGCCTGCTATTTCGGGTCTTCCGCAGTGATGGTCCCTATCCGCACCGGAGTTGTCAAGAACCTCAGGATGAAGATCTACCATAAGATCCTAGCCCTCCCGCTCGGGTTTTTCTCTGAAGAGAAGAAAGGAGACATCATTGCCAGGATGAGCGGAGACGTACAGGAAGTAGAGAACTCCGTGGCCGGCTCGATCGAAATGCTCATCAAGAATCCGATCCTCATCCTGATCTATTTCGTTGCCCTGCTCTTCATAAGCTGGCAGATGACTGCCTTCACCATAATATTCGCTCCGATCATGATCTGGGCAATGGGCGTGATCGGCAGGAACCTCAAGAGGAAGTCCCTGGATGTGCAGAATCTCTGGAGCGACGTGATGTCGCAGGTCGAAGAGACGCTCGGAGGCTTGAGGGTCATCAAGGCATTCATAGCAGAGAAAAAGATGAGCAGCAGGTTCGATTCCGTCACAGAGGCGATGCGGAAGAAGAGTTCAAGGGTGTCCTTGCGCCAGGCCCTCGCCCACCCGGTAAGCGAATTCCTTGGAACCGTCCTCATAGCAATCGCGCTCTTTTTCGGCGGTTACCTGATCTTGAGGGGACATTCCATCGTCGATGCTCCTATATTCATCTACTACATGGTCATCCTCTACAGCATCATCAACCCTATCAAGGACTTTTCCAAGGCCGGATATGCTATCCCTAAGGGAATGGCTTCGATGGAGAGGATCAATAAGATCCTGGATGCAGAGAACCACATAAAGGAAAAAGATGAACCGGAAAGTCTCGACGGCTTCAATGACAGGATTTCCTTCAACGACGTCAGCTTCCGCTACCCTGACGGGCAGAAGATGATCCTGGAAAACATCAGTCTGGACATCCCGAAGGGAAAGACTATAGCAATCGTAGGCGCTTCCGGAGCCGGAAAGACAACCTTAGTCGACTTGATACCAAGGTTCTACGATCCCGAGTCAGGTTCAATAACCGTTGACGGGAAGGATCTCCGGGATGTGAGGATAAAAGACCTCCGCAACCTCATCGGGAACGTCAACCAGGAATCCATCCTCTTCAACGACACCATATTCAACAACATAGCGTTCGGGGTAGAGAATGCTACCCTGGAACAGGTCACCGAGGCCGCCAAAATTGCCAACGCACACGAATTCATTATGGAAAAGGAAGGCGGTTACGATTTCAACATAGGTGACCGCGGAGTGAAGCTTTCAGGAGGCCAGAGACAGCGGATCAGCATTGCCAGAGCCATACTCAAGAACCCTCCTGTCCTGATCCTCGACGAGGCTACGGCTTCCTTGGATACAGAATCCGAGAAAACCGTCCAGGAAGCCCTAGACCACCTAATGAGTTCCAGGACGACCATAGCCATAGCACACAGGTTGTCCACGATCCGCGGCGCCGACGAAATCATCGTGATGGATGAAGGCAGGATCGTTGAAAGAGGCCGCCATGAGGACCTCCTGGCGATGAACGGCTATTACAAGAAACTGAATGATATGCAAATGCTTTGAGTATAAGGATGGAAGATTTCAAAAGAATATGCGTTCCCTTCATCGGAGGGTTGGACAAGATGGGGCTTGGAGAACTGGACCGTACCCTGGAGGAACACGGGGCAAAGTTCGCAGTCTGTGAATGCAACTGGCCCGAAGTGGCGCCATATATCCCGGACTGCAATGGTGCCATTGCAAGGAGCGAGAGTCACCTCGCAATCATATTCCATGTAAGGGGGCTCGACCTTCGGGCAACCGCTCTGGAGGACAACGGAAACAGCTGGGAAGACAGTTGCTGCGAATTCTTCGTATCAGACCCGGAGGACGGTACGTACTATAACTTCGAACTGACATGCATCGGCAGCCTGCTGGCCTCCAAAAGGACAAGCCGGACGGAGAAGCAGGATTTCACTCGAGAACAACTCTCTCGGGTGATAAGGCATTCTTCACTGGAGCACAAGCGATTCGATGAGAGCGGAGATATCTTTTGCTGGACTGTTGCGATGCTCATTCCATACGACTTGGCAGGCCTTGAAGGGAGCAGACTCCCTGAGCTGCTCAAAGCCAATTTCTACAAATGCGGAGACCTTACGGCACATCCACATTTCCTCAGCTGGAATCCGGTGAAAGTGAAGGATCCGGATTTCCACAGGCCTGATTTCTTCGGAGAACTGTTCCTTGGAAACATGTAAGGGATGAAAAGGCACGGAAAGATCTTCAAGGCACTTTTCGCGCTGTATGTCTGCGCAGTGCTGTTCCTTTGCTTCGGTCACTTCGAAAGTATGCCGGAGATAGGGAAAAGACTGCTGGGAATTCCTACAGACAAGGTAGCTCATTTCCTGATGTTCCTGCCATTGCCTGTCTTGGGATACCTTGCCTTCAGCAAAGAATACGGAAAAGGCGACGGTTTGGTCAAAACCATAGCAAGGATTTCAGTGCTCGGCTGCATATTCGCTGCCCTCACCGAGGCCGGACAACTGCTTTTATCATTCCGCGAAGGTGACTTGATGGACTACTTCGCGGATTTCCTAGGAATCCTGGCCGGAGCACTGTGCCTGTATGCGACAATATATCATCAAAGAATCCAGAGCCGATGAGAGTCAACATATCAAAGAAAACAATCGCACTGCTAATGGCGGCCTTCAGTGTCGCAGTCCTGGCCAACGCCCAACAAACCAAGGACTTCAAGCCAGCACTGGATTCCATGAAAGTCCTCATGCAGGAAAGGACCTCCGTCGTTGGCACGGTCAAGGCCAGCAAGGTGGTAAAAAGGGGCAGCGTCCTGGACTTTTACATGACCTCGGCTTTCGGAGAATATCCATGGAGGGAATCGGACGTCAAATGGTTCAAGAACAGCCTGAAATCTCTTTTCCCAAAGCAATTCTCCGGCTACTCGGTCGGGAATCTGTATGTTTCAGGCAAGACCATTTCGAATTATATCATGCCTCTGAGCGGGGATGACGGGAAACCCGTCTCAGCAAAATTCCGGACAAGGGATCACAAAGGCCTGGACCCTTTCATCGTTCAAGTTGGTGAGCAGAGTTTCCAAAAAGGCATGACCGGAAGGACCATAGCTCTGTGGCAGAGCCATGGTCTGTATTACGAAGAAAAGACCCAGCGGTGGGAATGGCAGCGAGCCCCGATCTTCCAGACGGTAGAGGACATGTACACCCAAAGCTACGTACTCCCCTTCCTCATTCCGATGCTGGAAAACGCAGGAGCCTATGTGATGACTCCTCGTGAACGAGACATCCAAACCAACGAAGTGATTGCCGACAACGACCCGGCATTCAGCATCGGCCGCGGAAAGAATGTCCGTTCCGAAGGCAGATACACCGAAAGCGGCACATGGTCAGATGCCGGTACCGGCTTCGCTGATGCCAAGGCTGTTTACACCCTCTGCGACAATCCGTTCGAGATGGGAACCGCCCGCAAAGCCGAATGCACGCACAAGAGCAACGGAAAAGTATCCCAGGCTGTTTGGAACCCTGACATTCCGCAAAGGGGAGAATATGCGGTATATGTCTCTTACAAGTCCCTTCCGAACAGCACCACCTGCGCTCATTATACAGTCAATCACATGGGTGGTAAGACAGAGTTCCTGGTCAACCAGAAGATGGGTGGCGGGACTTGGATATATCTGGGAACATTCGAATTCGACAAGGGTAGCAAAGGCAGTGTGACCCTCGACAGCGAGATCCCGGAAGGCCATGAAACAGCCAGGAATTCAGTCATAACAGCCGATGCTGTACGTTTCGGAGGAGGCATGGGGAAGATAGGCCGTGGATTGCCTGACCAGGATCCCGAGGAATATGCGACGTCAGGCATGCCTTCCTTCACCGAAGGAGCATACTACTGGATCCAATGGGCAGGTGTCGATTCCACCATACTGAAACTTCATCCGAACGACTATACTTCTGATTATGCAGACCGCGGAGCATGGGTCGGCTGGATGTCGGGAGGTTCCAGGACGAATCCGAAAGGCAAGGGCCTGGGTATCCCAATCGACATGTCGTTCGCCTTCCATTCCGATGCAGGCACTACACCTAACGATTCGATCGTAGGTACATTGTCGATATACACTTTGCTTTGTGATGGTAGCAGCAAGTTGCCTAACGGAGAAGACAGGCTCCAGCAAAGGATGTATGCCGATTTCGTCCAGACTCAGATCGTAGAAGACATAAGGAAGAACTACAATCCTGAATGGAACCGTAGAGGGCTTTGGGACCGATCCTACAGCGAATCCCGCACGGCCACCGTGCCAGCCATGCTCCTCGAGCTCCTCTCCCACCAGAATTTCGCAGACATGAAATTCGGACTCGATCCGTCTTTCCGCTTCGCCGTCTGCCGTTCCGTCTATAAAGGGATGCTGAAATACCTCAGCTGCCGATATGGCTGTGAATATGCTGTCCAGCCGCTTCCGGTCAATTCTTTCTCCACATCATTCCGCACAGCTCCTGCGTCCGGTACGGCAGCCAGCGTAAAGCTTAGCTGGAGAGCGACCGAAGACACTATTGAGCCTACAGCGAAACCTACAGGTTTCATTCTGCAGACAAGGATTGACGATGGGGCTTTCGATGAAGGATACGCCTTGGAGAACGTAAAGTTTACCGGAGGCAGATATTCCACCGAATTAACGATAAGGCCGGGGCATATCTACAGCTACAGGATAATCGCATTCAATGAAGGCGGAAAGAGTTTCCCTTCTGAAACCCTGAGCCTCGGAGTCCCTTCAAAGGTTAAAGGGAAAAGCGTCCTCGTCGTCAACAACTTCACAAGAGTATCCGCCCCTTCATGGTTTGACACACCGGACTATGCAGGCTTCACGAACAACCTGGATGCCGGAGTTCCTTACATCCGCGAAATCAATTTTATCGGAGACCAGTACCAGTTCAGGCGTGAACTGCCATGGGTAGATGATGACAATCCCGGATTCGGGGCATCCTTCACCGACCAGGCAGGGAAACCCGTTCCGGGAAACACCTTCGACTACACCATGATCCACGGGAAAGCCATCATGGCCTCCGGCCGTCCTTTCCATTCAACGAGCAGCGCTGCATTCGCCGAGGGCAGTTTCTCTTCGTCAAGCGATCCTTCGATTGACATGATCTGCGGGAAACAGGTAACCACGATGGTAGGCAGCGGAAAGGTGGCGAACCGTTTCAGCGTGTTCCCTGAACGACTTCGGGAAGCCATTTCGGAATACACTTCCGGAGGTGGGAACGTAATAATCTCAGGTGCCAACATCGGGACAGATGTTTGGGACAAGGTCTTCCCTATCGAGGTGGATTCCACCTATATGGCCGGTACAGCAGCATTCGTCGAGAATACTTTGGGGTACAAGTGGCTCACCAATTTTGCCACTCACGGAGGAGAGGTGTGGCCAATGAAGAACAGTTCCCTCAACCTGACCGGGAAAATGGGCAAGATCGGATTCCACAAAGAACGGAACGATCTGATTTACAACGTAGAGACTCCTGACGGCATCGTACCGGCAAATGAGAATTCCCATACCTTCCTCAGGTACACGGACACCAACATCTCCGCCGCGACATGCTATGAAGGCAACGGCTACAAGACAGCCTGCCTGGGCTTCCCTATAGAGATCATAAAGAAACAAAGTGATATAAACGAACTGATTGCTGATATCCTCGACTTTTTTGACAACACCAAACTAAAATGACCAATCGCGAATCAGAAATCATTTGTCTCCTTCATAAGGAAGTCAAACCGGCACTTGGATGTACTGAACCGATAGCCGTCGCTCTGGCAGCAGCAAAGGCAGCAGAGAACTTTCCTTCGGAGGCCCGGAAAAACCAGTCTCTGGAAACCATAGTGGAAGTCTCCGGGAATATCCTGAAAAACGGAATGGGAGTGGGTATTCCCGGAACCGGCATGATAGGGTTGCACATTGCTGCCGCCCTGGGAACGGTATGCGGGAAGAGTGAATATGGACTCGAAGTGCTAAAGGACCTGACGCAGGACGATGTCAGGACAGCAAAGTCGGCAGTTGCTGAAAAGAGAGTGAGTATCAATTTGGCTGATACGAGCAAACTTCTATATGTCAAAGTATTGGTCAAATGTGGGAAGGACACGGCATGGGCTGTCATAGAGGACGACCACGACCGGATTGTAGAAACAGGGATGAACGGCGATATCTGCCGGAATGGAATTGCCGGCAAGAAAGCTGATGCGCCAGTGAAAGGGATCCTAGACTACAGCCTCACTGTCAAGGAAATCCTGGAATTTACCCGGAACGTAGCCTTCAAGGACATAGAATTCATACTCGGCGACCGTCAATTGAATCTCGCCCTTGCAAAGGAAGGTCTGGATAAAGATTACGGGCTGGGAGTCGGTAAGGCAATAAGGGAGAACCAGAACGAGATCTTCGGCGATGATTTCATGAGCTTCGCCATGGGGCTCACGGCAGCCGCATCAGATGCAAGGATGGCTGGATGCAAGTTGCCGGCCATGAGCAACTCCGGCAGTGGCAACCAGGGGATAACGGTAAGCATGCCTGTAGTTGCATATTCGCTCAAATACCGGATCAGTGATGAGGACCTCGCGAGGGCGCTCATCCTTTCCAATCTCGTAGCAATCCACATCAAAGGCTACCTCGGAAAACTCTCCGCCCTCTGCGGCTGCGTCATAGCATCGACCGGTTCCGCCTGTGGTCTGGTCTATCTCCAGGGAGGTGGCTACTATGAAATCTGCTCGGCAATCAAGAATATGATAGGCAACATAACCGGAATGGTCTGCGATGGCGCCAAGGTAGGCTGTGCCATGAAGGTTGCTTCCGGGGTCGCATCCGCAATCCAATCCAGCGTACTGGCACTCAGGGGGACCTGCGTATGTGAAACGGACGGCATCATAGACAATGACATTGAAAAGACCATAAGGAATCTTGGAGAAATCGGTTCCCTCGGAATGCAGTCAACGGACAAACTGATACAAAAGATAATGGTCTGCAAGTAGCTGCAGACCATTATCGGCTATCATCAGTCTCTATCAGTTTCAATCTTCGTATTTGATATTCTTCGCCTTGTCGATCAATTCAAGCAGGTTCTTCCTGAGCTGCACCTGGTATGGATCGAAGCCTTCGCTGTTTTCAATGCTCAGGGAAACGAGGCCGGTGGCCATTCCGAATGATGATGTCCCGGCGTATTTCGAAGAACGGAGAGTCATTCCGTAACAAGCGATACCTGCTGCAAGTTCCAGGTTGGCTGAGGAACTCTCCGGATTGGTTGCAACTACATCCATGGAAAGAGGAATGCTCATCTCTCCTAAGGCAGCCTTGTAGCGAAGGTCGTATTTCGCGATGGTCCTGCCGCTCCCGAACTTTTCGCCAGGGATGATTTCGTACAAGGCAGTGATGGTCTGGCCGGCTCCGATTTCGGCTGCATCCTTGGCGTCATTCTCGAAATCCTCCTTTTCGATGACTCTGTTCTCATAACCTATGAGCCGGTAGGACTTGACCATTCCCTTGTCAAAGGTAACCTGGTTCTTGACATCGTTAGCCACGGCCACGAACTTGTTCCTTTCGATGACGAACACCTTCGTAAGCTCGTCTTCATCATCGATGTACTGATAGGTACCGTTCCCTGCATTGGACACAGTCTCCATCATACCGTCGTTAAGGTTCCCGGTGCCGAAGCCGCAGATCGTAAGATAGATTCCTTTGGCAGCATAAGTCTCGGCAAGCTCCTTGATGGCGTCAGTAGATGTCTCACCGACATTGAAATCCCCGTCGGTGCCCATTATGACCCGGTTGTTTCCTCCTTCGATGAAGTGTTCGAGGCATTCCTTGTAAGCCATCCTCATGCCGGCGCTTCCGGCAGTCGATCCTGAAGCTACGAGTTTGTCAATCACTTTCTTGATCTTGCTGGATTCCTTGACGAGGGTTGATTCAAGGACAAGCTTCTCTCCGCTTGCATATGTGACGATGGAAATCCTGTCATTAGGATCAAGATAGTCAACCATGCTCTTCATTCCTTCCTTGAGAAGAGGGAGCTTATCCTTTGAAGACATCGAGCCTGAAACATCCAGGAGGAAAACATAATTGCTCTGCGGATGCCTGCCCTCGTAGATGTCGCGCCCCTTTATTCCAAGACGGAGGAGGTAGTGCTCGGTATTCCACGGGCAAGTTCCAACTTCGGCGTTGATGCGGACGTCATTTCCATCGTCCGGATCAGGATAGTCGAAAGTGAAATAGTTCAAGTATTCCTCAATCCTGACAGAAGACCTGCTAGGACGATATCCTCGGTTGACAGCCATGCGCATATATGCATACGCTGCCCCATCTGCGTCCACAGAGAAGGTCGAGACATTCTCCACCTCCGTGTCGATGAAAGGATTGTCGATGAAGTCATCGAACTTGTCGCCAGTTTCCGTCGTTTCATTTGCCAATCCGGAGTAGTGGCCATTGACATTTTCCATATCTTCGTAATATCCTACGGTACACGAAACGGAACCGGCAGCGATTAGGGCAAGCACGGCAGCCTTGATCAAAAGTTTACTCATATCCATATAGGTTTGTTCATATGTAATCCAATAGTCTAAATCAAAGCCAAGCAACGGGACTTTGCATAACTAAATGCACGTTTCCCGGAACCTTGCGCGGAAAAAGAAAAAATATTTATTAAATTGGAGGCAAGAATAAAATGCTTGAATATGAGACTGAAAGCCTTGCTCCTCTTTCTGCTTGCCAGCCTTACGGCATTCGCCCAGCCAGATCCGCCCGAGCTGAAGTATTCGGTGAGCGGCAGCGTTGTAGACGCCGAAAGCGGACGTCCGCTGCAGTATGTCAACGTGAAGGTAGTCGGAGAGAATTACTCAACTGTCTCGAATTCAGACGGCGGTTTCATCATAAAGTCTTCGTCAGAACTCAGGGAAGTGGAATTCTCTTTGCTGGGGTACAAGTCCGAGAGGATCCGCGTACCTGACGACCGTGATGCCGGACTCAAGGTAAGGATGACCAGGATGACCCTTACGCTGAACGAAGCCATGATCATCTCAGGCGATCCGTACAAGATCCTCATGGACGCAATCCGCAAGATAAGGGACAACTACCCCCTGGTTACTGAAACCTTCGATTGTTTCTACAGGGAAACGATCCGCAAGAAGCAAAGGTACATCTTCATATCCGAAGCCGTAGCCAGGATGCTCAAGACATCATATACCATAGGTGTCCATCCGGACCGCATCGCAGTGGTGAAAAGCAGGATCCTGGAGAGTCCGGACAAAAGAGACACATTATCCGTCAAAGTCGCCGGAGGACCGGCCCAGGCCGTTTTCCTCGACATAGTCAAGAACAGGGAAATGCTGGACCAGGAGTCCCTCAGCCACTATAACCTTTCGATGGGAATACCTGAAATGATCGGAGACCGTGCCCAATTTGCAATCAAAATATCGCCAAGGGGTGACGTGGATTATGCACAATACTACGGAACGATCTATATTGACGTGGAGACTCTGTCGTTCACTCGCTTCGACCTTGAACTGGATATGTCGGACAAGGCCAAGGCCACGCAGATGATGCTCATCAAGAAACCTTCCGGATTGCGTTTCACTCCCCTCGCCCTCAACCTCCGTTACGACTACGAGCTCGAGAACGGGGTCTCAAGGGTAAGGTATGTCCGGACTGAGATGAAGTTCAAGTGCGATTGGAAGAAGCGTTTGTTCAGGACAGACTACACCGCCGTAAGCGAGCTGGTCACCACCGACCGGCATTCGGCCGAAGAGCTGACCGTTCCCAAGAAAGGAGCTTTCCGCAGCCGGGACATCCTTGCCGACAAGGCTGCTTCGGACTACGATCCGGATTTCTGGAAGGAATACAACATCATAGCCCCGACAGAAAGCCTGGACAAAGCGATGGGCAGGCTGAAGAAAACGGAAGAAAATCGCTAAATTTGCGCCGCAATGGCAAAAGGAAAACTATATCTGATTCCAACTCCACTCGGTGACTGCGCTCCGGCTGAAGTACTTCCTCCTCCGGTACTGGATAGGATCCGGCAAATCAGCCGGTATGTAGTGGAAGAAAGCCGCACCGCAAGGCGCTTCCTGAGTTCTGCGGGCCTCAAGGGGCATATTCAAAGCCTGGAGATGAGGGAGTTGAACGAACATACGCCGGAATCTGAAGTCGAAACCTTGCTGGAGCTTTTCTCCGACCCCGAAGGCAATCCAACGGATGTGGGCCTGATTTCGGAAGCGGGACTTCCGGCTGTAGCCGATCCCGGAGCCTTGCTGGTGGCTCTCTGCCACAGGAAAGGAATCGCCGTGGTCCCAATGGTAGGCCCTTCTTCCCTGATGATGGCCCTCATGGGTTCAGGCCTCAACGGCCAGAGTTTCGCCTTCTGCGGCTACCTGCCTGTCAAAGCAGATGAGCGTCGCCGTGCCATCCAGGAAATCGAAGGACGGTCTGCAAAACTTCACCAGACAGAAATCTTCATCGAGACTCCTTACAGGAACGATTCAATGATGACTGACCTCCTTTCGTCTCTGAAACCGGCCACCAGGCTATGCATCGCCGCCGACATCACAATGGAGGATGAGACCATAACGACGATGACAGTCAAGGATTGGAAGAAGAAAACATTTACGATAGGAAAACGCCCGTGTGTCTTCCTGATATTAGCATAATTTGACAATATGGGGTTGAAACTGAATGATTTGGGAGCGATTGAACTGCTTGGGATGGAATTCCATGCCTATCACGGCTGCCTTGAGAAAGAAAAGAAAGAAGGCAACACCTTCATCGTGGATTTCCTTGGACACACCAACATAAAGAAAGCAGCCAAATCCGATTCATTGGAGAATACAAGGGATTACGCCAAGATTTACGAAATCATATCCCGCGAAATGGCAAAGCCATCCAACCTGCTTGAAGCAGTAGCCGGACGCATCGTGGACTCCCTCGCAAGGGAAGCCGGCGTTTTCTCTTTCATCCAGGTGAGGATAGCTAAGAAGAATCCTCCTGTCAACGGAGTCTGCGCATGGTCACGGGTAACCGCAAGCTACGGACAGGATTTAGTGAGTGACGAACTTAAAAACTACTGATGACCAAGATTGCTTTACTTACCTTGGGCTGCAAGCTCAACTACGCCGAAACCTCCACATATGAGAGAGGTTTCGTCCGTCACGGCTTGGAAGTAGTTCCTTGGGAAGAAAAGGCTGACGTCTATCTTATAAACACTTGCTCCGTTACCGAAAGGGCTGAGAAAAAGTGCAGGAACATCATCCGGAAGATGCATAGGATTTCTCCTGAAGCAAAGCTTATCATTGCCGGCTGCTACGCCGAACTCCGAAGGGATGAACTGCTCGCTATAGAAGGAGTCAGCATGGTCTTCGGAGCCAGGGAGAAAGCCTTCGTGGTGGGCCGCACTCTGGAACTTCTGGGCATTCCATTTGAGGTGGAAACATCTGTAAATCACGAAGTTCTGGAAGCATATTCCTCAGAAGAAAGAACTCGGTCATTCCTTAAGGTGCAGGACGGGTGCAACAATTTCTGCGCTTATTGCACCGTGCCCTTCGCAAGAGGGCTGTCAAGGAACATCTCTATATGGAAGGTCATCGAACAGGCCAGGCAGATCGCCGCAACCGGGATCAAGGAAATCGTGATCACAGGAGTGAATACAGGGGATTTCGGCAGGACTACAGGAGAGAGTTTCCTGGAACTGCTCAAGCGCCTCGATGAAGTCGAAGGGATAGAAAGATACAGGATCTCATCGATCGAGCCAAACCTCATCACCGAAGACATAGTGGACTGGATAGCCTCCGGAACGAAGTTCCAGCCACATTTCCATATTCCCCTGCAGACCGGATCCGATGCCTTGCTGAAAAGAGTTGGCCGGAAGTACAGCACTGACTTCTTCGCCGACAGGATAAACTACATCCGGTCTAAGATGGATCCACTCCAAGATATCCCTGAAGGGAACCTGAAGCCGTTCGTATTCTTCGGAATCGATGTGATCGCAGGGCTTCCCGGAGAGACGGAGGAAATGTTCGAGGAGACTTACAACTTCCTTGGGAATATCATAAAACCCGCTTTCATCCATGTATTCCCGTACTCCAGAAGGCCAGGAACCGTTGCGGCCACCTGGAAGGACCAGGTCAAGGATTCGGTGAAGACCGAACGTGTCGCCAGGCTCGAACGGCTTTGTTCCGAACTTCACTCGGACTTCGTGGAGAAGAACCGCGGCAGGCACTCGCAGGTACTTTGGGAATCCGATGTAAAAGATGGCAGGATGGGCGGATTCACGGGTAATTACATCAGGCTCGAAAGGCCTTACGATCCTTCCAGGGTCAATACTATTGAAGACATTATCATCTAATATGGATTACGGACAGGCAAAACTCACTTTCCTGGGCACCGGGACCTCGCAGGGAGTACCGATCATCGGTTGCAAATGCGAAGTCTGCACTTCGCCGGACTCCCGAGACAAGCGTTTCAGGGCATCGGCCTTCGTAGAATACGGTGGACTGAACATCCTCGTCGATGCCGGACCTGATTTCAGGATGCAGATGCTTGAGAACGATCTCTGCCATCTGGACGCTATCCTTATCACCCACAACCATAAAGACCACACAGGAGGCCTCGATGATGTCCGCTCCCTCAACTACATCGACCGAAGGGCCGCGGAAATATATTGCGAAGACCGGGTCAAGGAAGACTTCATCCGTGAATATCCATATGTTTTCAAGTTCCCAAAATATCCCGGAGCTCCGGAATGGAAGCTCCACATCATCGACGAAGAACCTTTCCTTGTCTATCCAAACACTGAAGATAGGGAACTGGTCTGGGTACACGACATAGGTTACCATTACCGGCTTTCTGACGGAAGCCTGATTCCAACCAGCCGGAACATAGAAGACATGATCGACAAAGCCGATCCGGCGAGCATGGCAGCATCCACCGGAGGGGTCGTGGTCATACCGATAAGAGGAATGCACGACAAATTGCCGGTCCTCGGATTCAGGTTCGGACAAATCGCATACCTGACAGATTTCAGTTCGATTCCGGAAAGTGAATTCGAAAAGTTGAAAGATCTCAAGCACCTTACTCTCAACACAGTAGGCTACTACCCTCATCATTCGCACTTCAGCCTGGACCAGGTCTTGGAACTGGCCGGAAGGATCGGTGCCGAAAATACGTGGCTCACCCACCTATCCCACTCGTTCCCGCGTCACGAACAGTTCTGCGAAGAATTGGAAAGGCTATGCGAAGAAAGAGGGATCCGGTCGATAGTCAGGCCGGCCTATGACGGACTGACTATCTGTTAGCGATAGATCGGGACTGTCCCGTCGTCAATCAGCTGCCTGAGGATGTCCAGGAAATCCGGTGAATAGTTCTTCGAAGGATTGTCGAATTCCGCCACAATCTCTTCCATGGAATACTCGCCTCCCTTCTGCTCGATGAATTCCATCAGTTTGCGCCTTGTGAACTGCCTGACAGTACCGGCAGGGGCTGAAGTTGTTGCAGCAGAAGATGCTGCCTTGGCCCTGCAGACGTCACAGACCCCGCAATCGGCACTGTCTTCCTGCCCGAAATAGCGGAGCAGGAAATGAGGCCTGCATTCATCCGTTTCTGAAGCATATTCCAGCATCGATTCGCAGCGGGCATGGTAATTCTCACGGAGCATCTTGTAACGCTCCGGCATCAGGTTGACGTTTCCCGGGCGGAGGCGGTCGTGATGTATTACCACTACATCGGAATGGTCGGCCGGGACGTAGGTTATGATATGCTCAAGGGAGAGCTTGTACAAAAGGACCCTGAGCTGAGGGACCGTGGTCCTCAGGCGGCCTGCGACATATTCTTCATCTATCGGCTGGACGAAGGAGAATATTCCCGTGTAGCTGCGCATGAGGACATCGAGCAGGTCGGCCATTTCCTGGGATGGAACCTCAATCTCGTACAGCGACTTTCTGTCGACCGCTATCTTGACCTTCGTCGGTATATCCACCTCCTCCGAGTATGTGATGTGCCCGGTCCTCTCAAGGTACTTCAGAGAATACAGCACGGGAGCCCTCTGGAGGGAATAAGCCTTGCAGAAGTCCTCAAGCTTGAATTTCAGCTGCCTCCCTATTCCGGAATCGTAAGGGATATCGAAGAAAGCATGAAGCTTGGAATATACATCTTCGATATAATCCAGATCCGGAAACGAGACATTCTCCAATTGTCTGGCACGGCGCACATCCACCCCGTTCCAAAGTAGTACGGCAAAGGAGCGCAATCCGTCGCGGCCCGCCCTTCCGGCCTCCTGGAAATACGCTTCAGGACTCTCCGGGAGGTCATAATGGACCACGAATCGCACGTCCGGCTTGTCGATCCCCATGCCGAAGGCGTTGGTGCATACCATGACCCTGATCTCTCCCCTTTTCCACCTTTCCTGACGCTCAGCCCTGGAAGCGGATCCCAGTCCGGCGTGATAG
>JBGVAE010000058.1:0-9128 GCA_045224215.1 Candidatus Cryptobacteroides sp. | reverse complement strand
TCAGGAATGTCCCGTCGGGCAAGAAGATATCGGTCCTGCCTTCGACTGCTTCGGTGATATTCAAATGTGAATTCCCGATGTCCCACGATCCTTCGAACGATGTTTCTTTGTATGTAGACTGGCGCGATTTCGAATCTTCTAAAAGCGGTAAATGTGTGCCTCATGCCACCAGGCTGCCTTCAGGAGTCATCGAGTATTCGATCTCCCCGGAAGTGTTCGACGTTGTCGAGGAGGGAAAGCAATGAAGACTATCGCAGTGACAGGTGGGATCGGTGGGGGTAAATCCACCGTTTGCGAAATCCTCAGGGAGCGGGGGATTCCGGTGTATGACAGCGATTCTGCCGCCAAGCGGCTCTATGCGGCCGATGAATCCCTCCTGGATTCGATTGAGGAGGCCTTCGGATGCTCAATCCGCCAGCCTGACGGATCCCTTGACACATCGAAACTTGCTTCGATAGTGTTCTCTTCTACTGAAAAGCTAAAGACCCTTGAGGCTATAGTCCATCCTGCTGTGAAACGGGATTTCCTTCGCTGGAAGGCTGCCCAGGCTGAAAAGGATGTGCCGTACTGTGTAATTGAATCGGCCATCATCCTGAGCAAGCCGGAATTCCTGACTCTTGCCGACAAAGTGGTCTTGGTCGATGCTCCGCTGGCTGTGCGTCTCAAACGTGCATGCGAGCGGGATGGCTCGGACGAGGCGGATGTCATCAGGCGCATGGCCGCACAGTCGTTCGACCTTACGAAGGTAGATTTGATCCTGCGGAACGACGGTGACATCGAAAATCTTGAGAGAGAGGTCGAAAAGGCTTTCTCTTCGATATTATGATTAACCAGATTTGAAATTTTATAATTAACGGATATGAAAACAGATCTTTCGAAAATCCTTTCAATTTCGGGCCAGCACGGCTTGTTCCTGTATCTGGCCCAGGCACGCAACGGTGCCGTCGTCGAATCTCTTGCTGACAAGAAGAGAAGTGTGGCAGACGTTAAGAGCCGCATCACTACGCTTGAAGACATTTCCATCTATACTTCCGAAGGCGAGACCAAGCTCAGGGAAGTCCTCCTGAAGATGAAGGAAGTCCTCGGGGATGCTCCGGCACCTACATCTAAGGCTCCGGCGGGAGAGTTGAAGGCCCTTTTCGAGAAAGCTCTTCCCGACTATGACGGAGACCGCTTCTATGTGTCACACATGAAGAAAGTCGTTGACTGGTACAACGAGATCAGGGAATATGCTTCCTTCGATTTCGTCGACCCTGACGAGGAGAACCCAGAAGAGGACGGCGAGGAATCCGAAGATAAGGCTAACGAATAATGAAGTCGCTGAAGGTCATAACCTTAGGTTGTTCCAAGAATACGGTGGACACCGAGCATCTGCTTTCGCAGTTGAGCGGTTCGTATGAGATTGTGCCGGAGGAGGCCGCCGGAAAGGTTGATGTACTCCTGATCAATACCTGCGGGTTCATCGCGGATGCAAAGGAACAGTCGATCCAGACCGTCCTCTCTGCCGCTGAGCGGAAAAAATCGGGAGAGGTCGGGAAACTTATGGTCTTCGGCTGCCTTTCTCAACGTTACATGTCCCAGATGCCGGCCCTCATCCCGGAAGTGGATGCCTGGTTCGGTGCCAGGGACCTTTCACCAATCGTAAAGGCTCTGGGATGCACTCCTTCCGGAACTCCGGCCAGATACAGGACCGATTCCCATGCTTATGCTTACTTGAAAATCTCTGAAGGATGCGACCGCAGGTGCGCCTACTGTGCAATCCCTTTCATACGCGGTCCGCACAAGTCCGTCCCGATGGAACAGCTCGAGGAGGAGGCTTCCATCCTTGCCGCTGCAGGAGTCAAGGAGCTGATCCTCATTGCTCAGGACACGACCTATTACGGCCTTGACCTTTATAGGAAGCGTTCCCTGGCTGAACTGGTCAGGAGGCTCTCTGCAATAAAGGGCATCGAATGGATCAGGATCCATTATTCCTATCCTGCGGATTTCCCGGAGGATGTGCTGCTGGAGATGGCTGCCAACCCAAAGGTGTGCAATTATCTGGATATTCCTCTCCAGCACATTTCCGACAAGGTGCTTTCCATGATGCGACGTCCGGAGAACGGAGAGTGGATCCGTACTCTTGTAAGGCGTCTTCGTGATGATGTCCCGGGTGTCGTCCTCAGGACCACGATGATAGTCGGACATCCTGGAGAGGGAAAGAGGGAGTTCAATGAACTGCTTGAATTCGTGCAGGAGGCCAGGTTCGAAAGGTTGGGTGCATTCACATATTCCGAAGAAGAGGGAACCTATGGTGCCCTCAACTACAGGAACCGTATCCCTCAGCACGAGAAGGATCGCAGGTTTTCCGAACTGATGGAGATCCAGTCTGGCATATCCCTTGCTTTCAATCACTCCCGGATAGCCACGATCGAACGTGTCCTTGTGGACGATTGCATGGAGAACGTGCTGGTTTGCAGGAGCAGGTACGAGAGTCCGGAAGTGGATGGCGAGATAGTGGTGAACTATTCTCCCGAATTGTTCGGGGGAGTCCGTGCGGAGGATTTGAAGGGGAGGTTCATTGATGTGAAGATAACAGGTGCCGATGAGTATGACCTCATTGCGGAACCAATTAAATAACAACCATATGAAAAAAGCTTCATTATTTGGATTGATGTTCCTGTCGGCTTTGCTGACTCTTTCTTCTTGTGCCCCGCAGGCCTTCTTGATCAAGCCGGAGATGAGGGCCGCGTCGAAGTCCGGGCTTAATTTCAACGGCAAGTCTATGGCTGTGGTTTACCTGACCGATGACGACAAGCGTGACGATACTTTCAATTCTTACCTCGCTACCGGATTCGCTACGAAATTGGAAGATGATTATTTCGGAGGAGCCCAGGTGATAGAACTCTTCAAGATGCCTTATGAAAAAGGCGTCGAAATGAGTTCCAAGGACAGTCTTGTCAGCCTGGTTATGCAGAGCGGGAAGGACGTGGTGTTCCTATTCGACAGGCCTGAGATCGGTGCGCCGCAGGTAGGGGACCCTATGAAGGTCCTGGCGGGGAATATGTCGGCCGATTCTGCATATACATCGACGGCGACCATCCCTTTCACAACCAAGGTCTATGTCTATGATTCGATGGACAAGAGCGACAAGGTGTATGGTTTTACCGGAAGCAGGAAGATACTCACCGATGTCTTCAACGACGGCAAGACGGACAAGTCTGTGCTTGCGAACCGTGTCTGGGAAGATATCGGCCTGGCTGCCGAAATGGCAGGGAGCGCCGCTGCCAATTCTTTCCTTTCCACCTGGCAGCAGGATGAGTTCCTGGTGATATACTATGACGGAGCCGAGAAGAATTGGAACAAGGCCGCTGAATATGCATATTCCTTCAAATGGAAAGAGGCTATCGAGCAGTGGCTTCCACTCATCCGGAGCAAGAACAGGGAAAAGCAGGCTTGCGCAGCATACAACATTGCCCTGGGATGCTTCATGAGCGGTCAGCCTGACCTGGCCCTCGAATGGCTTGACAGGTCTGACAGCTATGAGCCTGTGAGCCTTTCCAAGAACTTGAGAATCAAGATCAAGCAATATACAGGTAGAGAATGAACGAATTTGATGTCATCATCGTAGGCGGCGGAATAACCGGCGCCGGTACTGCGAGAGACTGTGCTCTCAGAGGACTCAGGGTCCTTCTTGTGGAGCGGAATGACATTGCCACCGGGGCTACCGGAAGGAATCACGGGCTTCTGCACAGCGGGGCCCGTTATGCCGTTACAGATAGGGAGTCGGCCACCGAGTGCATTGAGGAGAACATGATTCTGAAGAAGATCGCCCGCCACTGCGTGGACGACACCTCGGGCCTTTTCATAACCCTCCCTGAGGATGACCTGTCCTATCAGGCCACCTTCGTGGAGGCCTGCAATGCCGCAGGGATCAAGGCCGAGGTCATAGACCCGAAGGAGGCCATCAGGATGGAACCATCGGTGAATCCTTCCCTGACCGGGGCAGTGAAAGTGCCTGACGGCTCGGTGGATCCTTTCCGGCTCTGTGCCGCCAACATGGTGGATGCGCAGCTGCATGGCGCAAAAGTCCTTGTATATTCTGAAGTTACGGAATTCATCAAGGACGGGGACACCATCAAGGGAGTACGGGTCCTGGACCATGTCTCAGGGCTGACCACAGACTACTATGCTCCAGTGACCGTCAATGCCGGCGGAATCTGGGGACATCATATTGCGGCTATGGCTGGAGCTAACATCGGGATGTTCCCGGCCAAGGGTTCCCTGCTGATCTTCGCCCATAGGGTGAACAGCGTTGTAATCAACCGCTGCCGCAAGCCTGCCAATGCCGATATCCTGGTCCCCGGCGATACCGTTTGCGTCATCGGAACTACTTCTACCAGAGTACCTTATGAAGAATGTGACAGTATTGCCGTGACTCCTGACGAGGTCGATCTTCTCGTCACGGAAGGAGCCAAGCTTGCTCCGTGCCTGGAGCATACGCGTATCCTCAGGGCATATGCCGGAGTACGTCCTCTGGTGTCAGCAGATAACGATCCTTCGGGGAGGAATATCAGCCGGGGCATCGTCTGCCTGGACCACGAGACTAGGGATGGCATCAAAGGCTTCGTGAGCATAACCGGTGGAAAGCTCATGACTTACCGCTTGATGGCTGAGCAGGCAGCGGATGCTGTTTGCAGAAAACTGCGGATCAATGCCTCATGTATCACTGCTAAGACTCCGCTTCCAGGCTCCGAGCAAGCTGGTCTTGAAAAGATTGCAAAGAAGATCTGGGATGTTCCGACTACTGCCCAGAAAGCGTCAGTCGGGCGTTACGGCACGGCTGCTGCCAATCTGGACTTCGACGAAGACAAGGGAAGCCTGGTGTGTGAGTGCGAGGAAGTCCCTGTTTCTGAAGTTGATACCGCAATCGAACATCTCAATGTCAACAACCTCGTGGACCTCAGGAGGAGGACTCGTTTCGGCATGGGAACGTGCCAGGGAGAACTCTGTGCCTGCAGGGCTGCCGGAAGGATGGCGAAAGCCCACGGATGCACTGCAAAGGCACGGGCGGACCTGAGGGATTTCATGAATGAAAGGTGGAAGGGAATGTTCCCTGTTGCGTGGGGTGAGACCTTGCGTGAAGCTGCCTATACACAGTGGGTATATTCAGAGGTACTTGGAATTAATGAAGAAGTATGAGATTTGATACGATTATAGTAGGTGGCGGATTGTCCTCCCTTGTATGCGGCATCAAGCTCCAGAAAGCCGGAAAGAAATGCCTGATCGTTTCTGCGGGCCAGAATGCCTTGCACTTTTCATCAGGAACTTTCGGTCTGCTATCCAAACTTCCTGATGGAACGGAGGTTGCCAATCCGCTTTCAGCGTTGGACTCACTCCCTGAAGAACACCCGTATTCCAAGATGGGCAGAAAAGCGGTCTCTGAATATGCTTCAGCCACTCTGGATTTTTTCTCAGCTTGCGGAATCGAACTTCATCCGGTCGGCGAGCATGTCGAAGGTAGCGGCGTTTCCAATGGATTCCGGGTAACCGGAATGGGCACGATGAAGCCTGCCTGGCTGGCAATGGAGGATGTTGCCTTACTTGAATCAAAGGATGAAGTAATCGGCAAGAAAGCGTTGATCGTTAATTTTGCCGGATTCCTGGACTTCAATACAAGGTTCATAGCCGAAGGCCTGGAAAAGAAAGGCTTGGAGTGCAGGATAGAACGCATACGGATCAAAGATGTCGAGAATCTCAGGACTAATCCTTCCGAAATGCGTTCCGTGAATATCGCAAGGGTGGTCAGCCAGGAATCTGTCTGGAAGGAGGTCGCCCATACGGTCCAGGGTCTCATGGAAGGAGAGGACGTAGTGATCCTTCCGGAAGTCTTCGGTCTCATGGATCCGAAGATTCCGCAGTGGCTCCGTGAGATGATTCCTGCCAAGGTGCTCTATATCGGAACGATGCCTCCTTCCGTGCCTGGGATACGGGCCCAGATGCAGCTCAAGAAGGCTTTCGAGGCGGCTGGCGGCACATTCCTCATGGGTGACGAAGTCCTCGATCCCGAGTTCGATGGCAGCAAGGTTGCAAGTGTCCGGACCGTCAATCTGGGTTCCATGCGCCTCCAGGCGGACTCTTTCGTCCTTGCAAGCGGGAACCTGTTCGGCAAGGGACTGATGGCTGCACCTGACAAGGTGGTCGAGCCGGTATTCGGCCTGGATGTGATGTTCCCTGAAGACAGGAACGACTGGTATGACAAGGATTTCTCAAAGACTCAGAACTACCTGGCTTTCGGAGTCAGGACCGATAAGGATTTCAGGCCGTACCGGGAAGGAAGAGTGGTTGAGAACCTTTACGTGATAGGGTCCGAGCTGGGAGGTTGCAATCCTCTCGCCGAAGGAAGCGGTGCCGGCGTAGCAATATTCACGGCAATGGATGTGGCTGGAAAATTGATGTAGCATGCAGGAAAAGAATCTCAGTTTCAATAATTTCGAGCAGTGCATCAAGTGTACGATCTGCACTGCCTACTGCCCGGTTGTGGCTGTCAATCCATCGTATCCCGGTCCGAAACAGGCTGGCCCTGACGGCGAGAGGCTTCGTCTGAAGAACAAGTTCTTCTTCGACGAGAACCTCAAGTATTGCATGAACTGCAAGCGCTGTGAGGTGGCCTGCCCTTCGGGTGTGAAGATCGCAGACCTCATCCATTCCGCCCGCAGGCGTTACGGAAGGGATATTCCTGAACTTAGGGACAGGATCCTGGCCAGCACGGATTTCATGGGCAAGGCCGCCCGTCCTTTCGCACCCGTGGTCAATGCCGTGGTCGGTACCAAGTTCGCCAAGGGTGCGATGGACCTCATGATGGACATCGACAAGAACCGTACTTTCCCGAAATACCAGGCTCACGGTTTCGAGGGATGGTTCAAGAAGAATGTGAAGGCTTCCCAGGAGGCTTTCAAGGACAAGGTGGCCTTCTTCCATGGATGTTCCACCGAGTACCAGCATCCGGAAGTCGGAAAGGCTTTCGTCAAGGTGATGAACGCAGTAGGCTATGGGGTGGAACTGATCGATGAAAAGTGCTGCGGAGTGGCGATGATTTCGAACGGTCTGTGGAACGGAGCCACCAGGCATGCTGAGCACAACGTCAAAGTCTTCCGCAAGGCAGTCTCGAAGGGACTGCCGGTTGTCGGCGTGTCTTCCACCTGCATTTTTACGATGCGGGATGAGTATCCTGACGTCCTGGATGTGGACAATTCCGATGTACGCGACAGCCTCACACTCGTGGAGAAATTCCTGTTCGAACTTGTGGATTCCGGCAGGGTCAAACTGGTGTTCAAGGAAGATTACAGGGCCAGGGTGGCTTACCATATTCCTTGCCACATGGAGAAACTTGGGTGGAGCATATTCACAAAGGCTCTCATGAATATGATTCCTGGGGTGTCGCTGACCGTTCTGGAGAGCGGTTGCTGCGGAATGGCGGGAACATACGGTTTCAAGAAGGAGAATTATAAGTATTCCCAGGAAATAGGGCGTCCGCTTTTCGAGCGGATCAAGGCTCTGTCACCGGATTTCGTGTGCTGCGAGTGCGAGACTTGCAAGTGGCAGATAGAGATGTCCACGGGCTATAACGTCTTGAATCCGATTGTGATAATAGCGGATGCCCTGGATGTGGATGCTACCATCGAGGCGAACAAAAGATAAAAAAGGTGGGACCGTAAGCCGGTTTCTGTTTTTGAATCTGCCATTTATCTTCGCAACCTACCCCCTGGCATCGGACGGGCCGCCCTCATTTGCCAGTATATTTGGTCTTGCAGGCCCTTGCATCGTACCCGTGCGGCGTCGCCGACGCACGTCGTGAGCTCTTACCTCGCGTTTTCACCCTTACCGACTTACCGGCCCGCGGCCGGCGGTTTCGGCGGTTGTTTTCTGTTACGGTGCCATAAGATTACTCCCATCTGGGCTTTCCCCAGTAGGGTGCCCTGCCCTGTCCGGACTTTCCTCACCCTCGGCCGAAGCCTCGCAGCGCGGCAGATCGTCCCACCTTTTTGATATCTGCTGCAAATGTACGAAGAAACTGCCATTTTTTATTAAATTTGTGCCGTATGAAAAAGTTGATTTGGATTTGTTCGATAGTGGCGCTTGCCCTGACCTCGTGTTCCAATGCATCTACCAAGAATACGGAGTCTTCGTCGAAGGCTACAGAGGTGGTACAGGTGACCACGCCGGCTCCTCCGGTGAAGCCTAAGCAGTACGGAATCGAGGTCGTGAAGGAATATCCTCACGACGAGCTGTCCTACACCCAGGGACTCTTCTTCCAAGGAGACAAGATGATCGAGACGACCGGCCAGTTCGGCGAATCCACTCTCAGGCTTGTGGAACTTTCTACAGGAAAAGCACTTAAGAAGCAATCTTTCGACAGCAAATACTTCGTAGAAGGTTCAGTAGTGCTCGACGGCAAGTTATATATCCTCACCTGGAAGAACAAGGTAGCTTTCGTCTATGATCCTTCCACGCTGGAATACAAGCAGACATATTCCTACCCTCGCGATGGCTGGGGGCTGACGACGGACGGGAAGAGCCTGATCGCCAGCGACGGATCATCGAAGCTGTTCTGGATGGACGGCGGCCTGCATCTCCTCAAGACTGTCGAAGTGAGGCTTGAGGGAAAGCCTTTGAGGAATATAAACGAACTTGAGTGGATTGGCGGTAAGATCTGGGCGAATGTCTATCTTACGGACATGATAGTGATAATCGATCCTGCTACCGGCAATGTGGAGGGAGTCGTTGACTGCACCGGATTGCTGCCGGCTTCGCTCAAGGATGAATATACGGACGTCCTGAACGGTATCGCAGTGGATCCTTCCAGCGGGAAGATCTACGTCACGGGCAAGTATTGGAAGCGCCTGTACGAAATACGATTGAAGGAAAAATAGTTTATTAATATATAAAGGGGGTACCGGTCCCGGTGACCAGTTGAGATCATACCCAATGAACCTGATGCGGGTAATGCCGCCGGAGGGAAGTAATATGAGATACAATTTATTCTTTGCAGCATCCGTTGCTGCATCTTTGATGACGCTGGGCGCAGAAGCCCAGGAAAAATCTGATTCAACAAAGGCAAGGGTTCTGGAAGAAGCCATCGTTCAGGC
>JBGVAE010000057.1:0-10292 GCA_045224215.1 Candidatus Cryptobacteroides sp. | reverse complement strand
CAATGGCACCGCCGCCGGAATGAACGCGCTCCGGCAGCTGGGCGCTGCGGGGAGCTCGCCCCAAGGGCTCTCCTCGCGCCCTGCCATGGGGACGTTGAAGGGATAATGTTGAGACATGTGTGCCCTGAAGATGGACCACATGGTTCGACAGAGGGGTAATGTTGAGACATGTGTGCCTTAAGATGGACCACATGGTGCGGCGGAGGGGTAGTTCGGCGAAGGGGTAATGTTGAGACATGTGTGCCTGAAGATGGACCACATGGTGCGGCGGAGGGTAGGGGGATAGTTGCTGGTTTATGGGGTAAATAAGAGGAGGGCGGCTGTGTGAGCCGCCCTCCGGTTGATTGTCGTCCGGGCTGGATTACCGGGAAGTCCCGGGCAGGGTTGCCGGGAAGTCCCGGGCAGGGTTGCCGGGAAGTCCGCTATTCGTTGCCGGCCTTGGTGATGCCCTTGTTGTAGTCGGTTTCGTTACGAGGAATCATGAACGTCCAGTTGCTCTTCTCGTTAGGGCCGAAGTTGGCGACATAGGTACTCATCCAGTTGCCACCATCTTTCCACGCCTTGCGCTGGATGCGATCGCCCCAACGCTTGAGGTCGAACCAGTTGAATCCCTCACCCCAGAGCTCTACGGCACGGTAGAACTTGATTTCCTCCATAAGGTCGTCTCCGGTCTTGTCGCAGGTGTATGAAGGGTCTCGCTTGGAAGTAGCGTTCAGCTCAACAAGCAGAGCACGAGCCTCGTCCTGATGTCCAAGACGGAACTGAGCCTCTGCCTCTGTAAGAAGCAGTTCGGAAGCACGGATCAGGCAAAGCTGGCCGATACCAGGCTGAATCTGATTGTGGATCTTGAAGTTCATGTAGGCAAAGATACAGTGCGTCGAGAGAAGCGGATTGCCAAGGTCTACGGCATACTGCTGGCCATAACTCCAAAGCTTGCTCTTGCTGCTCTGGGTAGAAGCCTTCATCGTGTTGGTGTTGTAAAGGCCATCATACCCTGCAGGATCGAGCCAGAAGCCACGACGCACATCAGTCTCAGGAATCTTGTCGAAAAGTTCCTTGCTGATAAGGAGAGGATAGTTACGAGTCGTTGAAGTCTGGGAACTGTAACCTGCATAGCAGAAATAGTCATAGTAGTACAGAGTCTCATCCTCGGCACCGTATATGGACCATACCCACTCATTGTTCACAGTACTGAATCCGGACTTAAGATCGGAGACGCTCATCAGAGGATAATCCTTGCGGACCATCTGAGCGTATTTCAGAGCGTTAGCCCAATCTTCGCGAGTCAGTGCGACACGGGAATAGATGGCGTAAGCCACGTCGAGGTCCATGGTATGGGTATCGCTGCGGCTGTTTGCCTTGCCGGAAGCATTGAACAGGCTGATAGCCTCGTCGAGGTCGGCATAGATCTGGGCATAAACCTCACCTGTCGTGCTGCGGTCCAGGTTGTCCGGTTCCTCGCCCGTAAGACGGAGAACGCAGGAAGGCTTGTCCTGGCCGTCAGACCAGCGGCGTCCGTAGATCTGTGCAAGGTAGAAATATGCGTAAGCACGATATGCAAGGGCCTGAGCCTTGATATAAGCCTTGTCGCCATCCGATCCCTCAGCATCGTCGATGTTCTTGATCAGGGTGTTGGCATTGCCGATAAGGCAGTAATAGTAATACCAGGCAAAAGTATCCAGGCTTGCGGTGTTGGAAGCGAACTGGTCACCGATGGCAGCAAGACGGAAAGTCGTGCTGTTGCCCTTCATAAGATGGTTGCCAAGATAATCTCCGTAATAGAGACGAACCGTACCTTCACCATTGTACCCCTGCCCCCAGTTTCCGTACTGGCGGTGCATGATCTTGCCAAGACCGTTGAGGGCAACGGCAGCCTTGTCAGTAGTCTCGAAAATCACTGACGGAGATGTACTGGAAGTAGGGTTCGTGTCCAGATAGTCTTTCGAGCAGCTGTATGATACGACTGCCGCAAGTGCGATTGCTATGATGGAAATCTTTTTCATATTCTTCATTGATTAGCTTACATTACAGAGTGACTTTCACACCAACAGTGCTGACACGTGGGGTATTGACATAGGATCCGTAGACCAGACCGGACCAGTTCTGCTGAGGGTTCAGACCCTTACGGGCAGTAAAGGTCCAGAGATTGTCGACGGAAGCGCTGAAAGTGACTCCTCCTACACCGAGCCTGTTGACAAGGCGGCGAGGTAAGGAGTAAGCAAGGTTGACGTTCTTCACTATCAGATAGTTACCACTCACGAGGAAACGGGTTGAAGTAGCATTGGAGTAGCTGCTCCAGAAACCGTTGGTCTGAGGGATAGCAGTCGTGCTGATACGGTCGGCAGATTCCTCGGTCATGCCGCTTGGAGCTTCTGTCCAGGCATTGAGGACATCAACGTGGTAGGCGTGAGGGCTGGTACTGACAGACATGAGATCCTGGTAAGCATAATCGAGGCACTTGCTGCCGAACTGATAGGTAAAGAGGGCGGACATGCTGAAGTTCTTCCAGCGGATGCCGGTGTTGAAACTGCCGTAAACCTTAGGGAGTGCAGAACCTGACCAGTCTCGCTTTGCATAGGTGGTGTTCAAGACGTACTCCTTGCCGTTGATGACGACGGCGTAGTTATCTGGAACCACATCTTTCTCGTAATCGTGAATCATGGACTTCGTTTCCTCATCCCAACGGTCTCCGATCTTGTTATCCTTAAGGATATAGTACTTTGTGTCATCGATCTCGTAGAGAGCGCGACCCGTCATCATGTCGACTCCGGCATACTGGTAGATGTGCCAGTCATAGATTCCGTGACCTTCTGCCCAAAGCTTGGTGCCGTTACGCATCGCATTCTGAAGGCCGTCGTAGTTGGTAATGTCAGTCTCAGGGAGCTTGAGGATGGTGTTCTTCATCCAGGTAGCGTTAACTCCGAAGTTCCAGACGAAGTCACGCTTCTTGATGATGTCCACATCGAAGCTGAACTCGATACCGTTGTTGCGCACGGAACCGATGTTCTGGGTGGTGGCCGTAGTAGCGCTTCCGGTATCTATACCACCGACGGAAGTAGGATGCTCGACGTCGAAAAGCAGGTCCTTCGTCACCTTGTTGAAATACTCGATGGTGAAGTTGGCACGGTCGAACAGGCGGCCTTCGAGGGCGGTACTGAAGGAATTCTCACTTTCCCAGACCAGGTCGGCTGCCTCATTCTGAGTCTTGTAGGAAGCAGCCTTGCCGCCATACTTGGCGCCGAGGTCGTAGAGTGCCATGTAGCCATAATAGCCTGATCCGGCATCATTACCTACCTGGCCATAGGAGATACGGTAGCGGAGATTGTCAACCCAACTGACATCTTTCATGAAATTCTCCCTGCTGATGGCCCAGGTTGCACCTACGCTCCAGAAGTTACCCCAGCGGTTGTCCTTATGGAAACGGGAAGAGCCGTCACGACGGAAACTGCCTTCGAGGAAGTACTTGTTCATGTAGTCATACTTAGCTCGTGACAGATAACTCTCGAGACGGTAACCACTCTGGTAACCGCTCATCGTGGTCATCGTATTGAGGTTGTCGAGTTCGTCGCCTCCAGGGATGGTCTCGTCGACCTTGTAGTTGTACTGGTACTCATAGTTGTAGTAGAAGTTCTCATGGCCTACCAGGACCTCGAAGGTATGGTCGCCGAAACTATGATGCCAGTTCAGGAGCTGCTGGAATGTGTAGTTCGTATAAAGATAGTCCGTACGGCTGGTACGGCCGTTGTTAGCCTTTCCGTCACCGACGATGGCGTTGTTGTAGGAACGGTACATGCTGTTGCGCAAGCTGACGTCACCCTTTATGGAGAGAGTGAAGTCCTTCAGGAAAGTGATGTCAGTGAAAGCCTGGGCGGAGGTGGTGATTCTCTGGGTATGACGCTTGTCAAGCTGGGCCTCCCAAATGGAATGACGTCCGATGTGCTGGGCACGGCTGCGGAGATCACCATCATCATAAATCTTCTCACCGGCTTCGTCGAAGACATAAGTACCATCGGTATTGTGAAGATATACCGGATAGATAGGAGCGAAGATGTGGGCCTGATACAGTGGGTTCGCAAAGCCTGTCTCACTCGTGGAGCGTTCGTCCTGGGTCTGCCATGAAGCACCTACGTTCACTCCAGCCTTCAGCCAGTCGACCGGAGTCACGCTGACATTGGCACGTCCGGTCCAACGGTCGAACCCTGAAGCAACTGTCTGGCCCTCTTCGTTGAGATAACCCATCGAGAAGTAATAGTTGCTCTTTGCAGAAGCACCGGAACCGCTCACGTTGTAGTCCTGACGGTAACCGTTGCGCATGGCATACTTCCACCAATTGAGGTCATCGTAACCAGGAAGGATGCTTGCGGAATAGTTGAACTCGCCTTTCTCGGAGAACAGTGCGTCGTTGGCCACGTTGAAGACATTGTAGTCGCCGATGTAAGTCATGAAGTTGGTACGGACATCGGAAATGGCCTCTTCCTTGGATGCGGTTCCGCCGCTGACCAAGTTGTTCACATAGCCGTTGAAGAAAACCTGCATGAAGTCCTTGGCGTCCACCCTGTCATATTCAGGGATGGCCCTGTTGAAGATACCCTGGTTCACGGACACGGAGAGGTTAACCCTGTCGCTCTTTCCACGCTTGGTAGTGATGATGATGACACCGTTGGATGCACGGTTGCCATAAAGGGCGGCAGAGGTTGCGTCCTTAAGGACGGTCAGGGACTCGATGTCGTTAGGGTTGAGGTCTGAGATGTTGCCACCGAAAGGAACTCCGTCAATCACATAGAGAGGAGAGTTTCCTGAAGAACTTGGACGGCCGACACCGCGGATACGGATGTCAGCACTTTCTCCTGGGTCTCCGGCAGGAAGGGTAAGCACACCTGTGGACATACCTTCCAGGACATCGGTGACGCTGGTCAGAGGACGCTTCGCGATGTCATCCGACTTGACGGTGCTGATAGCACCCGTCACGCTCTCCCTCTTGGCAGTACCGTAAGCCACGACGACTACATCGTCAAGGCTCTCGGAATCCTCGTTGAGAACGACGTTGACAATCCCTCTTCCTGCAACAGGAATCTCCTGGGACTCATAGCCGACGTAGGAGAACACGAGGGTCGCATTCTTGTCGACCGTTATCGAATAATTACCCAGTGCGTCCGTCGAAGCACCTATCATCGTGCCCTTGGCCATGACTGATGCAAACGGGACAGGCTCACCGGCCTTGTCTGTCACAACTCCCTTTACCTGCATGTTCTGGGCGAAGACCGCCACAGGAAGCAAGAGCAGAAGAGCTGCGACCAATGCTTTGATTTTACTCATAAACAAATAGAATTAGTTAAAAAAAGAATGATTACAAGTGGTCAAGTTATGTATTGAAACGTTTAAAGTTGCAAATATCGAAAAAAATTACGGAAATACAAATCCATTCCTCTTTATGATAAAATCATTATCTTTGTAGGAACATAATTAATTATTCCCAGATGCTAAAGAAAATCAGAGTCATCCTGGCAGCCCTTTGCATTACTGCCATAACCCTGCTGTTCCTGGATTTCACAGGGACCCTGCACGGTTGGCTGGGCTGGCTGGCCAAGATCCAGTTCCTCCCTGCAGTCCTGGCCCTCAACGTAGCCGTAATTGTAGGACTTCTCCTCCTGACCATCTTGTTCGGAAGGGTATATTGCTCGGTAATATGCCCTCTGGGGGTGTTCCAGGATGGAGTCGCCCACCTCAGCAAGAAAGGGAAGAAGGGAAAATATTCATATTCAAAGGAAATAAAATGGCTCCGCTACGGAGTGTGGGCGCTGTTCGTTGTCGCCCTGATTGCCGGAGTCAATGCCTTGGTAGCCCTTCTGGCTCCTTACAGCGCGTGGGGAAGGATAGTCCAGAATCTCCTGGCTCCTGTCTATCAGTGGGGCAACAACCTCCTGGCTTGGGTGGCCGAAAGAAAGGGAAGCTATGCATTCTATTCCAAGGAAGTATGGCTCAAGAGCCTGCCGACATTCATTGTCGCGGCTGCGTCGCTCGTGGTGCTGGTAGTCCTGGCCTGGAAGAACGGCAGAACCTACTGCAACACCATCTGCCCTGTAGGTACTACCTTGAGTTTCTTCTCGAGGTTCGCTATGTTCCGTCCGGTCATCGATGCCGGAAAGTGCAAGGGTTGCCATGTGTGCGAAAAGCGCTGCAAGGCTGCATGTATCGATATTTCCACGAAATCCATCGATTACAGCCGGTGCGTGGATTGTTTCAATTGCCTGGACAATTGCAAGTTCGGGGCGCTGGAATACAGGTTTGCGTGGGGGAAAGATTCTTCGGCTGCGCCTCAGAATGACAAGGGTATGCCGCAGAATGACAAGGGTGTGCCGCAGAATGACAAGGGCAGGAGGGCATTCCTGGTGGGAAGTGCCGTCGCGCTGGGAGGAATCGGCCTGAAAGCACAGGAGCCTACCGAGATCGCCTCTGACATCGAGAAAGAGAATGAAGGCGGTTTCGCCACCATCATCCCCAAGACAGCACCGAAACGAAAAACTCCGGTCACTCCGTTCGGATCCGAAAGCGTAAAGAAGTTCTACAACCATTGCACTGCCTGCCAACTGTGCGTCTCGGTCTGCCCGAACAATGTACTGAGACCTTCAAAGGAACTCTCCAGGCTGATGCAGCCGGAGATGTCTTTCGAGCGCGGCTACTGCCGTCCGGAATGCGTCAAGTGCTCCGAAGTCTGCCCGGCCGGAGCTATACTGAAGATTACCCCCGAGGAGAAGACGACCTGGAAAGTCGGAACGGCCGGAGTGGATTATGAACTCTGCCTCGTGGCAAACGGAGAAGTGGAAGAATGTGCAAACTGCGCCCGCCACTGCCCTGTGGGAGCCATAAAGATGGTAAAGAAGGATCCGGAGGACGAGTCCGAGCATCCTGTAAGGATCCCTACCGTCAACGAAGAGAAATGCATCGGTTGCGGAGCGTGCGAGAACCTCTGTCCTGCACGCCCGATCAGCGCCATCAAGGTCAACGGTTGTGAAGTCCACCATATAGTTTAGAGAAATGAAGAAAATAGATAGAAGAGAATTCCTCAAGAAGGGCGGTGAAGGCGCTGCAATCGCCGGTGCCGTCGCCCTGGCTGCTTCCTGTGCACCCAAGAAGACTGCCGAGAATATACTCGCTTCCACTGAAGAAGGCCCTGACGTACTTGAAACCGGGAAGATGGAGCTTCGCACCAATCCGGGGAACGGGGACAAAGTCTCACTGCTGGGTTACGGCTGCATGCGCTTTACCATGAAGAAGGACGCTGACGGGAAGGATGTAATCGACCAGGACAATGTCAACGAACTGATCGACTATGCCCTTGCCCACGGAGTCAACTACTTCGACACCTCGCCGGTGTATCTCCAGGGTCAGTCCGAGGAAGCCACCGGAATAGCCCTCAGCAGGCATCCGAGGAATGAATATTTCATCGCCACGAAGATGTCCAACTTCGGCAGCAACGACGGGAACTTCGCAAAGAAGCTATACTACGACTCCCTTAAGGCCCTCAGGACCGACTATATCGACTATTACCTGCTGCATTCCCTCGGCCGCGGCGGAGCGGAAGGGTTCAAGGCCAGGTTCGTGGACAACGGAGTGATGGATTTCCTCCTCGGAGAGCGCAAGGCCGGCAGGATCCGCCAGCTGGGACTCTCGTTCCACGGCAACCAGGAACAGTTCGACCAGCTGATGGCCATGCACGAGGAGTACCACTGGGACTTCGTGCAGATCCAGATGAACTATTTCGACTGGAAGCACGCCGACGGCAAGCGCAACGTCAATGCAGAGTATCTCTATGAAGAACTGGACAAGCGCGGGATACCTATCGTGGTCATGGAACCTCTCCAGGGCGGCCGTCTCGCCAATCCGGTGGAAGGAGTCATGAATATGCTGAAAGAGCGCGATCCGCGCTCTTCGGCTGCATCGTGGGCTTTCAAGTTCGTCGGCTCGCACCCGAGGATCCTATCGACACTGAGCGGGATGGTCTACATGGAGCACCTGCAGGACAACCTGCGCACTTTCATGGATTTCAAGCCTCTGAGTGAGAGCGAACTAAGTTTCCTCTGCGACGAATGCGCCGGAATCATGGCCAATTACCCGACCATCGACTGCAACGACTGCAAATACTGCATGCCTTGCCCTTACGGAATCGATATTCCGGGAATATTCAAACACTACAATTCATGCGTCAACGGCGGCTTGATCGCCCAGAGCAAGAGCCAGGAGGATTACAAGAAGCTAAGGAAGGCATACCTCGTGAGCTACGACCGCGCCATCCCTACCCTGCGGCAGGCCGACCATTGCGTCCACTGCAAGCAGTGCCTGCCGAAGTGTCCGCAGAGCATCCAGATTCCGCGCGAGCTTTCCCGAATCGACCATTACATCGAAAAACTCAAGCAGGGAACACTGGAATAAAACAAGAAAAACCGTCCCCGGAATTCAGGGACGGTTTCTTTTTGGCGGAAAGAGCGAGATTCGAACTCGCGAACCCCTTTTGGAGGTCACACGCTTTCCAGGCGTGCCTCTTCAGCCACTCGAGCATCTTTCCATTTTCCGGCACATAGGTCGGGACTGCAAATATAATAATATTCCCTCGAAACAGAAAAATTTTCTTCTTATCTTTAAACGATGAATCTTCTGGTATCAATATTCTTACTGTTCGCAGCTGCCTTTCCCGCCCCCGATGTCATCCTGGGGGACGAGCGTTTCGAGGAATATCTCCCCTCTCTCGAGGGGAAGCGTGTGGCTGTCTTCAGCAACCACTCCGGAATAGTGGGCGACAAAGTCTCAGGATCCAAGCTGGCAGACGACGTGCGGGAGAACGGAATCACCGAAGAGAACAGCCTGATCCCCTTCCTGGAGCCCTCTGTGCCCGGCGGGAAGATAGAATACGGTCCTCACTTGGTGGATGTCCTGCTGGAGAAAGGCGTCGATGTCCGGGGAATATTCTCCCCCGAGCACGGTTTCAGGGGAACGGCCGACGCCGGCGAGCACGTGGCCAGCAGCAGGGACGAGAAGACCGGAATAGAGATACTGTCCCTGTACGAGAAAGGATCCCGGATCCCGGGAAAGGAAAAGATGGACAAGTTCGACATCCTTCTGGTAGACATCCAGGATGTAGGCCTGAGGTACTACACCTATTACGTCACGATGTTCCACCTGATGGACGCTTGCGCCAGGTACGGGAAGAAAGTGATTGTACTGGACCGGCCGAATCCGAACGGATTCTACGTGGACGGACCGATCCTCGACATGAAGTACAGATCCGGAATAGGCGCCCTCCCGATCAGCACGGTACACGGGATGACCCTGGGCGAGCTTGCCTTGATGATCAACGGGGAAGGCTGGCTGGAAGGCGGCCGCCGGTGCGACCTGGAAGTGGTCCCGTGCCTGAACTACACACACGCCACCAAGTACTGCCTGATAGTTCCTCCGTCTCCGAACCTCAAGGACATGAAGTCGGTGTATTTATATTCATCAACCTGCTATTTCGAAGGGACGGTGGTCACTGCGGGCCGGGGTACGCAGTTTCCTTTCGAGGTTTACGGGCATCCGGCGATGAAGGGATATTCCTTCTCATTCATCCCGGAGAGCATCCCGGGTGCGAAGAATCCGCGCTTCCTGGGGGAGAGGTGCTTCGGAGCGGATCTCCGCGGAAAACCGTTGGCGGAAATATGGGAGGAGAGGATCAATCTTGAATATGTCATCGATGCCTTCAATGCACTCGGTAGTCCGAAGGAATTCTTCATGGGAAACGGCCATTTCGACCTGCTGGCCGGAACGGGATGGGTACGGGAGATGATCCTGTCAGGAAGTTCAGCGTGCGAGATCTCTGATCGGTGGCAGGAAGATGTCAGAAAATTCGAGAGAAAGCGGGAAGAGTACCTGCTATACGAATAAAATATTAACGGAGACGAATCTCACGATCGGTCTCCGTTATTCTATTCAATACTTATGAAATAACTATTGAGTCAGTTTTTGGTTTATGAGTAAAATATTTATGTCGATTAGAGGTTATGCCATTTCCGTGCCAAACCCATAAATCTGACAAAAAATATTTTTACCTAAGTTGGAAGATAACCGGGAAGGTATAGGTTACCTTCACTGCGCGGTCACGCTGCTTACCTGGCTTCCACTTCGGGGAACTCTGGACAACCCTGACAGCTTCCTTGTCGAGGGAAGAATCGACACCCCTGAGCACCTTCACGTTGGTAACGGAACCGTCCTTTTCAACAGTGAACTGGAGGGTTACACGACCCTGGACACCGTTCTCCTTT
>JBGVAE010000056.1:0-27032 GCA_045224215.1 Candidatus Cryptobacteroides sp. | reverse complement strand
ATGTGGATGACGTCACCGTTATCGTAATACAGTTCCGCGGAGGCTGTGATGGACAGGTTCGTCTCGTAGGTGCAGGAGCCCGCGATGAAGAGGGCTGCGATGAGGGAGAGGATGACTAGTAAACGTTTCATAATCTATCAGTCTTGGACGCTCTTAAGGGCGGCGCGGATCTTGGCCTCGATTTCGTCGGCCAGTTCCGGGTTGTCCTGCATGACTTTCTTGGCGGCTTCGCGGCCCTGGGCGAGCTTGGCGTCGTTGTAGCTGAACCAGGAGCCGGACTTGGTGATGATGCCGAGCTCCACGCCCAGGTCCACCAGTTCGCTGGAGTGGGAGATGCCCTCGCCGAAGACGATGTCGAATTCGGCCTTCTTGAAAGGCGGGGCCATCTTGTTCTTCACGACCTTCACTTTCACGTGGTTGCCGAGGGCTTCCTCGCCGTCCTTGATCTGGGTGGTGCGGCGGATGTCCAGGCGCACGGAGGCGTAGAACTTGAGGGCGTTGCCGCCCGTGGTGGTTTCGGGGTTGCCGAACATGATGCCGATCTTCTCGCGGAGCTGGTTGATGAAGATGCAGCAGGTGTTCGTCTTGGAGATGTTTGCTGTCAGCTTCCTGAGTGCCTGGCTCATGAGCCTTGCCTGGAGGCCGACCTTGTTGTCTCCCATCTCCCCCTCGATCTCAGCCTTCGGAGTCAGGGCTGCTACGGAGTCTATGACTACGATGTCCACGGCGCCCGAACGGATCAGGTTGTCCGCGATTTCAAGTGCCTGTTCGCCGTTGTCCGGCTGCGAAATCAGAAGGGTCTCGAGATTGACTCCGAGAGCCTTTGCATAAGTCCTGTCGAAAGCATGTTCAGCATCGATCATAGCCGCGATGCCGCCCGCTTTCTGGGCTTCGGCGATTGCGTGGATCGCCAGGGTGGTCTTACCGCTGGATTCCGGACCGTAGATCTCCACTATCCTTCCTCTCGGGTAACCTCCGATGCCCAATGCGTGGTCAAGCGCCACGGAACCGCTTGGAATGACTTGAACGTCCCATTGTGGCTGTTCTCCCAACTTCATGATCGTCCCTTTCCCATAATCTTTCTCAATCTTGTCGATCGTGGCCTGCAGCGCCTTCATCTTTGCGGCGTTTATTTCTGCGGCCTGTGCCTCTACCTCTTTTGCCATAATGTTGATAAGTTTTTGTATTCAAACAAAGATATTAAGATTTCCTCAATTCTGACGATATTTTTCACTAATTTTGCGGTAGGATTCAAAACTTGGAAACGATGCGTGAAACACTCCTTGGAAAAACCCCGGAAGAACTTAGGGAACTGGCCGTCAAAGTGGGCCTTCCTGCATTCACTGGCAAGCAGATAGCACGGTGGATGTATGTTCGTAGGGTAGGCGACATCGATTCCATGACAGACATTTCGAAGGCAGGCCGTGAGCGGCTCAAGGAAGAGTATGATCTGGGTGTCATACCTCCGTCCGGCTGCCAGGTTTCAAGCGACGGGACCAAGAAGTATCTTTTCCCTTTGGGCGGAGGAAACGCTGTCGAGGCCGTGATGATTCCGGACGAGGACAGGAAGACATTGTGCATTTCCTCCCAGGCTGGTTGCCGCATGGGCTGCAAGTTCTGCATGACTGGAAGGCAGGGTTTCCACGGGCATCTTTCCGTGGCTCAGATCCTTTCCCAGTTCCTGGCCATCGATGAAGCCCAGGAACTTACCAATGCCGTATTCATGGGTATGGGAGAGCCTCTCGACAACTGGAACAATGTCAAGCGCGCCATCGAAGTCCTTACTGCGGACTGGGGCTTTGCATGGAGTCCCAAGAGGATCACCCTTTCCACGATCGGAGTCCTGCCGGAGCTGAAGAAGTTCCTGGACTCCACGCGCTGCCATCTTGCCGTCAGCCTGCACAACCCGTTCCCTGAAGAGCGCTCCGAGATCATGCCGGTCCAGAAAGCCTGGCCGCTGCAAGATGTGATCGGTTTGATAAAAGAATATGATTTCACCGGCCAGCGCCGCGTCAGTTTCGAATATACCATGTTCGCCGGACTCAATGACGACAAGCGCCACGCCGATGCCTTGTACAGGCTCCTGAAAGGGCTTGAGTGCCGTGTCAACCTCATCCGATTCCACAAGATCCCGGATGCTCCGTTCGAGACCTCCCCACAGGTCGTAATGGAGAAATTCAGAGATCGTTTGTCAAATCACGGAATCACCTGTACCATAAGGGCTTCCCGTGGAGAAGACATCCTCGCAGCATGTGGAATGCTGGCCGGGGAACACAGAAAGAAAGAAAACCCAAATCAATGATTATGAAAACTTTTATCAGGAATGTCGCTGTCCTTCTCATCCTGCTGGCATCTTCGGCGGTGGGAGGATATTCCCAGACAGCGCATGCCAGGCTGGATGCGGACAGGGAGGCTAAGGATCTCCGCGTCGAGGTCATTACGGCCAGGATGGATTCCATCCGAAAGGTCCGCAAGAGACCAACTGTAGCCCTGGTGCTCAGCGGTGGAGGTGCCAAGGGGGCGGCCCATGTGGGAGTGATCAAGTATCTGGAATCCATAGGGATGCCCGTGGACATGGTCCTCGGGACCAGCATGGGTGGCCTGGTGGGGGGAATATACGCCCTTGGCTACAATGCCGACCACCTGGACAGCCTCATCAGGGGAATAGACTGGGATATGGCGCTTTCGGACAATGTTCCCCGCGAATATCTGTCATATACAACTGTCAAGTACAAGGAGAAATACGTCCTGTCTTTCCCGTTCTTCTATGACAAGGAAGAATTCCGCCACCAGCGGGAGGATGAGCTCCAGTATCCTCACCGTTCCAAGGAAATTCACCTCGGGGCAGGTAAGGATGATGCCTCCGGACTGGTGAGGGACAATCTCCTCGGCAGCCTCCCTTCAGGAATGGTTTTCGGACAGAATGTGAACAATATATTCAGTTCACTCTCTGTAGGTTACCAGGATGAGATAGATTTCTACAGGGATCTGCCGATCCCGTTCCTCTGCGTTGCCACCGACTTGGTGACGGGAACTGCCAAGATATGGACGGAGGGCAAGTTGAACACGGCATTGCGGTCCACGATGTCCATCCCCGGTCTGTTCACTCCTGTGAAGGTGGACGGAATGGTCCTGGTGGACGGAGGCATGAGGAACAACTTCCCGACTGACCTGGCCCGTAAGTGCGGGGCGGACATAGTGATAGGCGTGGACCTTTCCTCAGGCTACCTGGGTTATGCCGACATCAACAACATCGGTGATGTCATCAACACGAGCATCGACATGATGGGAAGGAACTCGTTCGAGTACAACAAGGACCTTCCTGATGTTTCATTGAAACCTGACCTGCACGAATTCGGAATGATGAGTTTCGATACCAGGAGTGTCGACACGATAATCCAAAGAGGATATCTGGCCGCCTTGCAGAATGCTGCAGCCCTGGATTCCATCAAGCGTGTCGTAGGCCCGGATACGACCACGCTGCAGGATGTCCCTGCGGATGACATCCGCCTTACTAAAGTCATGGTTTCAGGAGTCGAGATCACCGGCGTTGATGACAAGGAAAGCAGCTACCTGCACCGCAAGATCAGGGTCGATGCCGGGACCCGGATGGGAAACACCGAGATCGAGAATGCTGTCGCTACCATATTCGGAACCAATGCCTTCGACTATGTCAACTATGAACTCCTGGGGGACGACCAGCCTTACAGGCTTAAGTTCAACTGCAAGAAGGGGCCTATCAGCAATGTGGGAGTAGGGTTGCGCTTCGACACGGAAGAAGTCGTCTCGGTGCTCCTGAATGTGGGGTGGGGAGTGCATAAGCTGCAAGGTTCCTCTTGGGATTTGACCGGAAAGATCGGAACCAGTCCTTCGGCATCCCTGGCATATTCCTATGTAACGGCCAATGGGATGACGCTGAATTTCATGGCGGGGATGAGACATACGGGCAAAAACGTGTTCAGCTGGGGTACCAACCTCTTCGGGGTGAACCTGACGGATATCCGCCAGGAAGTTTCCGTCTCGAACATAAAGTGGTCCAAATTCTATTTGAAGACAGGCATCCGCAACGACTATTTCAACATATCCTCGATCCTGTCCGACCAGTTGTTCCGGGAATATGATACAAGATACCTGAAGAACGATTTCGTATCCATTTTCCTGGATGCGCGGAACTATTCCTTGGACGATGGCTACCTGCCGACGCTGGGACATTCCATCGGGCTTTCATATCAGTGGGTCTTCGGAAGTTTCCCTCACAGGTTCGACAGTTTCCATGTTTTCCAGTTCGATGCGAAGAAGGTGCTGGGTAACGACGACCTTGCATTCATCCCTTCCGTGAACTTCCGCTACCTTATGGGCGATGACATTCCGATACCGTTCACGAACATCGTAGGCGGTACTTTGGCAGGGCGGTATCTGGATCAGCAGATTCCTTTCATCGGTATCAACTATTCAGCCGCGATGAGCAAGATGATGGGACTCGTAAGGATTGATTCAAGGAAGAAAATCGCCGAGAACAACTACGTGACTTTCATTACGAATTACGTAGCAGCGGCAGACAAGCCGAAGGCATTCGTAGATTGGGGGCCTGAGGTTTCCGATGCCATCGGAGTCGGTGCTGCATATACTTACAACACGATCGTGGGACCGGTGAGTTTCTATCTGCACTGGTCTTCATTGTCCAACAAGCTGGGGGCTTATTTCTCTCTGGGTTTCGATTTCTGACATGGAGGAATATTCAAAAGTATTGAACCGTCTTCAGAACCAGTGCTCCAAGCGGGAGTACTGCAGTTCTGACATTTACAAGAAGGCGCTCACTGCCTTCGAAGGGGATGTGGAGCAGGCCATGAAGATAGTTGAGAGCCTCATCGCGGACAGGTTCGTGGACGATCTCAGGTACGCTTCCGCTTTCGCCAGGGAAAAATCCCGCCTTTCCGGCTGGGGGCCGATAAAGATCTCGTACATGCTGGCCGGAAAGGGGATTCCGAAAGATGTCGTGGCCAGGGCCCTTGAAGAAGTGGATGAGGGAGAGGCGGAAAGGAAGATGGTATCTGTCCTGGAAGCCAAGTACAAGACCTTGCAGGGAGATCCGCAGGAGAAATTCAAACTTCTTAAGTTCGGTCTTTCACGTGGTTACGACTATGATAAGATAGCCCCGGTCGTGGATGTGATTGTCAAACGTTCCAAGAATTTGTAACTTTATATTTTATTACCAATATCACTTGACATGAAAGCAATTGTAAAGACCGGATTCAATTTCCAGGGACAGGTAGGAAAATACGTCGGCAAAGTCCGCGACGTTTATGATATCGATGGTGATTATCTCGTTATGGTAGTGACCGACAGGATTTCTGCCTTCGATGTCGTACTTCCTGAAGGTATTCCCTACAAAGGTCAGATACTCAATAAGATAGCTGCTAAGTTCCTGGATGCCGCGAGCGACATCCTTCCTAATTGGAAGGTCGGAGTGCCGGATCCGGCCGTAACGGTCGGGCTCAAGTGCGAACCATTCAAGGTGGAGATGGTCATCAGGGGCTATCTGGCCGGACACGCCTGGCGTGAGTATCAGGCTGGCAAGAGGACTCTTTGCGGTGTGCAGCTTCCTGAAGGAATGGTAGAGAACCAGAAGTTCCCGGAACCTATCATAACTCCTACATCAAAGGCGATGGAGGGACACGACGAGGACGTCACCCGTGAGGAAATCATTTCCAGCGGGCTTGTGAGCGCCGAGGATTACGCAAAACTGGAGGAATATACCAGGGCTATTTTCCGTCGCGGTACGGAAATAGCTGCAAAACAGGGACTTATACTTGTAGATACGAAGTACGAGTTCGGCAAGAGGGACGGAAAGATCTATCTTATGGACGAAGTGCATACTCCGGATTCTTCCCGTTATTTCTACGCCGATGGTTACGAGGAAAGGCTGGCAAAGGGAGAACGCCAGAGGCAGCTCTCCAAGGAGTTCGTCCGCGAGTGGCTGATGGCTAACGGTTTCCAGGGACGCGAGGGACAGCAGGTGCCTGAGATGACCCCTGAAGTCGTGAATGGCATCACCGACCGCTATGTGGAGCTTTATGAGAATATCACCGGCGAGCAATTCGTCAGGGAAGATTACTCCGAGGAATCGATCGAAGCGAACGTGAACGCTTTCCTCGCCGGTCTTCGCTAAGGTGGACGGCCTTAAGAGGATATATGCCCGTAACTGCGAGGTTGGGAAAGTTCCGAAATCTGTCTCGGGCCCGTTCCTTGCAGCTAACCACCGTCTTGGAGATACTTCCTGCCGGTTCCGTTATGGGTTGTTCCATTCTGGCGAGCTGGTGGCCGTCGCCGGTTTTTCCGGTCCAAGGACATGGCGTAAAGGGGAAAATGTCATCCGTTCCTACGAATGGGTGCGGTATGCTTCCCTTGAAGGACTTGGGGTAGATGGCGGAATGGGGAAATTGCTCAAGGCTTTCATCGATGATGTGCATCCCGATGATGTGATGAGCTATGCTGATGCTTCATGGTCCGACGGCGACGTGTACCGCAAACTCGGATTCGAGGAGGAAGAAGCGAAGATATTCCCGGACGGGAGGAAGAGCTTGAAATTTCGTTTGAAACTTACTGAATATGAGTAAGAAACATACTTTCTTGGGGCGTTTGTGGCGGCTGCTTTTCATAAAGCTGCCGCTGGCCTTGGTTGCGTTGTCGCTTCTTCTGACTGTTGCCTACAAGTGGCTCCCAGTGTATGTGACTCCACTTATGGTCCAGAGGTCCATCGAGTTCAGGAACGATGATTCTTTCCATACTCACAAGACTTGGAAATCGTACAAGGATATTTCCCCGGAACTTGCGAGGGCTGTCATAGCCAGCGAGGATAATCTCTATGCCGATCACAATGGTTTTGACTGGAAGGCTATCAAGCAGGCCAGGGAGGAATATGAGAGCGGGAAGAGGAGCTATCTGCGAGGAGCCAGCACCATCTCCCAGCAAACCGCCAAGAATGTGTTCCTCCTGCCGAGCCGGTCATTCCTCCGGAAGGGGCTGGAGGCTTATTTCACAGTGCTTATCGAGTGGGTCTGGGGGAAGGAAAGGATACTGGAGGTCTATCTCAACGTGGCAGAGATGGGAAAAGGAATATATGGGGCCGAAGCTGCCGCCAAGCATCATTTCGGCACTACGGCAGCCAAGTTGAGCCGGCGTCAGTCGTGCTTGATTGCGGCTTGCCTTCCCAATCCACTGAAGCGGAATGCCGGAAAGCCTTCTTCGTACGTAAGTTCCAGGGCTTCGAAGATCTCGAAACTGGAGGGCAAGCTCAAATTCCCAAAATGGATATATCACGAGAAAGAAAAGAAAGATTGATATGAAGATACTTGTTACAGGAGCCGCCGGTTTCATCGGCTCCCGTTTGTCTGGGCTCTTGGCCGCGAGGGGAGACGAGGTTGTGGGGATTGACAACATCAACGACTATTACGATGTCCGCCTGAAATACGGCAGGCTGGCTGAGAATGGCTTCGAATGCCCATTCCCTGACCTGGAAAGGAAAGTCAGTTCGAAGTGTCCGGCTTTGAGTTTCATCAAGATGTCCATATGTGACAAACCTTCGCTGGACAGGCTTTTCGAGTCTGAAAGGTTCGACAAGGTGGTGAACCTGGCTGCTCAGGCTGGAGTCCGCTATTCCATCGAGAACCCTTATGCTTATCTGCAGAGTAACCTGGAAGGCTTCCTGAACATCCTTGAAGGATGCCGGCATAATGCTGTCGGTCACCTGGTGTTCGCTTCTTCCAGTTCCATCTACGGCCTCAATTCCAAGGTGCCTTTTTCCGAGGAGGACAAGGCTGACAGGCCTGTGAGCCTGTATGGGGCGACCAAGAAGGCTAATGAGTTGATGGCTCATTCATATTCAAAGCTCTATGGCTTTGCTTCCACCGGCCTCCGGTTCTTTACTGTCTATGGCCCTTGGGGACGTCCGGACATGTCTCCGATGCTCTTTGCAGATGCCATAACTGCCGGCAGGCCGATAAAGGTCTTCAACAACGGTGACATGATAAGGGATTTCACCTACATCGATGACATTGTCGAAGGAACGATCAGGGTGATTGACAATCCTCCTTCAGGAGAAGTACCTTTCGATGTCTATAACATCGGTTGCTCCAATCCTGTGAAACTTATGGACTTCATTTCCGAGATTGAAAATGCTTGCGGCAAGGAGGCGGAGAAGATATTCCTCCCTATGCAGGCTGGAGATGTCTATCAGACCAATGCTGATTGCTCCAAGCTGGAAAGTGAACTTGGCTACCGGCCTTCCACTTCTTTGCATGAAGGCATCTCCAGGTTCATCGAGTGGTATCGCTCAGACAAGAATCCTCTCAAGTAAGATCGGATGGAAGGCTCTCACCAGATATCTGACAACAGCAGGCGGATAGCGAGGAACACCCTTGCTCTGTATTCCCGCATGCTGTTCTTGATGCTGATAGGGCTGTTCACGGCAAGGATAGTCCTGGGTGCCCTGGGCATCGAGGACAAGGGTGTCTATGATGCTGTGGGGAGCTTCGTGTCGATGATGGCTATCATCACCAGTTCCCTTGCCACCTCCATAAGCCGCTTCCTTACGGTAGAGATAGGGAAGGGGGATACTGCCAGCCTGAAGAGGGTGTTCGCGACTGCGAATGCCATCATGCTGATCGTGGCTGCCGTGGTCGTGCTGATTGCCGAGCCTGTAGGCCTCTGGTATCTGGACAATGTGATGAACCTGCCTGACGGCAGGCTGCCTGCTGCAAAGTGGGTGTTCCATTTCTCCCTGGCCACGTTCGTGATAAACATGCTCAGCGTGCCTTACAACGCCACGATAATCGCTCACGAGAAAATGTCGGCATTCGCCGTGATCGGCGTCGTTGAAGGAATATGCAAGCTGCTGGTGGCCATAGCTCTTCTGAAGGTGTCCATGGACAAACTTGTCCTTTATGCACTGCTGATGTGCTGCGTGGCCTTGTTCGTGAGGTTCCTCTATGCGGCATATTGCCGCCATTTCTTCGAAGAGAGCAGGGGAGGAATCCGTTTTGACAAGGAGTACACCAGGCAGATGTTTGGATTCGCTGGGTGGAACGGTCTTTCGTACGGAGTCTATCTGGTCAATATCCAGGGAGTTACGCAACTTGTAAATTACTTCTTCGGAGTCGTGTTCAATACGATGCGGGGAATAGCGTTCAATGTTGAGAGCATGGTCAAGCAGTTCGTGACCAATGTGCTCCAGGCCCTGAACCCTCAGATTACGAAGTCTTATGTCTCCGGAGATGAGGATTATTCCTTCAGACTCGCATGCAAGGGGGCGAAGTATTCCTTCCTTATCATCTTCATCCTGGCTGTTCCGTTCCTTTTCGAGGCGGAAATGCTGCTGGACCTTTGGCTGAAGGCAGGGAATGTGCCGGAAGGCACGGCGCTTTTCACCAGGCTGACTCTGATATGCCTGATGCTCGACCTTCTGATGACTTCCTCGTCCACGGTGGTGCAGGCTTCCGGACGCATAAAGCGCTTCTACATAGTGACTTCCTGCATAACCTTCCTCATATTCCCCCTGACTTGGCTCGCATTCAGGCTCGGGGCTCCGGCGTATGTCTGCTACCTTGTCTTCATCGGAATATACATCATCAATGATGTGGTCAAGCTTTTCCTGATGAAGGATCTCGTGGGTTTCCCTATTTCCATGTTCCTCAGGGAAGTCATCCTGAAGGTGCTGCCGGTGGCCTTGACAACCTTGCTGCTGACCTACGTAGTATGGAGGTTTGTCCCACAGGGCTGGTGGAGGTTGCTTGCGGTCCTCTTTATCGGTACCCTGTGTACCTGCATCACCACTTATGCTTTCGCCCTTACTGACGGAGAGCGTGCTTTCGTCAGATCCAAGATCCCATTCATCCGCAAATGAGCCTGAAAAACCATATCAAAAGACTCCGCAGGGAGTACATGCTGGACCATCATCGTGTCAGGCAGGCCGAGAAGGACTGGCTTGAATGGGCAGGCTATCCGATCGATTGGGAGAATCCGCGGGACATCAACGAGAAGATCCAGTGGCTCATGTGTTTCTCGGACACGTCACTCTGGACGGTTTGTGCTGACAAGCTCAAGGTCAGGGATTATGTAGCTTCCAAAGGACTCGGGGACATCCTGAATCCTCTGCTCGGTGTCTGGGATTCGGCTTCGGGGGTTGATTTCAAGTCACTTCCGGAGAAGTTTGTACTGAAATGCAACCATGACAGCGGGTCTACACTGGTCTTGGACAAGGTGGTTGGTTTCGACGAAGTTCGGGTCAGGGATTTCCTGGATTCGCATTTGAAGAAGAAGTTCGGCTACCTGAACGGGGAAATGTACTACAATTCCATCAAGCCTTGCATAATCGCCGAGCGTTTCCTTCCGCTTGACGGCGGTGTCCCGGGAGCCACTCCTGTAGATTACAAGATCTGGTGTTTCGACGGTAAGCCGTATTCGGTTTGGGCTTGCTACGGAAGGACTTCCCACGAAACCTATGTCAACGTCTATGACCTGGATTGGAACGTCCATCCTGAGGCTTCCGTATTCACTGAACATTACAAGGATGGCAGGGGAGTGGTTCCGCGGCCGGGATGTCTGGAAGAGATGCTGGATGCTGCCGCTGTCCTTTCAGAAGGCTTTCCGGAAGTGCGGATGGATTTTTTCGTATCGGGGGGCAAGCCGTATTTCGGCGAGATGACTTTCGCCAGTTACGGTGGCAAGATGGATTTCTATACCAAGGAGTATCTCGAAGAACTTGGGCGCCAATGCGTCCTTCCTGCGACAGTCAGATGAAAAGAGTTATATATACTTGCATAGTAGGTGGTTACGATGTCCTTCGCCAGCCAAAGGTGGTGGATGGTGACTTTGATTACATCTGTTTCTCGGATGATACTTCCCTGGAGAGGGAAGGGGTGTGGCAGATAAGGCCGATTCCATATTCAAGTGAGGACCGCACTCGGCTTTCAAGGTATGTGAAACTTCTGCCTCACAAGGTTTTGCAGGAATATGACGAAAGCTTGTGGATCGATGCCAACATCACGATAACGGGAACTGGTATTTACGATGCCGTGCGTTTGGCTTCCGGGCGTGGATCCCTGATCGCCCAGGTTCCGCACCTGGAAAGGGACTGTGTCTATGATGAGATCGTGGCTTGCTACAAGGATCTAAGGATTGGTTACGGGGAAGCAAGACGTGTCAGGCAACATCTTATGGATGAGGGGTTTCCGAGGCATTTCGGCTTGATGGAGAACAACCTCATATTCCGCCGGCACAACGATCCCGCAGTCATCTGCTTATCGGAATCCTGGTGGGAGGAGTACAATGCCTTCTCCCGGCGCGACCAGCTTTCTCTTATGCCTGTCTGCCGGAAAACCGGAGTCGCTCCGGACAATCTACTGGACGGAGGCAAAAACGTCAGGAACGTACCTTATCTGGAATATTCAAGGCATTCGGCGGCGCAGGATCCGTCTTGTTGCAAGGGTCCTGAACGTATCTTATTGAAAATTAAATGGACTTGGCGTAGGATAGTCGCAAGATTATTCTTAACTTAGAATGCAATGCAACCACTTGTCAGCATAGTTATAGTATGCATGGATCGGATGGACCTTCTCCGTCCGTGTCTTGACAGCATACGTAGGCATACTTCAGTGGTGTATGAGACCTTCGTGGTGGCATACATGTTCTCCGAAGGGAACCTTTCCGCTCTCAAGGCTGAATACCCTTGGGTGAATGTGATTGAAAGCAGGGAGCTTAGGGGCTTCGCGGAGAACAACAACCTTGCCCTTGAAGAGGTGAGAGGGAAATATACCTTCATTGTCAACGACGACACCTATTTCGACACTCCTGTCATAGATTCGCTCGTGGCAGATTTTGCCAAGCTTCCGGACAGCGCAGCTGTGGTTTCACCGAATATCATCTTTCCGGACGGAAGGGTGCAGACCTGCGGACGCAGGAAGATGAACGCCTGGACTTACATGGCGCATTACCTGCACAGATTCAATGAGACCAGGAAGACCCGTTGGACCATGCAGGAAGGACTTTTCAAGACTTACAACCTGAACGGTGCAGCCTTCCTCGCGAAGACAGAGGCTTTCAGCAGGATGGGCTGGTTCGACGAGAGATACACCTTCACTCCTGAGGACATAGCTCTAGGGACCATGTTCAATGAGCATGGCTACGGAGTTTATGCGGATGCCGACGTAAGGATTTGCCACATAGCCAATTCCACTGCTTCAAGGATGGAAACGGCGATCAAGCCTACCCGTGTCCGGGGAGCCCTGATCTTCTATTCCCGAGGCTTCTGGCTGACCTATCTCCTTTTGGGAGTATATGTCTGGCTGGTTGAGACCTGCCGGGGAATCAAGTATTTGTTCAGGGATTGCAGCGACCCTTTCTCCCACAATGCCATAATGGCAGCTACTGCCAGGAACGTGCGGAGGAGCATATTCACGACCAAGTCCACCAAAGAGATATTCACGAAGTATTACAACGAGCTTAAGGGATGAAAAAGGTCTTGGTCATAGTGGTGGTCTACAACGGGATGAAATGGCTCGAACGCTGCCTCGGCAGCGTGGCTTCTTCATCCTTTCCGGCGGACATTTTCATTATGGATAACGGTTCTACAGATGGTTCTGTGGAATTTGTGAGGCGGAAATATCCCGATGCCATCCTCAGGATCGATCCTTCCAATTCCGGATTCGCGGCCGCCAACAATGAGGGTATGGCTTATGCCATGGCGAATGGATATGGATTCGTCTATCTGATGAACCAGGATGCCTGGCTGATGCCGGATACACTTGGCCTTTTGATCGACGCCTGCGAGGGTAATCCGGGATTCGGAATCCTGAGTCCCATGCAGATGAAGGCTGGCGGAGAGGAGATGGACTATCAGTTCTCAAAAAGGGCGTATTCCGCCAGAAAGGAGATCTGTGAGAACTTGTGGTCGGTGCCATATGTGATGGCTGCTCACTGGCTGGTTTCCAGGAAATGCCTTGAGAAGGTCGGATTCTTCGCTCCTTTGTTCCCATTCTACGGAGAGGATGAGAATTATTGCTCCAGGGCCTTGTTCCATGGCTTCGACATCGGTGTCGTGCCTTCTGCGATTGCAATCCATGACAGGGCGGAGAGGAACGAGCCGAAGGACAGGAAGATTTTCAGGAATTTATACATGAAATCCCTGGCGCTGCTCTCAGATCCTACTCGCAAGTGCCCTTTGTGCCGCTTCCTGTACATCATACCGTATTCCTTCCATTGCTGCTTCAAATACCGCTCTCTGCTTCCGCTGAAATACCTTGGGAAAGTGTTCCGGAAAGCCCCTGAGGCCATGTCTGTCAGAAGGCGGTCCATGGCAGAGGGAGCGTTTTGGCTTGATTTTGGCAGATAATAACTTTTTGGTAAGAGATATAACTTTAAAATTACTTTATAATCATTAGTGTAATATGAAAAAAATCCTTACAGCAGTCCTCGCAGCATGCTTGATGCTCATCGGGACAAACGCCTCCGCCCAGTTCTCAGTGGCAGCAGGCTATGGCATGAGCCAGACAAAGTTCGATCTTAACATTCTAAGTTTGGCTAAATTCAGCGAAAAGGCAAATTTGAACGGATTCTATGCCGGCGCTTCTTACAATCTTCCTATTGGTACCAGTGGACTTGGAATTGCTCCTGGTCTTTATTTCGCTTACATGACAGACAAGGATGTCAATGTCTCTGTTGCTGATTTCACACTCATCAGTGGTGACCTTACTGAATCCTATCTTGAGGTTCCTATCGATCTCAACATGAAATTCCCTATTTCAGACGGACTCAACGGCGTTATTTACGCTGGACCAACCCTGTCATATGGAATCTCTTCCAAGGTAAAGACAGGCAGTGTCGATCTGGATATGTATGACGGGACCGTGGCCAATTATCTCGATTACAACCGTTTCGAAGTCCTCGCCGGTGGTGGGATCGGATTGGAGTTCGAGAACATGGTACGTTTCGATGTAGGTTATGACTTCGGTCTCCTCAACAGGGGCGGCTCTACTGTAGCAGTACATAGGAACCAGCTCCACGCAGGCGTGGCCTTCTTGTTCTAATTTTCTGATATTTACTTACTTATATAATATCATTTAAAGATGAAGAAATTATTTGTAACCCTCTTTGCGACTGTAGCAGTCGCAGTGGCAGCCATGGCTCAGCCTTCAATCGGTGCAGGTTTCCTTATGCCAATGAACCAGGGCCTTTCTGAGAACAACCTTTCCGGCTTCTATGCTGGCCTGAACTACAATGTACGTCTTGCAGGTCCTGTGGGCATCGCTCCGGGAGTCTATTTCAACTATGCAACCAAGAGCGAGAACTCTGTTGATTACAAGCAGATGGGTATCGCTGTCCCTGTAATGCTCAACGTTGGTCTCCAGGTCGGTGACAGCTTCGTCATCAGGCCTTATGCAGGTCCTACCGTACATTATGGCTTCAAGGATGAGGCTGCGATCGGTAGCGTGACCGGTAACATGTATGATATAGACGGCTACGAGAAACTGAACGTCCAGGTAGGTGGCGGTATCGCTTTCGAGTTCGACAACATGGTCCGCTTCGATGTCGGCTATGACTATGGTCTCTACAAGATCTATGAACTCGCTGGCAGCAAGCTCACAAGGAACCAGCTCCATGCAGGCGTAGCTTACATTTTCTAAGCCATCGGACATAAAAGATGTCAATGGGGGCCGGATTCAAGTCCGGCCTCTTTGATTTTGTTTTTATCTGTGGAATGGTTATTTTTGTGCTGATATGAAAAGACTTATCGCTGTCATTTTGACCATGTCGGCACTTATGGCCGGAGTCACCGCTTACGGACAGGCTTCAGTTGGGGCTGGTTACTCCGTAATTACGGACCATGCACTCAACGAGTGCAAGCTGCCAGGCTACTATATCGGCACAAGCTTTAACTTTACATATTCCGGGCGGGTTGGACTTTCCGCTGGAATCTATTATTCCAGCTTCAAAGGGAAGGATCTCCCGTCATTCGGTTTCGATGAAACCATCTCTGGCGTTACGGAAAAATATCTTACCATGCCGTTGTTTTTCAACATCGGCCTGAAATTCTCAAAGGATCTTGTACTAAGGGTTTTCACCGGCCCGGTTTGGTCATACGGTTTGATTTCGGAATCAGGTGAACCACAGTATTATGACCTATACGATGAGCCGTATGGCTATGACAAGTTGAACATGTCCATCGGAGTGGGTGCCGCCCTGGAAGTGTTCCATATGCTGCGTTTCGAGGTAGGGTATGACAACGGTCTCAAGAACCGGTCAGAGATCGAGGAACATATGCGGAAGACCGACTGCGTGCGTGCCGGACTGTCATTCATTTTCTAAACCGTATTTCTTTATCAATACCGAAATCTCCGGATCGAGGTTACCCCTGTGGATGTAGCTTCTGTTCAAGGCCACAGCATTAAGGTAATGCTGCAGGGCGGCTTTGTCGTCTCCTTTGCGTGAGCTGAGGATTGCCATCAGATACTCCACTTTATCGTCGGGCTTCAGGGCTTCCAGGATGGTCAACGCCGATGCGTTCCGGTCCAGGGCGCAGAAGGCAACAGCTGCGTTGTAGTCGGCGTACGGGCGCAAAAGGGAAACTGCGGTTTCGTAGTCCCTTTCCTGAAGGGCTTTCAGACCTCTCATGTATGTCGTGTCCAGTACGGTAGTGTGGATCGTGTCTTTAATCATGCCCTTCCTGTGCATGTGGAAGAGGAAATCCACCCTTCGTAGTTCCGGGTAGATCTTTTCTGATAGATGACTGTAATATGGTTTCCCCTGCAAGGTCGTTTCTCTCTTGTCAGGGTCTCTGATTTCCAGGACTTTAAGGAAGTCTTCCTTGTCGGCATCCGAAAGATCCCCGTCGCCTGCTGCCATCTTTGCGAGCAGTCCCCAGTTCTCCGGGACGGAGGCGCTGAGAAAGCGGATTCCGTGTTTGCGGTATTTGCTGAAATAGCCGGAAACGGCCTTGGCCCTTTCTGCGGCCAGTCTGGTATTCTCCCTGAAACTGCCTTCCGGGGAGCAGGAGGCTGTGACTGAGATGGAATCCAGGTCGTATTCCCTGTCTTCCATCAGTTCCTCGAGGATACCTGTGATCCTCTCCAGTTCTTCACGGTTGTTCCCTCGTCCGGGATCGATTTCATGTTTCCCGGTTTCGAATCCGATCATGCAAACCGTATTGGCTTCCGCCTGCCTGCTGACGACCTTGGTAAGGTATCTTTCCTGAGGGTCCAGGAGAGTGCTGAGGGAACTTATGTAGTAGCTCAGAGGTTCGCTTTCAGGTATCGTGTAGATCTTCTTGTCTTCATCGAATATCTCTCCTGACAGGATGACATCGACTCTTTTGAGCCTGGCCCGGGTGGATATGGTTTGGATATATTCGTAGATGAATTCTCCTCCTTCTCCGGTGATGACCGTGTCCAGTTTTATGGATTCGGTTTCGATCGGGGCCTTGACGTACTTCCTGTACATCCTGTCCTTGCTGGCGATGCGCCGGTTGTTCCTCCGCACCAGGAAGCCGTTGGTGTAGTGGTCGAGAGCCTCCTTCGCAGTGACGCCGTAGATGGATTCGAATCTTTCGTCAGAGATGAAAGTCGAATCAGTCTTCAATTCGTACAGGTCCGGGATATTCCTTTTTATGAATATTTCCAAGTCCCTCATGTTGATGAACTTGGAGGTGTCGGAGACGATGCTGTCGAGGAATTTGCGGTAGCGTTCGTAGCCTTTGAGCTGCCTTGCGCGGAAACCTTTGCCGGTTATGATCACCGGGTCCAGGTCGATGCTTTCCCCGAGCATCTCCATGCGGGGATTGAAGCGCAGCTGCCATTTGCTGTCGGTCATTTCCTGGGGGACGGCAACTTCGAAGCGGATGTCCACCTTGCCGTGCCGTTCTGCAATATTCCTGAATCTGGCGCTCACCACGGCTGCATTGATGACTTCATTGGCGACCATCTCGCCATTCTCGTCCTTGATGGCTTCCATCAGGTGATATTTCCTTCCCTGGAGGTCTTCCACTACGAGGGTGTCCCTGTCATGCTTGTCTATGCGCAGTTCCGGCAAATCGGCTTCGTAGTGCTTGGACATGGAAAGGCTTGGAGAAATGTTTCCTTCCCCAAGTTCCTTGACTTTCTTCTGGGTTCCGCACCCCGGAATGAAAAGGGAGGCTGAGGAAAGCAGGAGTATAGCCGATATGAGGTGTCCTATCCGGTCCATTGCTTTGACGGGAAGCAAATTTAGCGTATTTTTGTGAATCTAACGAATCGGTTTGGATGAATCGGAACTTGATCGTCAAGATATGCGCTGCCGCGCTGTTATCGCTCCTGTGCTTCACCGTGCGGGGACAGAATGTGTCGTTGGAGACTAACCTTGTCGATTGGGCTGCCGTCGGAACAATGAATGCCGATTTCGGGGTTTCCGTTTCACGCCATTTCTCCCTGCATCTGGGTGGCAAGTACAACGGATGGCGCCTGAGGCCTGTCTCCGGGGAGATTCCGGAGCCAGGTGAGCATTCCAGCATGGAAATACGCAACCAGCAGAAAGTAGGTTATTTCGGAGTCCGGTACTGGCCGTGGTATGTCTATTCGGGCTGGTGGGTCCAGGCAAAGGCCCAGTACATGGACTTCAGCAACACAGGTTTCGGCCGCCCTGCCCTGAAAGAAGGCAAGGACGGAATCGGCGGTGGTCTTTCCGCCGGGTACACCGTCATGCTGGGCAAGCATTTCAACCTGGACCTGGGGGCCGGATTCTGGGCCGGGCATTTCAAGGATCTCACCGTATACGACTGCCCTCGCAAGGAATGGATCCGAAGGACCGGGCCGAAGAACGAGATCTATCCGGACTCTTTCACGATAGGGTTGATGTACACTTTCTGATGATGTAAATAATTGTTTATCATATATGAAAAAGATCATTGCTTTAGTCGTTTCGTTATCGGCTTTCCTTCTGCTTCCCGACTTGGATGTTCCTGCGATGGACAAGTCCTGGAAGGCTTCTGAAGGGGAGTTTGTCGTGGCTTCGGTTTTTACCGACCACATGGTCCTGCAGCGTGAGACTTCCGCCCCGGTGTGGGGTTGGGCTGCGAAGGGTGCGAAGGTGACTGTAGCCACGTCCTGGGACAGGAAGAAATACTCCGCCACAGCTGGAAATGACGGCAGGTGGGAGGTAAAGGTGACGACGCCGGATGCAGGTGGTCCATATTCATTGACTGTGTGCTGCCGGAAGAAGAAGGTCGTCCTTGAGGATGTCATGGTAGGTGAGGTTTGGCTTTGCACCGGCCAGTCGAACATGCAGCATTATGTGACGGGTTTCGATGGCCAGGGAGTCGAGGGTGCTCTGGAGGCACTCTTGGATGCTCCCGGCTACAAGTCCCAGGTCAGGGTCTTCGATGTCGAGACAGACAAGGCATATGAGCCGATGACCATGGTTCCTTCCGAGTGGAAATACACGGATGCGAACGTTGTGTACAATACTTCCGCTGTGGCATACCACTTTGCCAAGCAGCTTGCAAAGACCCTCGGGATTACCGTTGGGATAATCACTTGCCCCTGGGGAGGCTGCAGGATAGAGCCTTGGCTCAGCGAGGACTATCTGCGCAAGTCCCTTGAAGGCAGGATACCTGATTCCAGGCTGAAGGTGATCCTGGGCCGCAGGGAGAAGGAAGGCAGTGCTCCGGTGCAGGTCGGGACCATGTACAACGCCAGGATGTATCCTGTGAAGGGATATGCTTTGAAGGGTTTCCTCTGGTACCAGGGTTGCTCGAACATAGGGGATATCACCTATTACGACAAGATGCAGGCTGGGATGGTGGAATGCTGGAGGAATATGTGGGGAGACACTGAAGCCGCCTTGCCGTTTTATTTCGCCACCATCGCTCCTTACAGCTATGGAGACTCAGCCAATCCTCAGAGGGCCCTTTTCGTCGAGAACCAGCTCAATTCCCTCAGCCTGATTCCGAACTCGGGAGCCGTTATCACCGAGACTCTCGGAGACGAGGGGTGCATCCATCCGGCCAGGAAGATCCCTGTGGCCATGCAGTTCGCAATGCTTGCCCTTGACAGGGATTATGGCATCCAGACCCGGGTTGGCAGTGGATTCCCTTATCCGGACAAGGTCGTATTCCCGGCAAATTCGTCCGTAACTCCGGGGACTGTCTTACAGTCTGGTTTCAAGATCGATGTCCTTAAGGGCGAAGCAGCCGACCAGAAGATCACGGTTCATTTCACAAATGCTCGCCGCGGACTCGGTCACTTGACAGAAAAGCAAGGCAATGTCATGGGTTTCGAAGTGGCAGGGAAGGACAAGGTCTTCCATCCTGTGGAGGCGTGGACAAGGGGAAACCGTATTGAACTGGATTGCACAGGGATTGCTGATCCTGTGGCGGTTAGATATTCATTCCACAATTACTGCGAGTCCAATCTGGCAAGTGGGATCGGGATTCCGGTGCCACCTTTCAGGACTGACAAATGGGCAGAATGAATTTCTGCGGATTAATAATTGTAAATATCTCTGATTATCGCTAAATTTGTAAGTTAATCAGAGATTATTTTTTTGTATGGCAATATCAGGTATACTGAGAAAAGTCTTTGGCTCCAAGTCCGACAGGGACATGAAACTTGTCAGGCCTTTCCTTGACAAGGTCCTTGCCGCTTACGGTCCTATCGACCAGCTTTCCAATGACGACTTGAGGGCTAAGACAGAGGAACTTAAAGCAAAACTTCGGGAATGTGAAGCTCCGTTTGAGAAAAGGATAGATGAAATCAAGGCGAAACTCGAGGAAGATATTCCTGTAAATGAAAAGGAGCAGCTTGCTACTGAATCCGACAAGCTTGTGAAGGAAGAGGATGAGCAGATCGAGAAGGTCCTGGAGGAGATCCTCCCGGAGGCTTTCGCCATCATGAAGTCCACGGCCCGCAGGTTCAAGGAGAATGAAACCATAACCGTCACGGCTAATGATTTCGACAAGCAACTCAGCATCAATCATGATTTCGTCACGATCGATGGAGAGAAAGCAATCTACCAGAATCACTGGATGGCAGGAGGTAACGAGGTCACTTGGGACATGGTACATTACGATGTCCAGCTGATCGGTGGTATAGTCCTGCATCAGGGCAAGATCGCGGAGATGGCTACGGGTGAAGGTAAGACACTTGTGGCTACCTTGCCTGTATTCCTGAATGCTCTTGCCGGGAAGGGAGTACACGTGGTCACCGTCAACGACTATCTGTCCAAGCGTGACTCCGAGTGGATGGGTCCTCTGTACATGTTCCATGGACTTTCCGTTGACTGTATAGACAAACACGAGCCAAACAGCGATGCTCGCAAGAGAGCTTACAACTGCGACATCACTTTCGGCACGAACAACGAGTTCGGTTTCGACTACCTGCGTGACAACATGGCAGTCAACATGACGGACCTGGTCCAGAGGAAGCATCACTATGCTATCGTGGACGAGGTTGACTCCGTGTTGATCGATGATGCCCGTACTCCTTTGATCATTTCCGGTCCTGTTGCAAAGGCTGAGGACGACGAACAGTACATGGAGTTCAGGCCATATGTCGAGAACTTGTACCAGAAGCAGCGTGCCCTTGTGAACCAGATCCTGAACGATGCCAAGAAGGCTATCGCGGCCGGGAAGAACGACGAAGGCGGATTGCTGCTCTACCGTGCCTACAAGGGTTTGCCTAAGTACCAGCCGCTTATCAAGTTCCTCAGCGAACAAGGTATGAAGCAGCTGATGCAGAAGACCGAGAACTTCTACCTGCAGGACAACGAGAGCCAGATGCACATCGTTACCGATCCCCTTTACTTTGTGATCAGCGAGCAGCAGCATTCCGTTGACATGACCGACAAGGGACATGATGTCCTTGCCAATGCTGTTTCCGATCCTGACTTCTTCGTCTTGCCTGACATGGGAAGCAAGATCGCCGAGATAAAGAAGGACGAGACCCTGACCGCTGAGCAGAAGCAGGAGAAGCAGGACCAGCTGATGGAAGACTATTCCCTCAAGAGCGAGCGTGTCCATACGGTCATCCAGCTCCTGAAAGCTTATGCGATGTTCCAGAAGGATGTCGATTACATCGTTATCGACAACAAGGTGAAGATCGTGGACGAGCAGACCGGCCGTATCATGGAGGGACGCCGCTGGAGCGATGGTCTGCATCAGGCCGTGGAAGCCAAGGAAAATGTCAAGGTGGAAGCTGCCACCCAGACGTTCGCAACGATTACGCTTCAGAACTATTTCCGTATGTACCATAAGCTTGCGGGTATGACCGGTACTGCTGAGACTGAGGCAGGGGAGTTCTGGTCCATCTACAAGCTGGATGTCGTGGTCATTCCGACCAACCGTCCGGTTATCAGGGACGACCGTGACGACCTCATCTACAAGACTAAGAAGGCGAAGTATAATGCCGTGATCAACAGGATCGAGGACCTTAGGAATTCGGGCCGTCCGGTACTTGTAGGTACCACCGACGTCGAGACTTCCGAACTCCTCAGCAAGCTTCTCCGTCTGCGTGGAATCAAGCACAATGTCCTCAATGCGAAGGAGCATGCACGTGAGGCTGAGATTGTGGCCCAGGCAGGCCAGAGCAGTCCAGGACAGGCTTCGATCACCGGGGAAGATGGGCGTAAGCATCTGGAAGACAGGATGCTTGGAGCTGTTACAATCGCTACCAACATGGCCGGTCGTGGTACCGATATCAAGCTTTCTCCTGAAGTCAAGGCTGCAGGCGGTCTTGCAATCATCGGTACTGAAAGGCATGATTCCCGTCGTGTCGACCGTCAGTTGAGGGGTCGTGCCGGACGTCAGGGAGACCCTGGGTCCTCAGAGTTCTACATCTCTCTCGAGGACAAGCTGATGCGTCTATTCGGGTCCGAAAAGATCGCAGGAGTCGTGGACAGGTTGGGAATGGAAGATGACGAAGCTCTCGTCAACGGTATGCTTTCCAAGTCCATAGAGAATGCCCAGAAGAAAGTCGAAGAGAACAACTTCGGAATCCGAAAGAGACTCCTTGAATATGACGACGTGATGAATTATCAGCGTGAGGCTGTGTATGCCCGTCGCCGCAATGCCCTTTCGGGTGAGAGGATCGAGATCGACGTACTCAACATGATGATCGATTCGTCTTCCATCATCGCCGGCAGGGCTGATGGTATGTCTTACGAAGAATTCGAGGTTTATGTGATGGGACAGATGTCCATCGACCTTGGTTTCGATGAGGCCTTCTATTCAGGGGCAAATCCTGATGCTATCGCTGATGCCCTTTGCGCCCATATGCAGGAAGTATATGACCGCAGGATGAATGCCCTCGCAGAAAAGGTCTATCCTTTCATAAAGCAGATCTACGAGAAGCAGGGCCAGATGTACCAGAACATCGCGATTCCTATCTCGGACGGCCGCAAGATGCTTACCTTGAGTGTCAACTTGGAGAAGGCTTACAATACGAACGGCAAGGAGATTGCGAAGGCTCTCAGCCGTACGATCATACTCTATCAGATTGACGAGCACTGGAAGCAGCACCTCAGGGAGATGGATGATCTCCGTACGAGCGTCCAGAATGCAGCCTACGAGCAGAAGGATCCTCTCGTGGTTTACAAGCTTGAGAGCTACAATCTCTTCGCTTCCATGCTCGAGGATCTTAACAAGGACGTGCTTTCATTCCTCCTCAGGGCTTTCGTTCCGCTTCGTGACGAGAACGAGGCCAGGCCTGCACAGGCTCCTCGCCGCAGGACTGACATGAGCCAGATGAGGACTCAGAGGAATGATCTCAGTACCAACGGCGAGCAGAAATCCAATACGCCGATCAAAGCTGACAAGAAGATAGGCCGTAACGAACCTTGTCCTTGCGGCTCCGGAAAGAAATACAAGAACTGCCATGGGGCAGGTTTGGTATAGAGGAATATTAACTTAATATTGAGATATTATGGCAAATTACGACAGGTCATTCGATTCTACGGGCGTCAACGATGTCAGCAGGATCTCGGCTGGCTCAATCATCAAAGGTGAGATCATCTCTCCTAACGACATCAGGATCGACGGCTCTTTCGAGGGTAAGATTATTTCCCAGGCGAAGGTGGTCGTTGGTGAGAAGGCTGTCATCAAGGGCGATGTCATCTGCACCAATGCTGATTTCTGGGGTCAGATCGATGGAGACCTCTATGTCAAGGATACTCTTTCTCTCAAGAGCACGAGTGTCATTGATGGTGATCTTCACATCAGGAGGCTTCAGGTGGATCTGAACGCTACGTTCAATGGCAACTGCAAGATGATCACAGAGGAGGAGTTCCAGGCTCTGACTAGTGGTGATCCGGTTGAGGAGGAAGAGGTTCCTGCAGAGGAAGATGTTCCTCAGGCAGAGGAGGAGTACTCGGTTGGTGGTCCTTCCATCTCCAGCAATTCTCCTTTCGCAGTTCCTGGCGAAGAGATTCCGGAGGCTTAGCTGACAGTATCCTGATATTCGGTTCGGGCAAGGAGGCTGATTGATTTCAGTGCTCCAGGTTCTTTGTATTCAATTCGTTCCTATCTACCCGGCTTTCCAAGCCGGAGGTCGCTCGTGCGGACCTCATACGTTACCCCCGCCTTCCTGGCGGAAGGCTGCCCCTCGGGGGCTTGAAGGTCGCTCGTGCGGACCTCAGCAGCCAAGAGTTGAAACCAGAACAGGCAACCTTTCGGCTGCCTGTCTGGTTACAGAGCGGAATACGAGGTTCGAACTCGCGACCTTCGGCTTGGGAAGCCGACGCTCTACCAACTGAGCTAATTCCGCGGCTTTGATGAAAAAGGCGCAGTAGTGATTTCTGCGCCTCTTTGTGATCCCCACAGGATTCAAACCTGTAACCTTCTGATCCGTAGTCAGATGCTCTATTCAGTTGAGCTAGGGGACCATTTTGCGGGATAACTCCCGCTTCATTGTTCGTTAGGCTTCAGCCTTTGCCTCTTCGTTCTTCAAGATAGAGAGCTTGCGCTCCTTGATCCTGGCCTTCTTGCCTGACAGGTTACGGAGGTAGAAGATCCTTGACCTGCGTACCTTACCGACCTTGTTGAGTTCGATGCTGTCGATGAACGGAGACTGCATAGGGAAAATCCTCTCAACTCCGACACCACCTGAAACCTTACGGACGGTAAATGTCCTTGTCACAGGGGTTGCACCTCTCTCCTGGATAACTACGCCTCTGAATTTCTGGAGACGGTCCTTATCACCTTCCTTGATTCTATAGGTAACGGTGATTGTGTCACCGGCCTTGAACTTCGGATAAGAAGCAACTTTCTCGTTAGCGAAAGACTGCTCTACAACTTTCATCAAATCCATTTCTCAATAATTTTAATGCAACGTTACGCACATCTCATAACGACCCGTAAGAGGTTGCTCTTGATTTTCGGACTGCAAAAGTACGAATTATTTTATAATCAAAAAAACTTTTTTGAAGTTTATTTGAAATATTCTATCGCTCTCTTGCAAATATCAGTGATCATTTGCCAGTCTCCAGCCTGGATTGCCTCTTTCGGGAACAGTTTTGATCCCATGCCAACAGCCGTGACACCGGATTTCTTCCATGCGCCGAGATTCTCTTCCGTAGGTTCCACGCTTCCCGTAGCCATCATCATGGTCCATGGGAGTGGTCCCAGGACATCTTTGACGAACTTTGGCCCGCCTACGCTCCCGGCAGGGAATACCTTGACCAGGTCGCATCCCATCTCCTGGGCGTTGCAGATTTCAGTGACACTGCCGCATCCCGGTGTATAGGGGATTCCGCGCCTGTTGCAAAGCCTGGCGACTTCTTCATTGAAGGAAGGCGAGACAATGAAATTGGCTCCCATCTGGATGTACAAGGCGGCAGTCGGGGCGTCCAGGATGGTTCCTGCTCCAAGGATCATATCCGGACATTCTTTCTGTGCCCACATCGACAGGTCACGGAATACGGTGATTGCGAAATCGCCCCGGTTGGTGAATTCAAAGGCCCGGATTCCGCCTTCGAAACATGCCTTGAGGACATTTTTGGCTATTTCAATGTCGCTGTTGAAGAACACCGGTACTATTCCGGTTGCCTTTATGGTGCTTAAAGTTTCAAGTTTTCTGAACCTTGCCATGTCTAATCCTTTTTTATCTTGATACCCTGCCTGAGGAGTTACCGGCCATGAGGCTTTCCACCTCTTTGACCGTAACTTGGTTGTAATCCCCGGAAATCGTGTGCTTGAGACATGAAGCCGCAGCCGCGAACTCTATCGCTTTCTGGTCGTCCTTGTATGTCAGAAGCCCGTAGATCAGGCCTCCCATGAAGGAATCACCACCTCCGACGCGGTCCACGATGTGGGTGATGTCGTACCTGCGAGATTCAAAGAGCGACTTGCCGTCGAATATCACTCCACCCCAGGTGTTATGGTTGGCGTTGATGGAGCCGCGAAGCGTAATAGCAACTTTCTTGCAGCGTGGAAAGCGATCCATCAGTTGGCGGCATACGCTCTCGAACCTGGTCTGATCGATGCTTCCATCGGAATGTTCTGCGTCGAAGCCTTCAGGTTTGATCCCGAATTCCTTTTCTGCGTCTTCCTCGTTTCCAAGGATCAGGTCGCAGCCCTCGACCAGTTCAGGCATCACCTCGGCTGCAGTCTTCCCCCATTTCCAAAGGTTCTTCCTGTAATTGAGGTCGCAGGATACGAATACTCCCATTTCATTGGCAACCTTTATCGCTTCCAGGCAGACCAGGGCTGCGCTTTCGCTGATTGCAGGAGTGATCCCTGTCCAGTGGAACCAGTCTGCGTCCTTGAATACTTCCTTCCAGTCTATCATGCCCGGCTGGATGGTGCTGACCGAAGAATGCGCACGGTCGTAGATTACCTTGCTCGGGCGGGCTACTGCCCCGGTTTCGAGGAAATATATTCCCAGACGTTCTCCTCCTGTTACGATATGACTGGTCCCAACTCCGTAGGACCTCAGGTCGCGCAGGCAAGCCTTTGCCAGGTCATTGTCAGGGAGCCTGGTAACATAGTCGGTGTCAATTCCGTAGTTGGCGAGTGACACTGCCACGTTCGCTTCTCCTCCTCCGAATGTTGCGTCGAACTGTGTGGACTGCGGGAATCTCAAGTGGCCAGGTGTGGAGAGCCTCATCATGATCTCTCCGAATGTGATTACTTTCGGCATGTCCTGGATCTTTTATTTCATTTCGGTGTATTTGATCCTATCCATGTCGCCATAGTCCAGGTTCTCTCCGGCCATCCCCCAGATGAACATGTAGTTGCTGGTCCCTGCAGCGGCGTGGATTGACCATTCAGGTGACATGATAGCCTGCTCGTTGGCCATCCAGACGAGGCGCTCCTCCTGCGGCTCTCCCATCAGGTGGCAGACCATGTTCCCTTCGGGGACGTTGAAGTAGAAATATGCTTCAATCCTTCTGCTGTGGGTGTGAGCCGGCATCGTATTCCAGACACTGCCAGGCTTGAGCTCTGTGAGTCCCATTTGGAGTTGGCATGGGCCTTCCTCCAGCACGTTGTTGACTATCAGCTGGTTGATGACCCTGTCGTTGCTGTCTTCCATCTTGCCGGCAGGGAAGGAGTTCGCCTTGAGGCTGCCTTCGCGGCCGTCGATGGTGATGAGTTGGGTCTTGTATTCCTTGTGGGCGGTGGCTGAATTGAGGTAGAATTTTGCCGGTTTCGCTGCACTATTGCTGGCGAATGTCACTTTCTTGTGCCCGCGGCCGACATAGAGGGCCTCCTTGAAACCGAGCTCGTATTTCTGTCCGTCCACGGTTACGATCCCGTCTCCTCCGACATTGATGATGCCGAGTTCCCTCCTCTCGAGGAAATAATCGGCTTTCAGAGCGTCGAAAGTGTCCAGGGTCAGTACCTTGCCCACCGGCATCGCTCCACCGAATATGAACCTGTCATACATGGAATATGTGAGGTTGATCTTGTTTGCCGTCATGACTTTTTCCATCATGAAGCTGCTGCGGAGCCTCTCTGTATCGTAATTCTTTACATCCTGCGGATTGCAGGCAGTCTGAATGGTCCAATTGACCTGTGC
>JBGVAE010000055.1:0-40760 GCA_045224215.1 Candidatus Cryptobacteroides sp. | reverse complement strand
TATATACATGAACTCTACTGCATCGCCGGTTATCCTGCTTTCCCAAACCTTGTTTTGGAAACCCTGGGGGCCTCCGTGGAGATGGTTCGGACCGTTGTTGATCGGAAGGGTATATTCGACTCCGTCAAGGGTGAACTTCCCTTTCGCGATCCTGTTTGCATAGCGTCCTGGACACTTGCCTGAGCAAGGTCCGTCTGCGAAATATGAGTTTGCCTCAGGATAGCCGAGGACAACGTCGGCAATCTTTCCTTCCTTGTCTGGGACTGCTATGGTAACTATCGCCGCACCCACGCTGCAGAGGCGGACGAAGGCCCCGGACTCGTTTTCCAAGGTGTAAAGGAAGATTTCCTTCCCCTCCGGGGAAACACCCCATAACTTCTTGTCTGTTTTCATATTCCTATGCTTGTCAATTTATTTCTGCTATATAAGAAAGAACTTTATCAGAAGGAGCATCCTTCATTATGACCCTCTTGTCCGAATCAAGGAGATAGAGAGATGGGATCGCCCTTACGTTGTAAGTGACGTCGGTGCGGATGGTGTAGCTCTGGTCGTAACCGCTGAGCCAGGAGGAAGGATAATTGACTGCATATTCCTTCCACTCGTCCACATCAGTATCTATGTACACATTCACTACGGCCAGTTTTCCTGAAGATATCTTGTCAGAAATCGAAGGATTTCCCATCAAGTCGTCGATTATTTCCTGGCAGGCAGGACAGCCAGGATTGGAGAAGAACAGGAGAGTATTGTCAGCCTTCACCCCATGGAGACTGTGCTTTTTACCTGCAAGGTCGGTGAATATGAAATCGGTGGCCACGGTTCCTGTCTGATTGAGGGAACACATCCTGGCATCGTGTTCATAGGCCGGCTTAATTCCTTCGGAAACGAAAGCGGAAGAAGCGAGCCCGCTGACGTAAGGCTGGTAGAGGTCCTCGTTCCTCACAGGGGAATTAGGGTCGTAGAGATATCTTGAAACAGTCTTCTCGAAGAAGCTGAACACATTGGAGGAGGTGTCCGCCGCTTGGAACCGTTCCACCGCGTCAAAGAAATCTTCGATGGCCTTCTTTCCTGTCTCGAAACTGCATCTGTTTTCCAGGATGGTCAAATATGCCCCAACGGCACTTTCCACATCTTCGGCCAGGACACCGTTCACTATGTTCGTATCGCAAGGCAGGGTCCTGCTTAGGAAGGCATCCCAAAAGTGCGTCACGATGTATTCCGAAGCTTCCCTTTCGTCTGAAATAACCGAAGGAACCTTAGGGGCGGCCGGGAAAGGAACCGGTTTGAAGGCTTCTTCCCTTGAGGTTTTCCTACCCCCGCATCCAACTGACAGAAGGATCAGAAAGGCAGCGGTAAAGTATGCAAGTGACCTTTTCATTTTTCAAATTTAGCAAAAAATACGACTAGGAGAAAGATTAATAGGATGCAAATCGCTAACTTCGCTGTCACTTATGAAAAAGTTGGTTTTTGTCGTTTTGCTTGCGCTCGCCTGCCATAGCCTGAGCGCACAGTTTTCATTGGTAGGAAACGACCCTGCGAGGGTCAGGTGGATGAATATCCAGACAGAGAACTTCCGTATCATCTATCCTGTCGGAGAAGATTCCCTGGCAAGAGTCTATGCCTATGAACTCGAAAGGGCCAGGAACCCTCTGGCCTGGTCGTCCGGCCTGAAGACAGGAATAAGCTACAAGAGGACCAAGATGCCAGTGGTCCTGCACAGCTACAATTCCACCTCCAACGCCATGGTGGCCTGGGCTCCCAAGAGGATGGAAATATACACCGTGATGGAATCCTATGCCCCGACCCCGACCCCTTGGGAAAGGCATCTGGCCATCCACGAAGGCCGCCATTCCGCACAGATGCAGTTCGGCGCCTATAAGAAGTACAAGTTACTCCATTACCTGACCGGAGAAATGTTCGCCGGATCATTGTCCGGTATCTTCCCGGGTCCAGCTTTCCTCGAAGGAGATGCGGTGGTGGCCGAAACGGCCTTGTCGAACTCCGGCCGTGGCCGCCAGGCTTCCTTCCTGAATTATTTCATGCCGGCTTTCGATACCGGAGACTGGCGCAATTACTGGCGCTGGAAAAACGGCTCGTTCACGAAATACACTCCAGACTACTACAGGGTAGGATATATGACTATCGCAGGAACAAGGGTCTTCTTCGACGATCCTTCCTTCACGAATGAATATTTCACCAGAGTCGTACGTTGGCCTTGGTTCTTCAACCTGCAGAAAACGATCAAACACGCCTCCGGAATGAAATTCAAGGATTCTTTCCGGGCGATTGAGGAAAACTTCCACGACATCTGGACGAAAGAGGCTGAAGCCAGGGCTCCTTTCATGCCGTCCCGGATGGTGTCTTCCGGAGACAAGTCTTTCAGTTCTTACTGGGCCGGCCTGTATTCAAATGAAGCAGGGATATTCACCGTAAAAAGCGGTCTTTATGCCCCTAGGGCTCTCGTAAGGGTCGCCCCCGATGGTTCCGAATGGGAGGTGAGGCCTTTCTCCGCCAGAACCGGCGAAATCCGCTATGACGAAGCCAACGGCAGGATCTGGTGGGCCGAAGTAACCCCAAGCAAGCGCTGGGAACTTGAAGAAGATTCAAGGATATATTACGTTGAGACAACCAATCCAAGCAAGATCGTCTCCCTCGCTTCCGGCCATCGTTATTTCAACCCTTCCCCTTCCAAGGATGGAAAGAAGCTGGCTGTCGCTGAATATCCCAACGCAGGCGGTTCCCGTCTCTGCATCCTTGACGCAGGAGATGGTTCCGTTCTCCAATCCTTCCAGGCTCCGGATTCCCTGCAGATCGTGGAAACAGCCTGGGTAGGCGACAGGATCTTCTTTTCCGGCCTTTCACAAAACGGAATGGGTGTCTATGAACTTGCCGCCGAAGGTAGTTCCCGTTTATCCACACTCCTGGAACCTCAGAGCGTAGAAATGAAAAGCCTCAAGGCCCTGGCAGGAGAACTTTCCTTCGTCTGCGACAGGACCGGAGTCAACGAACTTTACCTCCTGGAACCGGACACCCGCATCCTTCGCCAGGCTACCGTCACCAGGTATGGAATCAACTCTCCGTTCCTGAACCCCCAGGCCGACACCCTGTATTATTCCTCGGTTGCATCTTCCAGCGATCCCCAGACCTACAGGAAAGGTAACATGATCTACGCGACCGCCGTTTCAGACCTCCCTATGAAAGAAGTCTCTTTCGCAGATGTCCACAAATATCCGGTTGCCGAGACTCTGACAAAGCAAGAGAAAGAACTGGCAGGAGGAGAATGGGACACTTTCGAGAACTTCCCGATGCCGGAAATATCCGAGCCAGAGAAGTATTCAAAGGTCCGTTTCCCCCACATCCATTCATGGGCTCCGATCTACTTCAACTACAGTAATATCGAAAAGATGAGTTTCGACAAGGACTACGAGACCGCCGGCCTGGGTGCAACGATCCTCTTCCAGAACCTGCTTGGCAACGGTTATGGTTTTGTCGGATACAATACACACGAAGACCCTTACAAGGAAGACTCCAACAGGCATTCCCTGCACTTCCGCTACATCTACACCGGCCTCTTCCCTGTGATGGAATTCTCAATGGACTACAATGACCGTTCCGCCCTCGACATCAAGAGGTTCCAGGATACGAACGTGAATGATGAAACCGTCTCGATCTATTCCAAGGGAACCCAAAGGGACGAAGCATACTATTCAGCCAAGTTCACGACTTACATTCCGTTCAATTCCTCTTCCGGAGGAATCAGCCGGGGCCTTATTCCTCAGGCCGGCTTCAAGTTCAGCAATGACAGGCTCAACGACCAGATAGCTCTCAGGAACATCGAAGAAATCGATGGAGAAACCACCGCGACCGACGCAGGTGCCATCGGTTCGACAAATTACTCGATGATCAGGACCCTGGATTTGTCCTTGAGAGGATATGTCATCAGATCCAAGGCTGCCTCCCAGGTCTATCCTAGGCTCGGTATCGGAGCCGAGGCAGGGCTCAGGATCCATCCTGACAGATCGCAGTATTACAGTCCGAGCATGTACCTGTACACATACGGCTATCTCCCCGGCCTTCGTTACGACCAAGGCACCAAGATCACCCTAAGCGCCCAGACGACTCTGTCCAGGAAGGAGTATTCCTTCACCGATGGATACATGTCGATGCTTCCTCGCGGTTTTGCAGAGACCAATATCGGCACAGTCCTCAACAGGGCCGGGACATATTCTTTAAAGGCCACTATTGATTATGCTATTCCGCTGTTCTCCGTAGATTGGGCTGTCTTCGGTCCGCTTGCCTACATCAAGAATTTCCAGATCGATCCTTTCGCCGACGTAACGTTCATGAACTTCCACAACGACAGCAGATTCCTTGTCAATCCTGAAGGTGTCGCCTCGGAAACCCTGGCCAGCTTCGGAGCAGACCTGGTGATGAACCTCGGCAACGTCCTGTGGATCCCGTTCGACTCATATTTCGGAGTACGGTTCGCTCACAACTGGTGGAAGGACATCAGCAGTTTCAATGTAAGCAACCTTCAAAAGAACTACGTTGGCGTCGTTTACGGAATGGATTTCTAGAAGCCTTATTCGAAATACCTGGCTATCCAAGAGGAATCAACCTTTGCGAAGCCGGAAGCGGGCTTGACCTGAGGATTGCGTCGGAGGATTCCGGCGCAATCTTCATATACATTGAATCCTAGTGCTATCCCATGCATCTGGCCTCCGGAAGGGTAGGTGAACTCGAGGTCGTGGTCCGGCCCTGAAATCCTGAAGAACTTCAGGGGTGCTGAAGAAACGGCGCTTCCTTCCTCTTTAGAGGACAGCTCCATCCTGGAAACGTATTTGCACATTTCTATGACGCAATCGTCCAGTCCGGCATCGAATATATTCACTTTTTCAATCAGGGAACCAACATCTTCCACCCTCCTGAGGGTATATCCCTCCAGCGATGCGGAGAGTTCGGCAAGCTGTTTTTCGAAGGTTTCCGGAATGACGAACACCATCAGCTTCGATTCCGGATCGTGATAAAGGATCTGACCGGAAATCAGGTTGGAAGTTCCGCAATGAGGACATTCCCAGACAAAGAGGGAGCCGTCCTTAACCTTCTCCTTCAATTCAGGATTCTCCGAAACGTTGATCCTGTTCCAGAATTCTACCTTATGCTCCTGCGAGCAAGACCTGCATGTTGCCTTGATTTCCATCGTCAGTGTTTGTCAATATATTTCCAGAGCCCGTACATCAAGGCTCCCCAGGCGAGGAAAAGCCCCACATAAACCCAGTACGGCAGCTTGGCGGTGAAATGCGAACTTTCCGTATATTTCTCGAAATCAGGAATATCCGCATAGTAATATGCCCCCGCGCCGAAATCCAGGGAATCCTGGAGTCCGATGCCGTGGAGCATTATGTATGAAACAACGATCAAAGTGACCACCACTACAACGATCGTGATCACTTTGAACGTCTTATGGGATTTACCCGCCAACTAGCTGAGAGTTGGAATCGGGAAGAACTTGCCGGAAAGGAGGAACCAGACAGCGAAGAAGGTGAGCAGGATGTTGAATGTCTGGCCGATGATGTAGAGCCACAGGACCTTTCCGCCCTGCATCTGCTTGGTGATTTCCTTGAAGTTGGTGTCCAGTCCGATGCTTGTGAAAGCAAGGACGAAAGCCCAGTTCTTGTACTGGTCAAGGACCTTGTTGATGGCGCCCACCTGGTCTGCTCCGCAAAGAGGCTGTATCAGGAATGAAGCGATAAGGGAAGCAGCGAAGAAACCGAGGATGAACTTAGGGAAGCGGATCCAGATTTCAGAAGCTCCGACCTTCGATGTTCCGGTCTTGTCGACCTTGGTGGCGAAGAAAAGGGCCACGAAGAAGGCGATGAAGCCGATCAGGATGTTCTGGATGGACTTCACCAGGACAGCAGCCTGCTGCGCTTCTGGTCCGAGGGCCGTACCAGCCACGACCACGGCGCCGGTGGAATCGATTGTGCCTCCGATCAAGGAACCGCCCATGATATTGGACATCCCGCAGGCGCGGATCAGCATCGGCTCGAAAACCATCATGAGGATAGTGAATATGATGGAAATGGACACCGCAATGGAGAGGTCGTCCTTCTTTGCCTTCGATGCAGCGGCGGTAGCAATAGCTGCCGAGGTTCCGCAAACGGAAGTAGCTGAAGCAAGCGTGATTACAAGAGGCTTGTTGTCAATCTTAAGCACCCTGGTTCCAAGCCACCACATGAATATGATTACGATAGGGGTCACGATCCAGGCGATACCAAGACCATAGAGACCGAACTTGGCGATGTTGGAGAACAGAACCGAGAATCCCATTATGACCAATCCGGTCTTGATGTAGAATTCTGTCTTGATGGCCGGCTTGAGCCAGTCCGGAACTCCTACCGTATTGGAAATCAGAAGACCCACGAGCAAAGCCCAGAAGGCCCACTCAAGATAGCGGTTGAGGGTGAATTCTGCACTGATTAAGCGAACTATCAATGCAATCACGAAAAGACCGATGAAGGCAGGAATATATTTCTTCACGCTCTCTCCCTGGAGCTTGACGCCAAGAGTGAAGAGTACTCCGAGTGTGACGAAGGTCACCAGGAGCTTGCGCCAGAACACCAGGCTGCCCAGCTGGGCGCCAAGTGAAGTAACCTTCGCTGCCGCATCCCCGGAAAGGTTCTCTCCCATCGTCCAGGTTGCGAACTTGACTGCTGAAAAATCGAATGCCTTGGTCAGAACTGCGATGCAGGCAAGAAGGATCACTATGAATCCTATCCAGATGGCCTGCCAATCTTCCTTGCCCCAGAAAGCCGGGACTTGTTTGCCTTTATCCATATCAGAAAAAAAGTATAATGCTTTACTATTTTGCAAATATAGAATTTTTCTGATATTTCCTGGCGTACTTAGGATCAAAGATTATATTGAGGAGTTTTGCAAGTCGGTACCCCGCATTGCGGATCTGGGTCTTGGCCAAAGTCCTGGTCTCCAGCTGCCATTCCCGGGTGAGGGTGTCTCCCTCTTTTATAAGGTGTACCGGCCATGATTGTTCTGCGCAGTCCCTGGCCCAGTCATAAGGTCCTCCTGCCGTGATTTCCGCGATTTCCTTCTCGGAACAGGTGTCAAACAGATAAGCCAGGTCTCCGAAACTCCAGGGATATGTGGAAAGGCACCTGTCATCCCAGTAAGTGTGATACCGGAGGTCCTCCTTTCCATACTTTACCTTGTAATATCCGATGGTCATGTCCTCCGGATTGTAACGAATGTGCTCCGGACAGTGCATGTCTCCGACAAAATGGACTATCAGCACAATCTCCAGGAACCGCAGGGAATCCGTCATGTTCCTGGCATCCTTGAGTTCGCTTGCGAAGTTTTCTATGACATGGACACAGTTCTTGACGTATCTGTCTCCGTCGTATATACCCCTGAACGGTTCGAAATCCATATTCACCTCGAAGGTGTGAGGATAGGCGATACCATTCACGAACGGAAGCTTGTCCTTGTACTCATCGGCATAGGAAGCATATTCGACGATAGAAGAACCGCCCAGATATTTTGATAACTGTTCCTTTGCCGTTTCGGTCAGGTGGTTTTCCGCAATCCTGGCCACCGTTGCATGACCGAGGCGTCCCCATCCGAATGATGGGACTACGAGCAGCAGGCTGATGGCGATGATCAGAGCTCTTTTCATTTACTTCTGCATTAAAGTTCAAAATCCACCAGTATCGGCCGGTGGTCCGACGAATCATAATAATTTGACATGGCCCAGATCATATTCGTCCAAGACTCATTGAGGACCAGCGCATTCCAGACTCTTGAATACATTGCCGGAGAGGCATACATGAAATCATAGCGTGGCGGGTAGTCGCCGGCCGCGTCATTGGCCCAGGTACGGGTGGAGAAGAAGTGGCCAGGGTACCGGAGGCCGATTATGTCCTTGTAGAATGTGTTGTCCAGGATGTAGTCATGGCTACCAAGGAAAGGGCTGTCCTCAGCAAGCTTGTACCTCCAGTTGTCGAGACGGCTTCGTGTATTGAAGTCCCCCATCATGAGCCAGTTTTGTTCCGAAGACAGCTTCGGGTCATCTATGCTCCTGGAGCAAATGTACTTGATTTCGGCTTCGCGCTGTGCGTTCCCTCCCGCGCTGTTCTTGGAATCGTAATTCTGATCCTTAAGCACAAACTTCGCATAATAGCTGTAAGCGTGCGGCCAGAGATGGAGCGTTACGAAGTTGACTTTCGTCCCGTTCACGTTCACCTGCTGGACGGCAGCCCCGTGCGCAACCGGGCAGTAACCTTCCGGGCACCGGTTATGGTATTCCGCCGCATGGCTGGCACCATCCTTCCAGTTGTCCGCCATCTGCTGGTGTTCGCTGTCCGTTTCAGTGATCAAGGCCAGTGTCTCTATCGGATACTTCGATGTTATCACTTGCGGGTAATAGTCATCCGCATAGATGCGGTAACCCCCGATCGCCGTGTATTTATGGCCGTAAGAAGCAGCGAATTCCGGCCAGGCATTTGGAAAATACCGGCTGGCCACAGAACACATGGAGGTGCTTCTGTCCTTGTATATCGACTGGGCTTCACACCATACACAGACATCGGGATCGTATTTGGAAATGAATTCCTTGAAATGCACGAATCCCGCCTGCTGGTCACTCCACATTCCGTTCTGGATGTTCCAGAACATCACGCGGAGACCTTTTTCAGGGCGTTCCTTCTTGGCTGTCTCAACCACTTTTATGTTGTCCAAGTAGAAACCGTGGTTCAAGTTTTTGGCGCTGCTCTCGCTGGACCAGTACAGCATCGTTCCGTCCGTGGCATTTGAAACCTCTACCGTAATGGTGTTCCAGCCTTCTTGCAGCGAATTGCGAGAGAAGGTGAGATTGTTGTCGATTCCGTCATGAGGTTCCGTCAAAGCATAGTCCGCACCGTTGAGTTTCGCCGAGGTGATAACTCCGGCAAGGCAGACCTTGAAGCAGAAATTGTCGTTCATGGAAGGTTCCGGCTTCACGTCGAAGGTAACCCTGATGTCGGACACCTCCTTTATCGAAGAAAGCATCGGAGACTGGATGATGCCTCGCTTGCCTTCTCCGTTCACTCCGCAGGAAAGGCAGCCTGGTCGTTCCGAAACCCTGAACAGATAGACCCAGGGGCCGAAACCCCGGCTGTTCATATATTCCTCGGAACAGACATGGGATGTAGCCACAGTCTTCCATACGGTAGATTTGAAAGAGATGTGACTGAGAGGGTTTTCACAGTCCTCCTTGAAATTGTCCGACTGAACGAACGGCCCCTCGGACATGGTACAAGCATCGAAGTTCTCGGAGAACAGAACCGTTCCGCCGCCGTCCTCCCCGCCTCCCGGATGAATTCTCGGTTCCGGAATCAACCTTCCATTGCAGGCGCCCGCGCTGGCTATAAGAGCCGCCAGCGCGATCGCTGCAAGAAAAAAGTGATTATGAGTAAACACGGATTATTTGGCTATGGTGGTACCGGTAACAGAACCCTTGCTGCCGGAACCCTGGACCATGGCCTCAAGGTTGGCCTCGGTTACGGCCGTTCCGTTGACAGAACCTCCTGCGATACAGGAATCCAAAGTTCCGCTGAAATTGTTTCCGGCTATGGAACCTGCCGCTTCCGTGTTGGCACAGGTAACGGCACCGGTATTCTTTTCGGATTTGAGCACGAGGGTGACGGTATTGGCATCACCTCCGCTCGCACCTGCGATATAGCCGATCACCCCGCCGGCAGCAGCCGCTGCGTTGTCGGAAGTCGAGGCTGTCACGGAACCGGTGTTGATATTCCCGGAAGATGTGATTTCCTGCTTGTTCTTGATAAGGGCTCCATAGATACCTCCGGCCCAAACGGCTCCTGCGGCAGCATTCGTAACCTTTACCGCTCCGCTGTTGGTGTTGTTGGTGACGCTGAGGGCAAGGCAGGCTTCTCCGATGATTCCGCCCACTCCGACCTTGTTGGCATGAGTGGTGGAGTTTTCAATCGAAACCGTGATGTTGCCCTTGTTGATGTTGCCGGATATTACGTTGTCCTTGTCATTGTTGCCGCTCTTCTCCTGGAAACCAAGGATACCGCCGACGCTCTGCCAGTTGGCATTTGCCGTCTGGGTGAGAGTCAAGGCTCCTTCGTTCGTGTTGTTCAGGATGGAACCGCCGGTGTTGAGTACTCCAACTACGCCACCGAGACGGACTACCTGCTGGGAATTGGAAGAAACCGCTCCCTTGTTCCGGCAGTTTGAAACCGTTCCGCCGATGTAAATCGAACCGATAACACCACCTATGCTCATCCATGTGGATGGAGCTGTCTCCTGCTCGAAGGAAACCGGTGCGTTGTTCGTGCAGTCCTCGAGGGTGACCGCGGCATTGGATCTGCCTGCGATGCCTCCGATATGAAGCACCTTCTTGATGGCCATGGTTATTTTCAAAGCAGCCTCGTTGGAACATTTCAATACCTGGGCCCCTTCATCCGGCAGGAATCCGACAACGCCTCCGATGTTGACGATCATGTTCGGTGCTCCGGTAAGATTGAGTGTAGCTTTATTGACGCATTCCTTGATGACCGAATTGGCTCCGGCCTTTCCGACGAGACCTCCGACTCCCATTTCTGCGGATGAAGATCCTGCCACGAAGTTGACTGTCACGAAAGTCTTGATGTTTTCAAGGGTTCCGTTGTTGACTGCTACCAAACCATTGAAATCTCCGCCCTTGCCTTCTGCGGCGCTGATGGAACTGACACCGTCATATGTCAGACCGTCTTTAGTTCCGAAATTGAGGTTCTTGATGGTTCCGTTGTTCTCCAGGATCACACCGGAGGTGGTTCCCTGGGAAACTGTCTTGATATTGTAGATGTTGTGATCGTAACCATCTATCACTACACCGGCAGGAATCGAAGGAATCTGGAGAGACTCTATCGATGAGGCATCGATATCGGTCAGGATCCTTACGACTCCTTCCTCTGACCACTGGGAATAATCGGTGGCTGTCAGGAACGCCTTGAAGTCATCAACACTCTTGATGCCGTTCCCTTCGACAGGGCCTCCGTTTAAAGCCGTCGGATTCTCATAGGTTCCGAAGCTGGACGTTCCCTGGATCAGGGCAGCCATGTTGGAAGCGGTCACGGTCTTTCCGTTGACAGTTCCCCCTACCTGGCTATCGACCAGCTTGCCGTTGCCATTGAAACCGGCAATGGATCCGGATGTGGATGAACCTCCCGTCACATCACCGGTATTCTTGTCATTAGTAAGGGTGAGGGTTACCTTGTTGGCATCTCCACCGCTGGCTGCCGCAAGGTATCCTACGGCACCTCCGGCATAAGCCGCTGCATTGTCAGAAGTCGCGGCCGAAACCTTGCCGGCGTTGATGTTGCCGGAAGTCTCGATGGTCGCGGAATTCTTGATAAGAGCACCGTATATACCTCCTGCATAGACGGTTCCGGCAGCCTTGTTGGAAGCGGTAACCGCACCGATATTGGTGTTGTTGGTTATGCTGAGCTGCAGGCAGCCTTCTCCGATTATACCTCCTACAGCCACCTTGTTGGCATGGGTTGTCGTATTCTCGATATATGCCGAAACCGCTCCGTTGTTGGTATTGCCGGAGATAATGTTGTCAAGGGCGTTGGTGCTCTTCTCCTGGAAGCCAAGGATACCGCCGACGCTCTGCCAGTTGGCGTTGGCCTCAGCCTGGTTGAGAGTAACTGCAGCATTGTTGACACAACCTGAGACGGTACCTCCTGTGTTCATCACACCCATGATGCCGCCCATACGGTTAACCTGAAGCAAGTTGGAAGAAACCGCTCCGTTGTTGACCGAATTGGTGATCTTTCCTCCCTTGTAAGCACCGCCGACGACTCCGCCGATGCTCATCCATGTGGAAGGTTTTTCTTCCTGGATATATGCAACCTCACCGTTGTTGACAAGCTTATCGAACGTGCCTCCGTCATCTGTCCTTCCTAGTACACCACCGATCATCAAGACCTTCTTGACAGGAATATTGATACTGAGGTCAGCATCGTTTGTGCAAGACTCAATGGTCGTTCCGCTTGAACTGACATAACCGACGACACCACCTATCGACGTTTCCTGCACCAGGGTGCCGGAAGCCATGATGGAAGCCTTGTTGGTACAGTTCCTGACTACGGAAGCCGTCTCTTCGGCGATGGCAGCGGTACCGACGAGTCCTCCTACGCCGAACTTAGACGCTGCGGATTCACCAGCCACGAACTTGACCGTGGCGAAAGTAGTTACATTCTCGATCGTACCGGCGTTGACCGCGACGAGACCTGTGCTGGAACCTCCCTTTCCGTCTTCCGCCGTTATCTGGCTGACGCCATCATACTTGGAGCCGTCCGAGGAACCGAATACAATGTTCTTTATGGTTCCCTTATTCATCAGGACAAGACCTGCCGTTTCTGACGAAGACTCAACCTTGAAATTGTAAATCCTGTGATCCTGGCCGTTCAGGATGCCTGAATATGCAGCCACAGGAGAAATCGTCGCCCCGCCCATGTCGATGTCGTTGAAAACAGTCGTGACATCGCCGGCAGAGAAATCCTTGGATAGAGACAGGAATTCCTTGAAATCATCTGCCGTGTAGAGTTCTGTGCCCGGAGGAACCGGACCTGCAGGAGCAGACTGATTGACGTTGAGGGTCGCTGTGACGCCGTTTCCCAACAGGGTCACCTGACCCGAACGGGACAGTTCCTGGACTGTGTTTTCGGCTATGGTAAGCGTTATCGTCCTGGTTGCTCTCGTACCGGACTGCGGCGAAACAATGATCCAGGATTCTGAAGAGGAAGCCGTCCATGCACAGTTGGAATTCACAGCAACCGTTATGTTTGTCTCGGTGGCCGGTGCACTGACCGTTTCGCTGCCGAACTCAAGCACCGGAGCTGATTCCGGAACCATCTCAACCTGCTGTTCGCAAGCAAGGAGAAGCGGCAGTATAAAGAAAGCTATTGCTGAATGCTTTATATTCATGATGATATTCATTATTGAACTTTTGAAAGAAGCCATTTCGGATAATTTGAACAGATAAACCGGAGATCCTTGTACCGGCTGACAAAATAGGCAACCGCTTCATCACTGTAAGCGGCGTTGCCGTCACCTTTCTGCTTGTCGACATTGAAAACGCTGAACTGCATGCCGGCAGCGAGATACTGGTCGATGGTCCTTTGTGGGGAGCTTGTCGCGTACGGCTGGATGTAAACCGTGCTGAGGTTCGCCCAGGTGAATCCTTTCGAAAGGTGGGTTGCCGGTTCTGCCGTGGACATCCATCCAATCGGGATGCCGTATTTGACCTGGCATGCCGCCGCTCCGGCAGCAACCGTCGCCTGTCCCGTGCAGATGAATTCGCAGAACTTCTCCGCTTTCCTGGCCGCAATTATCTCGCAAGCTCTCTGGACAGCCTTGATCGGATAGTCCGTAAGGTTGCCGTCCAGGTTCTTGATGTCCAGGCACAGCTTGGTGCAGTTGCCCTCAACCTGGACGATGTCCAGGAAGTCCGTCAGGGAAGGAAGTTCCTCTCCGTTGGAGAGTTTCCCGGCCCTGCGGAGCTGCTCGAGGGTGTGCTCCCAAGGTTTCAGGTTGTTGATATAATATGTATTGGAGGCGTGTGCAATGACGATGTCATTGTCCTTGGTCCAATAGATATCACATTCCATCGCATAGCAACCGAGGCTCATCGTATACTTGAGGGCTGCCCTGGAATTGTCCGGGACTCCGCATTCGGCGGAACCGCCTCGATGAGCCACCACCTTGTTGGAACAAGCCGCCGGTTCTGTTGGAAGGTCGGTCGGACTGACCGGATTCTCGCCGGGCTTCTCGTTAGGAGTGACCGGTGACACCGGATCTATGTCCAGTTTCGGGTCACAACTACACGGAAGGAATGCCAGCAAGGCCGAAGCCAGAACTGCCGTTATCAATTTCCTGAGATCCATCATTGAGCCTGGGTTATCGTATAACTGACAGAGCTGTTGTCCGAGACGGTGAATCGGAGGTTGGCCGTCCGTTTCACCCCTGTAGCATTGGCTGATACGGTCACTTTGACAGCCGCCACAGTGTATGTAGCGTCATCTCCGCCATATGTGCCTTCGAACGTCCTTTCCACCGTGGTGCTCTCAACCGAAACCCAAGAAGGGTTGTTGTCGACGGACACCGTCCAAGGAACTTCAAAATTCTGGCCCTGGTTCACAACTACAGCCGAAGTGAATGTTGTCCCTTCAGCGGGAATCGTCCCCGGTTCCGGAGATAACGCCACCCTCAAGGAAGTAGTGTCAGCAGCGCCCATATTGAGATCCTTTTCACAGCCAGTCAACAATCCCAGCATGAAGAGGACAGGCAAAAGCCATAATATTCTTTTCTTTTCCATGATCTTCGTTCTTTGTGATTATTCCCATCCAGCAATCTGATGAAGATTGGTGTTCTTGTTGAGAGACCCCTGCGGAATAGGCCACAGGAGAATGTTGGCGTTATTTGCCCGCAGGTCGGCGAATGTCTGGCCCGGAATCTCCGAATTAGGGACATATTCCCAAATCTTGTTCAAACGGATCAGCGCCCACCAGATGACTCCTTCTGCAGGGAACTCGAGGAAATATTCCTTGACGAGAGCATTCAGCACGTCATCAGGAGCAGCAGAGGTGTAAGCATCCTTGCCGTAAGCGCGGTTTGCGATGAGATTGAGAGACTTGAGGGCTGCGTCGTATTTACCCTGATAGTACTTCAACTCGGCATCCATCATAACCGCAAGTCCATAGCGGTAGTAGAGAAGGTCGTTGTCGAATATGACCGTACTTCCGCTCATGTCGCCGAGGAGCTTGTTGCACCAACTGAGTTCGCCTCCGTCGGCACCGTAGTTGCCGACACCGAGGTTCGTGTCTACTCTCTTGTCTCCGGCTGCCTTGCTTGCAAGAAGCTGATTGTGGAAATCCTGTGAATAGTGCCACCACTGGGTGGAAGAGATCGGAACAGGATTCTGGCGGTAAGTACTCTTTACGCCATTGGAAGTGTGGCAGAAGTAAACCTGGTAGCCTGCAGTGCTTGAAGAAGTGTTGTTCATTGCAAACACGACTTCGGCGTTCTTCCGGTTGCCGCGGTCGAAGATCTTGGAGTAGTCGCTAAGAAGCTTGTTTCCGGATATTCCTATGGCATTGAGAGCCGTCTCGGCCATCGTAAGATACGATGCTCCTCCGTTCTGGGTCGAATACATCCAGAGAGCATATTCAGCCTTGAGCATGTTCAGGGCATCTTTAGTGGCGAGATACTTGTCATTGCCGAGAACGTCTCCGCAAGCTTCGCATGCTGCTATGTCCTTGCCGATCTGTTCGTAAACCTGGGCCTGAGTGGCCTGTGAAGGATATGTTTCTGCCTGGGAAGTACCTTCTACAGGAAGAAGGTTCAGAGGAATCTCTCCCCAGAGACGGACTGCATAGAAGTACATGAAAGCCCGTGCAAAATAGGCCTGTGCATTGGCCCAGTTCTCCATCGCTTCCGTCGCGTTGCATGTCGAAGAATGGGCTAAGACAGCGTTGGCCTGGTCGATGGCTTTGTAAGCATTGGCCCATCCGATGGTATTGCTAGGGGTGAGAGTCTGGTGCCGGCAGGAAATCTTGAAGTTGTCCTGCACCTTGTCCTTCAGGGACGGTCCCCACATATAATCTCCGAGACGGACTTCTCCGTAATAGAAGACGTTGGCTTCGCTGCCGGAGAAGAAACCACGAACCCTCTGGTAGATGCCGGGAACGGACTGTTCCAAGTCGGAAGGATCCTTCCACATGATACTGGCAGAAAGAGCATTGTCGTAGATGATGTCCAGATCCTGGTGGCAAGCATTAAGGCCTGTAATGCCCACGAGAGCCGCAAATATGAGATATATTGTCTTTTTCATTGTCTGGCGTTTTTAGAAGGTAATCTTGAGATTGAAGAGGATTTTCCTGGCGGAAGGCACGAGGTTACCATTTGAATTGGCATTGTTCGTAAAAGAGTACATGTTCGCATCAGAATCGGTTGCGATACCGGATTCAGGAGAAATGGCTCCGCTCACGCCGGTGAAGTAATAAAGGGTGTTACCAGTAACGCCGATGGTGAATTTCTTCATTCCCAGGAACTTTGCAAAGCTATCCGGGAGATCGTAGTAAACCGATGCATCGCGGATACACAGGTAGTCCGCTCTCTCGACATTCCAGTCTGAAGCACGGGAATAGTTGCGGTTTCCGTAATCAGGGTCATTAGGGAAGAACCTGGCCGTGGTTGTGTTGTCTCCCGGTTTACGCCAAGTCTCGTTGAAGAGGGACACGTCGATGTTGGCGTTCGAGTAACCGAGCGTGTTCTGCAGCATACGGGACTTCATGTAATTGTAGATGGAATGCCCCAGGGCATAATCAAGATAAATGTTGAAAGTGAAACGTTTCCAATTGATGGTATTGTTGATACCGCCTATGGAGTGAGGCATCACGTTTCCGAGGAGGAATACATCTGTACCATCGATCTTCTCTTCTCCGTTGGCCATCTTGGCGGTACCGTAACGGTTGACCCACTCGAAGTCTCCCGCATCCTTGCGGCCCTGGATTGAAAGGCCGTCAGAACGGCGGTATCCATGTGAAGAATCATCGTAATAGGCAGCTGCAGCCTGCTCTTCGGTCTGTAAGATACCTGCAACCTTGTATCCCCAGATGCTTCCGAGAGGCTCACCGACCGCCGTACCTCCGAAGCGGTATCCCGTTGCGGTGACAGTACCGCCGATACGGTATCCGTATTTTCCGGTAGGATTACCATCCATGTCAAGGATTTCATATTTGTACTCCTCAGGGAGAGCTATGACCCTGTTCCTGTTGTAGGAATATGTGATATCGGTTTCCCACCTGAAATTCCTATTGTCGACATTGACCGTATGGAGTTCGAATTCACCTCCGAAGAAACGGACGCTTCCGACATTGGACTGGACGCTTGTCAACTGGGCCGTATCCGGCAGGGTGATACCGAAGATCAAGTCGTCAGTACGCTTGTTGTAGTAGTCCAGGATAATGCGGATCCTGTCCGAAAGGAATCCCAAGTCCATACCTAAATCAAGCTGGGTGGTGGTTTCCCATCTCAGGTCCTTGTTCTGCATCGTGGACGGAAGGATGGTGTTGTAACCTGCGTAAGTCCCCTGGCTGAAAGCTCCGAGAGGCGCAGTCCTGGAGATGTTGTTGTTTCCGGTCTGGCCGTAGGAAACACGCAGCTTGAACATGTTCATCGTCTCCTTCCAAGGTTTGAAGAACGGCTCCTCGCTGATTATCCACGCTGCTGACGCAGAAGGGAAATATCCCCACTTGTTGGCACCCAGGAACAGAGAAGATCCATCAGCCCTGAACGTACCGGCAAGGATGTATCTGTCTGCAAAACTGTACTGTGCACGGGCGAAGTAGGAGATAAGGGCGGTCTCATAGCGCTGGTTGCTCATGGACATCGTTCCCGAAGTGTTGTCTCCTCCGGATGTCAGGTAAGGAATCTTGTCGGAAAGCGATCCGGTATTCTTCGCCGTGAGATATTCATAGTGCCACTTGCTCCAGTCATAACCGGCCGTTGCCGTGATATGGTTTTTGCCGAATTTCTTGTCGGCCGTCAAGTATGTTATAAAAGCCTGACGCGTGGTTTCGGTACGGGTTTCCGTCGTGGCCCTGGTCTGCTCGATATAGTTCGGAGTTCCATCAATCTCTCCGTAAGCATAGTAGCTGCCACGATAGTTGTTGTCGAAATAGGAATACTGTCCGCTTGCCGTAAGCCAGTCTGTGATGAACCATTTAAGGTTGATGCTGCCCATTACGCGGTTCGTAATCCTCTCACGCTCATAGAACTTGGAATAGAACTCGGCGCTCTGCTGGACCTTGTTTGTACCTCCGGTAGCGAATGTTCCGTCAGGATACTTGCCGATATGCGTCGGGGACATCATGAGACCTCGTCCAATCGCGGCAAAGTAGTTGTCCGTGGTTGGCTGGACATTTCCGTGGGAAATGTCGAAAGTAGTGGAGGCTTCGATGTTCTTCGTAACCCTGAACGATGTGTTGCCATGCATCGTAAGGTTGTCGTATGAGTTCATCGGAAGCATGCCCTGGTCTCCGAGATAACCTACGGATGCAGCATACTTGATGTCCTTGTTTCCTCCGTTGATACCTATATATTGTTTCTGGTACAATACGTTGCGGAACCATTCCTTCTGCCAGTCCCTGCTGGTGAAGATGATAGTCTTGGAAGGATCCACGGGATCGGGCATGGACTGATAGCCCTCCGGAACCGCCTCTCCGTCATTGAGATACCTGGTGGAATATGTAGCGGTTGAGGTGATATTCCCGATTCCGGGTCCGTTGAGTCCGTCGAGGACCAGGCTTGCGTTCGGTCCCTGTGCAGCGGCCGGACGGACGATCCTCAGGAATTCGTTAGAATTCGCCATATCCCAGAGCCTGGAAGGTCCGAGCATTCCCATCTGGGAATCGAAGACGATCTGAGGCATCTTGTAGGCACTACCTTTCTTGGTTGTCACCACGATGACACCGTTGGATGCACGGGCTCCGTAGATTGCAGAAGAAGCAGCATCCTTGAATACCTCTATGGACTCGATGTCGTTAGGATTGAGGTCGCTGATCGAGCGTTCCACTCCGTCCACGAGTGTGAGAGCGTCGTTGCTTCTGTTGATGGAGGAACCTCCTCGTATCAGGAACCGAGGAGCCTCTCCGGCGTTGTTGTTGTTGGATGTGACATGCAAACCGGTTACCTTACCCTTCAGAGCCTCACCGACGGAAGAAACAGGAGCATCCATTATCTTGTCTCCGTCCACCTTGGCGATCGCGGAAGTCAAGGTCTTGCGGGACTGGGTTCCGTAACCGATCACCACTACATCGTCCAGGATGTTCTTATCGACCAGCAGCGTCACATTGATCACCGCGTTCTTTCCGACAGAAACCTCTTGTGGGGCATAGCCGATGAATGAATATGTTATCACCTGTCCTGGAGCTGCTTCCAAAGAATAATCACCGTCAAGGTCCGTTGTCGTACCCTTGGTGGTTCCCTTGATGACTACTCCCGCTCCAGGAAGCGGTGCGCCGGAAGCATCCGTTACCTTTCCTCGTATCCTCTGCCTGGCACCGGCAGTACGGGCCACCTGCGGTTTTTCAGAAAGGACCACGGTCCTGTTGACGATCTTGTAGTCAACGTTGCTCTGACCGAATACCTCCGAGAGGATGCTCTCCAGAGAAGCCTCTTTCCTGTGCAGTGAGACATTCCCTATGGGTTTGGACGCAAGGTCCGATTCATAGGAGAACAGCACGCCTGTCTTTTCAGTAAAAGCTTGCGTGAACGACCTGACCGTTGCCGAAGGCATCGTCAGATCCACATCGTAAGTCCTTTGCTGCGCCGATGGCGCCTCTGCAGCCCCCGCCGGGAAAGCGGAAGCCGACAGCATCAGTATGGCTACGATGCAAAGGCTGATAAAGTTTTTTGTTCTCATAAAAAAGAATTTGATATATTGGTTATCGTTTGTCTGCTATTCCGTTTCAAGCCGTGCGCCCGTTAGGTAACGGACGATAGCCAGCACCTCTTCGAAAGAATATGACTTGAGATAATTGAAATTGTACAGCGTTCCATCGTCCGTTTCGGCACAAACGATCTTTACATTGAACTGCTTTTCGAGGCTTGAGATTATCTGTGTGAGCGTGACATCCTGCATGGAAACGAGGTTGTATTCCCGCGTCACATAGGAAGTGGAGTACACTGATTCCACGTGAAGGTCTCCCGTGGCTGCCTCGTAAACCGCACGCTGGTTCGGCTTCAGAGTAACCATTCCCGAACCCTCCGCAGAAATGATTTTCACGATACCCCTTTCAAGGACTACGTCCGACAGATTGTCATTCGTCTTGACGGAGAACGCCGTTCCGAGGACCTGGATGTTGATGTTTGACGTGGTCACGACAAAAGGCCTCGAAGGATTCGACGTCACATCGAAATATGCTTCACCGGAAAGTACGGCAACCCTCTTGTCGCTGATGCTCTGAGTATTGTACCTGATTCCGGAACCCGGCTTCAACCAAACGCTCGTCCCGTCTTCAAGGACGAACTGGCATATTTCCGCAGAAGAGTTGAATATCCTTTCCATCTCGACAGCATCAGGCTTTCCGAAATGTGTCCAAACCGCGAAACACCCGAATACGAGGACGGCTGCGGCAGCTACGGAGGCAACCATCCTGGATATCCTGATAATCTTGGTTTTCCTCGCTTTACGAAGGGTCTCATCGGCATCGATGCGGCTGTTGATCCTTGACAGCATCAAGTCTTCATCGTCCTTATAGTCTTTGCTTGAAACCGTCTTGAGCAGGGAGAAATCTGCACTGATGTCGGCGAAGAACCTTCTGTTCTCTTCCGATTCCTTGAGCCATTCCATCAAATGTTCTTCTTCCTGTATGGTCGCTTTGTCCCCGAGGCTCCGGGATATGATCTGAAGGATGTCTTGGAATTCATCCTGTTTGTTGTCCATAATCGGTTCTGTATTTAAGTAGTATCCTGATGGTATTACGATATTATTACACCGGTCGGAAGAAAAACACCTAAAACAAAACACGAAAAATCATTATCTTCGCATCAAACAACAGATCTGTGTCCGACCAGGATCTCATAACAAGGATTCAAGCAGGGGACAGGGAAGCCTTCAACGCTCTCTGCCGAGACCGTTATGCTGCCTTGGTTTCCTATGCCAGGTTGTTCCTGAAGGGCTTTTGGGCAGATGATGTGGTTCAGGATGTATTATACGGCGTGTGGCAAAACCGCAAAAGGCTGAAAGGAGACTCTTCCGACTTGCAGAATTATCTCCTTCGTTCCGTATTCAACAGAAGCATGAATTATATCCGTAAGTCCAAACGGACCGACCGGCTTCTGTCCCATTATCAGTATGATCTCATCCTGCTGATGAGCGATTATTATTCTCCGGACAACAATCCTGTGATAAGAAGCATATTCAGCAAGAACCTCAATGATGTCATCGGGAAAGCGATTGACAAACTTCCGGAGCGCTGTCGGGAAGTCTTTACGATGAGTTATCTGGAAGACAAGTCAAACAAGGAAATAAGCCAGATACTGGGAATCTCCCTGAGTACCGTAGAGAACCATGTCTACAATGCCCTGAAACAACTGCGGGCAGAACTCTCCCGTTATTAAAGAATATTGCTTAACGGAATGAAATGCCAAGAGAAATAACAAAGGAATGCATGGCTCTGTGGCTTCCTGTCATTTCATATCCTTGGAACTTATACCCGGCTCCGGCGTTGATCCTGTTCTTCTCGCCCCAGAAACTAACGCCTCCGATGACGCTGGCATTGACGCCGCCGGAATATTCATAATCATGCTTGAAGTCGGCTGAATTCCTGTACTTGGCCTTTAGGAAAGGCGAATATCCCGCCGAAAAGGAAACAAAAGGCTTTCCCTTCGTCTCCGACGCATCCACGTACCATCTTACATTGGCGGCAAGCGGCAGGAATATGAAAGTTTCCTCTATGGGATGGTATGTCTCTTCATACCAGTTTCCGTCTTCATCCTGCACCTGCCGGGTTTCTGTCTCCTTGCTCTGCTTCAGATAGCAGTCTGCCCCGACGGAGGCTCCCAAGAATACTTTCCCGTTGATTACATAACCGTGGGTGGTGGAAAGTCCGCCACCCATTCGGAAAAAGCCGTCGGAGCCAAAAGCCAAGTCCCCGTCAAGAGACCACTCATAGCCCGAAGCCTTGTATTTGAACTCTTTATATTCAGTTACTTCCGGCCTGACAACAACGCCTTTATCCTGCGCTTGCGCGCAGAAATGAACGAAAAGAGGCATCAGGACAAGAAGTAACTTTCTCATATGTAAAGAAGGCTTACTTGTCCCCGCCGAAAATCTTTATCACCGCCTCGAGTTTCTGGCGAAGGCGGGCGGTGTCGATACTGTTGACGATGCCCTGGACCTTCTTGCGAAGCTCTGCCGTGTCGATGCTTTGGGCCATATTCTCTACGGATTCACGGATCCGGGCGGTGTCCACGCTGTTTACAATTCCCTCAACCGACTTGCGGATGGCTCCCGTGTCGATGCTGTTGAGGATACCCTCGATGGTCTTGCCGAAATTGTCCATGCTCTGCTGTATGGCCGTAGTATCAATGTCCTTTATAACACCATTGATGACCTCCGGAATCTGTTCGAACAAGTCCCCTAAATTCTCCGTGGCGTCTCCTATTCCGTTCTGGAGAAGGATGGAATTATAACGGGCCATAGCCTCGGCCATCTTGACTTTTTCAGATGTTGAATATGAATCATAGTTGCCCTTGATCTCCTCCACGAATCCTTCGTATTCCTGACGGGATTTCTCCCAGTCCTCTTCAGTGTAATCCTTGAATTCGCTTTCCGTTTTCTCGACGAAGCTGTCGAAACGCTCCGGAACGCTCTTGGTTGCAGCACAGCCCACTGCTATCGCCAGTGCGGCCAAAAGTGCGAAAATAGTTGACTTATTCATATCTTCAGAGGTTAGACGTTAAACAGGAAATGCATTATATCTCCATCTTTTACTACATATTCCTTGCCTTCGGTGGCAAGTTTTCCGGCAGCCCTCACGGCGCTTTCGCTCCCAAGGGTCACGAAATCTTCGTATTTGATTACTTCTGCCCTGATAAATCCCTTTTCAAAGTCTGAATGGATCACTCCGGCGGCTTTAGGGGCCTTGTCTCCCTTGTGGATGGTCCAGGCACGGCACTCATCGGCTCCAGCTGTGAAGAAAGTCTGGAGACCGAGCAGGTGATATGCCCCCTGAATCAGACGCACCACGCCAGACTCCTGCAAGCCCATTTCCTCGAGGAACATCTGACGGTCCTCATAGGAATCCATTTCGGCTATCTCCGATTCGGTCTTGGCCGATATTACCAGGATTTCGGCGTTTTCGTCCTTGGTGGCCTCGCGCACCGCCTCAACATATCCGTTCCCACCGGCAGCCGAAGCATCATCCACATTGCAGACATACATCACCGGCTTGTTGGTTAGAAGGAAAAGGTCGTGGGACATTGCCGCCTCTTCCTCGTTGAGCAGCTCGACTGTCCTGCAGGATTTTCCCTGCAGAAGGGCCTCTTTGTAACGAAGCAGGAGGGCTACCAGCTTCTTTGCATCCTTATCCCCTCCTGTCGTAGCTTGTTTCTGAGACTTCGCCAGACGGGCTTCCACAGTCTCAAGGTCCTTTAGCTGAAGCTCCGTGTCCACGACTTCCTTATCCCTTACCGGATCAACGCTTCCGTCCACGTGGACCACGTTACCATCGTCGAAACAACGCAGGACGTGGAGGATGGCATCGGTCTCCCTGATATTCGCAAGGAACTGGTTTCCCAGACCTTCGCCCTTGCTCGCCCCTTTCACGAGACCTGCGATGTCCACGATGTCCACCGTGGCCGGAACGACACTCTTCGGCTTGCACATTTCCGCAAGGACCTCAAGTCTCTTGTCCGGTACGTTTGTGGATCCCAGGTTAGGCTCTATGGTGCAAAAAGGGAAATTGGCGCTCTGGGCCTTCCCCGAACTGACGCAGTTGAACAAAGTTGACTTCCCTACATTCGGAAGTCCGACAATCCCACATTTTAGTGACATATACGGTTATTTTGTACAAATATACGAATCTAAAAAAAAAAAGTATTTCTGTTTCTTTTCCTTTTTGACGTTTGAATGCTGCATCTTTGATGCCGAAATGATAAACTTCATTTTATACCTGGTTACTTTCATGCTTCTCCAAGCGGTTCCCTCCTGGTTGCGAAATCAGGAGCCCGCTGGAGAAGTTTCAATAATGTTCTGGAACCTTGAGAATTTCTTCGACTGGAAAGCCTCGAATGGCGGAGAGGAATTCTCCTCATATGGGAAAAGGCATTGGACAAAACGGAAATTCGAAGCCAAGAGCAACGCTGTCGCAAAGTCCATACTCTGGATAGCCGACCAGGAAGGCGGCCTTCCTGACATGGTGGGCCTGGCCGAAATTGAAAACCGGTTCGTACTGAAGGAACTCCTGGAAGAAACCTCCCTGAGAAAAGCAGGATATTCCATAGTGCATTACGACTCCCTTGATCCTCGTGGAATCGACGTAGCTCTCCTGTACCGGCCAAACAGAGTGACTCTTCTTGAGTCAAATCCTCTTCGTATTCCAGGACTGACTACAAGGGACATCCTCTTGGCGCAATTCCTTTCAGAATATGGAGACACCCTCGCTGTCCTTGTCAATCATCATCCTTCAAAATACGGTCCGGACTCCGGGCAAAAAAGGGAGGCTGCCCTTAGAAGGCTGCGCATGGTCACCGACTCCCTCCAATCGGAGGGAATAAGGAATATCGTCGCAATCGGAGATTTCAACGACACCCCGGACAATCCTGCATTCAGGATACTGACCGGGAACGGACCGCAACCAGGACTAGAAGACCTTGCGGCACCTCTGCAGAAAAAGGGCACAGGAACAATCAAATATTCAGGGAAATGGGAGCTTATCGACCTGGTATTTGCTTCGGAAACTCTTGTCAATGAAGGTCGTATCTCAGAAATGAAGGTTATAAGGATTCCCTTCCTGACAGTCAGGGATAATACTCATTCGGGGGAAAAACCTCTTCGCACCTACACCGGTCCCAAATATTCACGCGGCGTCAGTGATCATCGGCCCATCATGATAAAGATTCGATAATTATTATTAAATTTGTAAGGATTGCCCATGAATATCAATTCAAAAAACAATAACATGGAAATGAAAACCAAGATCAGGGAGAAATTCGCAACTCTCTTCGGCACCGAAGGCGAACTCTTCGCTTCTGCCGGCAGAATCAACCTCATCGGAGAGCATACCGACTATAATGGAGGTTATGTGTTCCCGGGAGCAATAGATTGCGGAATCATGGCTGAAGTGAAAGTCAATGGGACCAAAAAGGTCAGGGCTTTTTCTCTTGACTATGATGAATATGTAGAATTCGGACTCAACGAAGAAGACAAGCCTCAGCAGCAGTGGGCCTGCTACATCTTCGGTGTTTGCAGGGAAACCCAGAAGCGCGGCGGCAAGGTCGAAGGATTCGACTGCGTCTTCGCAGGAGACGTCCCTCTTGGAGCCGGCCTCTCTTCTTCAGCAGCACTCGAAAGCACCTTCGCCTTCGCAATCAACTACCTTTTCGACAACAAGATCGACAAGTTCGACCTCGCTAAGATCGGTCAGAGCACTGAACATAACTACTGCGGAGTCAAGTGTGGGATCATGGACCAGTTCGCATCCATATTCGGAAAGAAGGGCAACCTTATCCGCCTTAACTGCAAGACTCTGGAATACAAGTATTTCCCTTTCGATCCTAAAGGCTACCGTCTCGTCCTCGTTGATTCCTGCGTGAAACATGAACTCGCCTCTTCCGCTTACAACAAGAGAAGGGAATCCTGCGAAAATGCAGCCAAGGCCATCAGGAAGAACCATCCTGAAGTCGAATTCCTCAGCGACGCCAAGAGGGTCTGGCTGGACGAAGTACGCGACCAGATTCCTGAAGAGGATTTCCTCAGGGCTGAATATGTGATCGGCGAAGTCCAGAGGGTCCTGGATGTCTGCGACGCCCTCGAAAGAGGAGACTATGAGACCGTCGGCGAGATGATGTACCAGACCCACTTTGGAATGAGCCGGCTCTACGAAGTCAGCTGCGAAGAACTGGACTTCCTCAACAAATTGGCCCGCAAATGCGACGTCACTGGTTCAAGGGTCATGGGCGGAGGCTTTGGCGGCTGCACCATCAACCTCGTGAAGGACGAGCTGTATGACGGCTTCATCGCTGCCGTCAAAGAGCAGTTCCCGGCCAAGTTCGGCCACGATCCTAAGTTCTACGATGTCGTCATCAGCGACGGCGCCAGGAAGGTCGAATAGAAGACAACTCTTTATTAATTCACTTAATACGACAAGGGCCGCACGGGATTGTTCCCCTGCGGCCCTAATCCGTTTATTTCGTTTTCTGGAGTTTGCTATTAGAAGAAGCGAGCCCTGTTGTCTTTGACGTCGGCATCCAGCATCATGACCGGAAGGATCATCTGGGACATGTAGCTGGCCATCTGGTCGGCGTTGGACTTGGCATCATCCTCGGTGTAGAAAGCACCGGTGTCGCGGCTGTTTACCTTGAAAATGTAAGTACCGATGGTTCCGGCAACAGGACCGCAAACCTTTCCTTCAGGAGCAACAACTGCGGCTCCGATGAACTTAGGATCGAGACCCTGTCCTGACATTGAAGCAAATCTTACATCAACGTCTGAACTTACAGTGGTACCAAGCTTTTCAGCAATCTCCTGGAGGTCGGTCATCCCCTGGATCTTCTGTGCTATATCAGCGGCAGCCTTGTCTGCGGCCTTCTCAGCATAGAGCTGCTGACGGATGACATCCCTGGTCTCTTCAAGGGTAGCAATACCTTCCTTGTGGATGCCGGTAACCGTAGCGATGAAGAAATAGTTGTTATTGACAGTGATGATGTCTGAAACCTTTCCGACCTTGTTGTCGAAGACCCAACGGGTAACTTCCTTGGCTTGATTGATGGTGCCGTAGGTGTCATTGCTTTCCTGAACGGCAGTCATAGGATGGGAATAAACACCGAGAGTATCGACAGCTGCCTTGTAATTCTTGTAGTCGCCGGCAGCGAGCTTCGCGAACTTGCTGGCTTTTGCGTAATATTCATTGAAGGTCTCGTTGCTCGCAAGGGAAGACTTCTGGAGGATGGCAACCTGTTTCTTTGTGACAGGAGCCGTCCTCTTGGTAACCTCCACGATGTGGGTTCCATATTGGGTCTTTAGCACGAATGGCTTGCCAACCTGGGCGGTAAGCGTAGGTTCGAATCCAGGAATCATGTAGCTCTGGGTCATCCAGCCGATGTTGCCGAACTCGCCGTCAGCGGCACTCTGGACATCAGCGGAGAAGGTGCTTGCAAGGTTGGAGAAGCTTTCTCCCTTGGAAACGACATCAAGGACGCTGTCGATCCTTTCCTGGGTTTCACCTGCACGGAAGAGGATATGCCTTACATAGACGGAATCCGGAACGGCAGCCGTTGCCATGATCCTTCCTGCATAGAACACGTTTTCGTTGTCGGAAACGATTGGAGAAGTTCCTTCGGTATTGCTGAACACGAACTCATTGAGGTCGCTGTTGATGGTATTGAGTTCGCCTGGACGGTACCAGTACTCGCTAAGCGACTTTTCGGAATTCCTGGCAAGGAAAGACTTGACGGCGTCGGTGGAAGCGAATTCGTCATAGATGGCTTCCATGGATTCCTTGGTTGCCTGGATGTCAGCAGAAGAAGGAGTGACCTCATACACAACATATTCCATATCCCTTGAAGCGTTCTGGCGGAAGAGCTTCTTGTGGTCGTTGTAGTACTTTTGGATCTCTTCGCCGGTCACGGTGACTGTGCTGTCAGAACCAAAGGAAGGAACGAGGACGAAGTCGACGTTTGTTGTCTCGTTGTTGTCTGCGATAGCCCTCTTGAGCATCAATGGATTCTGGAAATTACTGGCTGAGAAGAGGGAACCGTATTTAGCATAGAACTGCTGGGTGTAAACGGTGTTCTGGATGTAGTCCCAGTAGGTCTTCAGGCGTCCGGTCTGATCGGTCTGGGCAGCATTGATGATGTTCTGCAGTGCAGTTTTGCTGAAATTGCCGTTTTCATCCATGAATGCAGGATTCTGGGAGATGACTGGAGATACCATGTCTCCTGCAAGGAGTTCCTTGAGTTCTTCGTCACCTACCTTGATGCCAGCCTCGGCAGCCTTCTTGGTGAACAGATATTTGTCCACGAGGTTCTGCCAAGCGGCGTTTCGGATCTGCTGCTGCTGTTGTTCACTCTGGGCAGAGGAACCGGAAACCATCTCGTTGACGACAGTGAACCTGTCGATGTCCTGCTGGAAATCGGTGTAAGAGACAGCCTTTCCGTTGATTTCACCTACATTGTTCTTTGATGACATCATGTTGAAAGCGGACTCAAGAGTGCCCGGATCAACGATGAATGACAGAAGGGCCAATGCAATGATGATGGACACTGCAAGGCCGGCTTTGTCGCGAGTTTTCTGAAGAATCGCCATTGTTTATATTGTTTTAAATTTCAAACAAATTGATATTGGGGTGCGAAGATAGTGATTTTTAATCAATTTAACACTATTTTTTAAGTAAAGGACCGATAAAGTTGACCGAATCGATGATTACACGGGTCGTGTCTTCAATGACATACACGTAGCTGTTGAATGGTCTGTAGATGATTGCGTTCCTTGCCATTTCGTCCGACCTCATGCCGTATCCCTGCATGAAATCGTCCTTATTGAACATCCTGACATAGCAATCAGTATAGATTTCCTTGTTCGCCTGATCCCAATACAACGTGTCCGTCTCCATGGTCTGCTGCTTGAGGACATTCTGCACTATCACGTTGCCGAATGCAGACCATTGTTCTATATTGTGTTTCTTGCTCTTGAAATGCCGGGCATTGTTGGAATGAAGCACCGTCTCCAAGACATCGCCGTCTGTATAAGCGAACACATGAAGTCCTTTTGGGAACAGTTCATAGGAACAGGTGTCGTTGTCGTAGCGCTCCATTATGTCGGCCTCAACCCTCATCTGAAGATTACCGGTTTTCGTCTGGACGACGAACATGCTGTCCACAGTCTGGACCGGCGTTTCTTCGAGGTCGAGCTTCTCCGCCTCGGAAAGTTTTCCTTTACATGAATATACGACGAAAGCAACCGCAATCGCGGTTGCAATCATCGTAATGGTCTTTGGTGTCATGTATTACCTTGTCCTGACGGTCGTGGTAGCGTGCATTCCTCCGCAGTTGACGGTGTAGGACTGTCCGTCCACGATGTCATACATGAAAGCGTCTGCCTTTGCAGGGAAGCTTGCTGAATACCTTCCTATCAGGGCGTTGCAGTCGCCTGCCAGTGAAGGATCGGCTGCCTTTGCCCTCTGGAGGTAATCCACAGCAACCCAGAGATTTGCCCTGGAGGTAACCTCATCACCACCGCAACGGGTAGAAGCCCAGATGGTACCTGTGATGTAGTAAGCCCTTCCCTGATAGCTGGAATCCAGGTCTGCTGCCTTGTTGGCATAAGAGGATGCCTTTGCGGTCATGCCCTTCTTCACGCAGACATTGGAAGCCTCCATGTTGTACTTTGCCTTGGTAGCGTTGTCAACATCATTGAAGCTGCAAGCTTCCTCGATGTACTTGAGCGCTGCATCGGTGTTACCCTGTGCAAGGTTGAGCCTGTAAAGGCTGTATGCAGTCTTGGCGGTAGGCTCGTTCCTGTAAAGTGCTGTAGCAGCCTTCAGGTAAAGGTCATTGTTCTGGCATCCGTCGACGGTATTGAGCATACCCACGATCTTGGCGTTGAGAGCCATGTCGGAAGGATCTGCCTCATAACGAGGAGTGAACAGTCCGAGCAGGTCTTCGCAGCTTGCGATCTTGCTGTCGATGTAGGTCAGGTCAAGACCGTTCCTGGCTTCGTTGATCTTCTTGATGTCATCCTTGTCGATGCCCCTTGCAACAAGTTCCACGCTGTCGGTAGCAGCAGCCTTCTCAAGCATGCCTACTGATGCTTCGTAAACATCCAGAACCTTTTCAACATCGAGCTTACCCTCGTTCTTGAGAGCCACAGCCGCATTGAAATAAGGAACATAGGAAGCGAAGTTGGTCAGTTCCTGGTTCTGCTCGATGACCTTACCGATCTCGTCATAAACGAACTGGTTGTCCTTCAGCTTGTATTGGACGATGTACCTGGCCTTGTTGTTGAGAGCCTTGACAGCGTTCTTTGGATATGTAGCCGCCCTCTGGTCCTGAAGGGTGAGCAGGGTGTCGATCATAGCATTGCGTGCAGCAACATCCTTGGTCTTCGCAATCTGCCTGGTCAAGAGGGTGGAACCCTTGATCAACATATTCTCGCTAGCTGTAGTAGGGCAAATGCTGTATGCCTTTCTCCAGTTAGGAAGAGCATCATCGTAATTCTTTTGCTTGTAGTACTCATCATAATAAGAGAGGTACTTCTTGCACTCATCCGCATTCGGACCATACTTGTCCTGGGCGGAAAGTCTGATCCCCGTGAAAGACACGGCAAGTGTAAGCAGAGCTAGTGTAATCTTTTTCATGGTCATTTGTTTTAACTATTTCAAGCAAATCTAAATTTAATCATACCTTGGTTTCAGGAACCAAATGTCAAGCAAGTTAAGTCCTATGTTGAAGTTTATATATCTTTCCCTTACCAAATTTCCTGCCGTAGAACCTCTCTGTCCGATGTCGACTCCCAATGTCAACCCGTTTATGATTCCGGTTCTGTTGCTGAATACAGGAAGAGTAGCTCCAAAAGTCAGACCAAACGCGTTTATGTTGTTTCCATCGACCTTGTAATAGGCTTGGTCCCAATATGCTCCGGCCCTGTATGTTATCCTTCTTCTGTAGTAACGGATATCATTCCTGTTAGGAACATAGGAGAATCCGGCCCTCACTGACTGGGAAGAGGTTGCACTGAAAACCGCGCTTCCTACGGTTGCGAATCCAGGAACGTTGTCCAGTCCGCAAGAGGACCAGTCAGACCTTAGATAATTCACTTCCGCAGTCCACTTGTTGCCCCTCAGGGCGATTCCTGCCCCTATTTCCTGGGCGAACTTCACCTTGTTTCCGATTCCGAGGGTGTCGGTATAGGTCCTTGGGGAAGGAGTGGAGTCGTTGATGGAAGAAATCGTCTGTATTTCAAACCTGTCAACCGTTCCGCTCATATTGGTCTTAAGACGGTATGTAGCCCCAAACACAGCAGTCACTCCACCTATCGAAGGTGTCTCATATTGCACACCGAATTTGCCTGAGAAATAATTCAGGTGCATCTCATAGCCGCTGTAAATATCCCTGTAACCGGTGCTGGAAAGGTCGAACGTACTGTTCTTGTTCAGTTTTCCGAAATAATACTGCCCTTCTGCTCCTACTGAAAATCCTTTGAAAGGAGTGAATCCTGCTCCAAGGAACACCTCGGACACACCTCCATAACCTTGTGCAGTATTGGTGATTACTCCTGTCTTGGAAATGATTTCCGGATCCGTTTCCTTGGAAGAAATCTTGTAACCGATGTCACTGAAAGGAGAAAAGCCGACATACATCGCAAGCGATTTATACACGGGGAAGGAGAACGCTACGTTATAGATGTTGAACGTATTGTTCGAAGAATGCATGTCTCCCTGCTTGTAATACCTGTTACCCTGAGCCAAGCTGAAGTCGGCCATGAAGGTTTTAATGTCGCGGGCAGTTACAGAAGCAGGGTTGAGATAATTCAATGCTCTCTTGTCCCGAGTCGCTATACCAACTCCTCCCATCGACTTGTTATAAGCGGATCCTTGCTTGGAAATGTCACCTATCCCGAACATCGAATATGGGGAATAGGAATTGTACGCTTCATTCTGCGCCCTTAAAGGAAGAACGCAGAAAAGACTGAAAGCTATCAGGAGTATTATCCTATATGTTCCTTTCAACATAGTCGTCAGCTATCAATGCCAACCCCATCAACACAAGATTGCAGACTACAAAGATGGAGTTTTTCATTCTTTTTGCAAAATATAAAGCGTCTCCTCCCGTAAAAACTACAACTTTTTCAGGAAAGGAATACAAGTACCCCTGGATTTCAAACATTATGCCGCTGATAACACCGGACTCTATCGAGGATTTGACAGAATTTCCTATCTGTCTTATGTTTACAGGAGTATCCACCAAAGGAAGAGTCCTTGAATATCTGTTAAGAGACTTGAATCTGGTCCTGCAACCTGGAGAAACGTTACCTCCTGAATATTGACCCTCTTCATCTATGAAATCGACGGTAAGGGTTGTTCCGAAATCGAAAACCATGGAGCCTTTTCCTTTGAAAAGATATCTTGCGGCCAACACGGAAGCTGCCCTGTCAGGAGAAAGATATTCAGGAAGACCATAAGAGACCACTGTTTCCGAGTGTTTCCTGTCGAGGATTATCAATTTACCGCATACCGAACGCAGAGAGTCTTCGTGGATAGGATTAACGTCGATCGTGGAAGATACAACCATCACAGCCGGCTTTTCCTTACCAACCAGCGAATGGATGAACTCGAACATCTTTTCTCCCTGGTAGCGGAAAGTCTTTCCGAGAGTCATCCCGTCAGACCACGCAGCCTTAAGGGCAGTGTTACCTATTTCTATCAAAAGATTCGGCATCTTTCAAAAATAGTCATTTTTTTTGTTATTGCAGCCTGCTCATAACTTTGAGAGCCTTCTGGAGGGAATCTATTCCACGGGTAACTATCTTCAATTTTCCTTCTGACTGTTTCAAATTGAAAACCTGGTCGTTCGCATTTATTTTTCCGAGAATGTCCGTGAAAGTACTTGTCTTGTAATATGGAGACATCGGGTTTGAGATAAAGAACATGATCATCATGCCGTTCTTTATTATTACCTTTTCAAAGCCCAGTTTTCCTCCAAGGTTCCTTATCTTTACGACGTTGAAAAGATTCCCGGCTTCCTCTGGAAGTTCTCCGAAACGATCTTCCAGTTCTGCCTTGGTCCGGTCTATCTCCTTGTCGCTGAGCATTGAATCAAGCTGCTTGTATATCCTTATCTTCTCTGCGGTGATGTCTATGTAGGAATCAGGGATCATGGCAGGCTGGTCTGTTTCTATCGAACAATCTGAAACGAATGATTCATCCTTCCTGTGTGTGGATATTCCTGTTTCTACACCAAGTTCTTCCATTGCTTCAGCAAGGATATTCTGGTATGCTTCATAGCCCATGTCCATTATGAAGCCACTTTGTTCGGCTCCAAGAAGGTTTCCTGCTCCTCTGATGTCAAGGTCTTGCATGGCAATGTTGAATCCGCTGCCAAGGTCCGAGAATTCCTCGATCGCCTTCAATCGTCTGCGGGCATTGTCGGTTATGCTGATAAGAGGAGGTACTATCAGATAACAGAATGCCTTTCTGTTGGAACGACCCACCCTGCCACGAAGTTGGTGCAGGTCGCTGAGTCCTATGTTCTGAGCCTGGTTTATTATTATCGTATTTGCATTCGGTATGTCCAGACCATTTTCTATTATGGTGGTACAGAGCAACAGGTCATAGTCCCCACGGATGAAATCCAGCATCTTGTTTTCAAGTTCCTTAGAATCCATCTGACCGTGGGCAACGCATATCTTCATGTCGGGAACCAGCCTATGGAGGATTTCGTATATCGAATCCAATTCTTCAACCTTGTTGTGCAGGAAGAATATCTGGCCGTTCCTGTTCAATTCATAGTTTATGATGCTCTTTATCTCGTCTGGATTGAAGAGGATTATTTCTGTCTGGGTAGGAATCCTGTTCGGAGGTGGTGTATTTATAATCGACAGATCCCTTGCACCCAGAAGGGAAAACTGAAGGGTACGGGGAATAGGGGTTGCCGTGAGGGTCAGCGTGTCCACGGAAGACTTCAGCTGACGTAGCCTTTCCTTGGCTGTAACGCCGAATTTCTGTTCCTCATCTATAACAAGAAGTCCAAGGTCCTTGAATTCGAAACCCTTTCCGAGCATCTTGTGGGTACCTATCACAATGTCCAGTCTTCCTTCCTTGAGCCTGTTCTTTATTTGGGTTATTTCCTTTGCGGTGTGGAGCCGGCTTACATATTCTATGGAACATGGAAAGTCCTTCAACCTGGCAGAGAAGGTGTTATAGTGCTGCAATGCAAGGATGGTGGTAGGTACCAAGACCGCCACCTGCTTTCCGTCGGTTACTGCTTTGAAAGCGGCCCTTATGGCTATCTCAGTCTTTCCGAAGCCAACATCTCCGCAGATCAGACGGTCCATCGGACTGTCATCTTCCATGTCAAGCTTTACCGCCTTGGTGGCTGCTTCCTGGTCCGGGGTATCTTCATACATGAATGAGGATTCCAATTCTTCCTGCAAGTAACTGTCAGGGGAAAATGCAAAACCTTTTGAAGCTTTCCTTTTTGCATAAAGTTGGATAAGGTCTTTCGCAATATCCTTTATCTTGGACTTCGCGCTGGTCTTGAGATTCTGCCAGCTCTTGGATCCAAGTTTGTTTATTTTAGGTACCTCCCCGTCCTTCGGCCGGAAACGAGATATCTTATTCAGAGAATGGACTGAAACAAAGACAACATCACCGTCCTTGTACATCAGTTTCACAACTTCATGCATCCTGCCCTTGTCGTCTTTCATCCTCACAAGGCCACCGAATATTCCCACACCGTGATCTATATGAACTACATAGTCACCAATGTTGAATGCAGTCAAGTCATTAAGAGTCAATTGTTCACTCTTGTCCACAGTCCTTCTCAGACTCACACGGTGGAATCGATTGAAAATCTCATGGTCTGAATAGCAGCATATCTTGTCGTCATGGTCTATGAATCCGGAGTGGATATTCCTTCCTTCCATGAAATCAGGAACAAGACCGCTGTTTTCTATCAAAATGGATTTCAACCTCTCTATCTGACTCTTCTTTTCACTGAATATGAATACTTTGTAACCATATTCAATATTCTTCCTTATATCGGATGTGAGTATTTCGAAATTCTTGTTGAAAACAGGCTGCGGTGCTATGTTGAAAGCTATAGCATCTTCAGCGCTTTTTCCGAGCGGAACCTGAAGGAAAACCTTGTTGAAAGAACTTAATTCACCGATAAAGCTCCTTTCATCATACAAATCGAAGGTATCGAACCAGACTGTAGTTCCGACAGGAAAGATGGAAACAATGCTTTGTTCACCAGAATCCCCTTCACTTGAAGATAAATCCGGAAATATCTCAACTTCAGTCTTTTCTTCTTTTGAAAGCTGTGTGTTGCAATCAAATACGTTTATCTTCTCTACTTCGTTTCCAAAGAAAGAAATCCTGAAAGGATCATTGAATGAATATGAGAATATATCTATTATAGAACCCCTGATACTGTACTGGCCCGGAGCCGAAACGAAATCAACTTTTTCAAATCCTTGTCCTGCAAGGCTTTCCTTTATTTCATCGTATGATACTTCATCCCCTCTTTTCAATCTCAGGACCGATCTTTCTATCTCACTGGTTTTAGGAATACTCTCTTCAAGTGCTTCAGGATAACTTACTATGAACAGTCTGTCCGTATTGCCTGGATTTGAGAGTATCTTTCCTATAGCGGAAGTCCTTTGTACTCCGAGGGTTGACTTGTAATTGCTCTTTTCAACTCCTTTTCCATTGTCTGGAAGAAAGAAAACTATATCACCTTCAACAAGTGAATAAAGGTCAGAAGCACAATATTCCGCACTTTCCTTATCAGGAAGGATAATGAGATGTGTTCCTTCCAGGGCACTTTGCGAAACTACAAACCATCTGGCAGAAAGAAAGAGCCCTTTACAATAAATTTCTTTATCAAGACCTATCTTACCTGCCAGTTTCCTGGAAGACAATGAACTTATCAACATACGTTACAAAAAAATGTCAATAACCTGTTGATAACCCTGTTAATAAACTCATTTAAACTGTTAAATGCTCAAAACGGGAGTATTTTCAACAATCGATAAACAAAGTAACTTTAACCTTATTAACAGGTTATTATATTGTTAAAATATTTATAATCAATAAATTAATTAAGTTATCAACATTTTAACAACCTATAAATCACAATCAATTTATATAAAAATAAATCAATATATTTGTATTGTATAAATGAATTTCTGATGACAGAGTTCGATCCGCACAATACAAACGCCGACAAAGATAAGGATTTGGACGGAATAATCCGTCCGCAGGAACTGGAAGATTTCACAGGCCAGAAAGAGATCGTTTCCAACCTCAATGTCTATATCAAGGCTGCCAAGATGAGGGGTGAAGCCCTTGACCATGTCCTTTTCCATGGTCCTCCCGGACTAGGAAAGACCACCCTTGCCCATATCATCGCAAATGAGATGGGTGTGAACATGAAGATAACATCCGGTCCGGTGCTGGATAAACCTGGAGACCTTGCAGGACTACTTACTTCGCTTGAAACAGGTGATGTACTTTTCATCGACGAAATACACCGCCTTTCTCCTGAAGTTGAGGAATATCTTTATTCCGCAATGGAAGATTACGTGATTGACATCATGATAGACAAGGGACCCGGAGCCCGTTCCGTCAGGATAAGCCTCAATCCTTTTACCCTTGTAGGTGCTACCACCAGGAGCGGCCTTCTTACGGCTCCTCTCAGGGAAAGGTTCGGAATCAACTGCGCACTTGAATATTACGATACTTCCGACCTTGTAAGGATAGTGAGGAGAAGCGCAAGGATCCTTAATGTAACCATCGATGATGATGCTTCACGGGAAATAGCCCTGAGGAGTCGGGGTACTCCTCGTATTTCAAATGCTCTTCTCAAGAGAGTACGAGACTTCGCCCAGGTCATGGGTGACGGTCATATAGACTTGGATATTTCCAGATATGCCCTGAACAAACTGAAGATCGACACGAGGGGACTTGACTCGATAGACAATAAAATATTGAGAACCATAATAACCACATTCAAGGGAGGTCCTGTCGGTGCAAACACGATTGCTACCGCAATCAGTGAAGACCAGGGAACCTTCGAGGAAGTTTATGAGCCTTTCCTCATTAAGGAAGGATTCATCGTTCGGACTCAAAGGGGAAGGATTGCCACTGAACTGGCTTACAGGCACTTGGGACTGGAATCAGAACTTGAAGCAAACAAGATTGACAATGGCTCGTTATTCTAAGTTTTTATTAACTGTTTTATTCCTTACGGTTTCATTCCAGGCTTTCTGCTGCACTTCCGTCATCATTTCCGCCAACGGACGTGCTGACGGTCGCCCTGTAATGTTCAAGCATCGCGACACAGGTGAAGTGAACAACAGGATGCAATGGTTCCAGGGGCCGCAGTATTATTTCATAGCTCTTGTCAATTCCTCTGCGAAGAAGGGCGAAGCTTGGGCAGGAACCAATTCCGCTGGATTCTGCATAATGAACACAGCTACCTATGACCTTAAGGATGATGATATTCCGGATGAGATGATGGATCAGGAAGGTCAGTTCATGTTCAAGGCTCTGGGAGTATGTGCCGATCTCAGAGATTTCGAACATTTCCTGGACACTCTAAGCAGACCATATGGAGTAGAAGCAAATTTCGGGATAATAGACGCAAAGGGAGAAGCTTCATATTACGAAGTAAACAACCATTCTTACAGGAGATATGATGTAGCAAACGAACCTGGTGGTTATATGGTTGTGACTAACTTTACACGGAGCGGCCGCGTAGAAGACAGGAAGGGAGTCGACAGATGGGAGAAATGCAAGGAAATATGTGCCGGACTTGACATGACCACGGCAACCCATAAGGAATTGTTCAATTCCATCTCCCGTTCCGGAAAGCCTATAATGAGGGATATATCTTCTTCCGCCCTTGTTTTCGAAGGTGTCCGCCCTGGAGAGGACCCTCTCAGAACGGTAGCATGGACTATTCTCGGATGCCCAACAACTTGCATTTATATTCCTCTCAAGGTATTTACAAGTGACCATATACCTGCTTTCATGAAAGAATACAGGGATGGGGACAATGCACAGATCTGCAACCAGTCTCTCGTGATCAAGGGAATATACGGTTTCGAAAAAGGATGCATTCCTGAGTGCCAGGAGGTGGAAAAATATGTTGACAGCAAGTTCAAGCGCGGAATGAACGGACCGAGGTATGACAAGTACGTGAGGAATGTTTATCGTAAATACAAACTTATGTATACACGTAAATTACCGAAAGTCGTCCATAAACTTGCTGTCGTCGATAAAAATGACTAAAATTGCAGACTGTTTCTGCTAACCAGCATAAATACAACAAAAACATATCATAAAATGGCCGATAAATTAATCTCAAAGATTCCTGACGGACCTTTGGCAGAAAAATGGACCAAAAGGAAATCTCAACTTCGTCTTGTCAATCCTAACAACAGAAGAAAGTTGGAGATAATAGTTGTTGGAACGGGCCTTGGTGGCGCTTCCGCAGCTGCTTCTCTCGGTGAACTAGGCTACAATGTCAAGGTATTCTGTATAAGCGATTCACCAAGAAGGGCACACTCCATCGCAGCTCAGGGTGGTATAAATGCTGCAAAGAATTACCAGAATGACAACGATGCAGTTTATCGTCTTTTCTACGACACTATCAAGGGTGGTGACTACCGCAGCCGCGAAGCCAATGTCTATCGTCTTGCTGAGGTAAGTGCCGCCATCATCGACCAGTGTGTGGCTCAGGGTGTTCCTTTCGCCCGTGAATATGGCGGATACCTTGCCAACCGTTCTTTCGGAGGTGTCCAGGTAAGCCGTACATTCTATGCCAGGGGACAAACCGGACAGCAGCTCCTTCTCGGTGCTTATGCAGCCCTGAACCGCCAGATTGCTGCCGGAACTGTCACCAGCTATCCTCGTCACGAAATGCTTGACCTTGTCATGATCAACGGCCAGGCTAAGGGTATCATTGCCCGTAACCTTGTGACTGGAAAACTTGAAAGATTCGGAGCCCACGCAGTGGTTATAGCTACCGGAGGATATGGAAATACCTATTTCCTCTCAACCAATGCTATGAATTCCAACGGTTCTGCAGCATGGCAGTGCTACAAGAAGGGAGCCTATTTCGCAAATCCTTGCTTCGCACAGATCCATCCTACCTGCATCCCTGTCCACGGCGACCAGCAGTGCAAACTGACCCTTATGTCAGAGTCCCTGCGTAACGACGGCCGTATCTGGGTTCCTAAGAAGATGGAAGATGTCATGAGGCTCCGCAAACACGAAGTCAAACCTTCCCAGATTCCTGAGGAAGACCGTGACTACTATCTCGAGCGCCGTTATCCAGCTTTCGGAAACCTCGTCCCTAGGGACGTTGCTTCCCGTGCAGCAAAGGAGCGTTGCGATGCTGGTTACGGTGTCAATGAAACAGGTCTTGCTGTGTTCCTTGATTTCTCCGATGCCATCAAGAGACTCGGTCACCAGAGGGTTCAGGAGCGTTACGGCAATCTCTTTGACATGTACTTCAAGATCAACAATGTCAGCCCTTGGGAAGAGCCTATGATGATTTACCCGGCAATCCACTATACAATGGGTGGAATCTGGGTTGACTATGATCTTCAGACCACCATCCCTGGCCTTTATGCCATCGGTGAAGCAAACTTCTCCGACCATGGTGGAAACCGCCTCGGTGCTTCAGCTCTCATGCAGGGTCTCGCAGACGGTTACTTCGTACTCCCTGTCACCATCGCTGATTACCTTTCCAACAAGTTTGCAGAGCCTAAGACTGACATCAACGATCCTGCTTTCGTGCAGGCGGAGAAGGATGTCCAGGCCAGGATCGACCGCTTGTTCGGAATCAAGGGCAAACAGACCGTGGATTCCATGCACAAGAAGCTTGGAAACATCATGTGGGAATATGTAGGAATGGCCCGCAGCGAAGAAGGTCTCAAGAAGGCTATCAAGGAAATCAACGAACTTAAGGAAGAATTCTACAAGGATGTATGCGTTCCAGGAAGCCAGTTCGAGTTCAACCAGGAACTCGAGAAAGCCCTGAGGCTTGAAGACTTCTTCGAAATAGGTGAACTGATGGCACGCGATGCCCTTAACAGGAATGAATCCTGCGGTGGTCATTTCCGCGTTGAAAGCCAGACTGAAGAAGGTGAAGCAAAGAGGGATGACGCCAACTACATGTATGTAGCTGCTTGGGAGTATAAGGGAGAAGGTAAGGAGCCTGAACTCCACAAGGAACCTCTCAAGTATGAATTCATCGAGGTTAAAACCAGAAATTATAAAGAATAATCGGATATGGATTTCAATCTTAAGATATGGCGTCAGAAGAACGCCCGGGAAAAGGGTCATTTCGAGACCTATCACATTGAAGGAATCGAAGAAGATGCTTCGTTCCTGGAGATGCTTGACATCTTGAACGAACAACTGATCCGTGAAGGAAACGATCCGGTTGCAGTTGAGAGAGGTTGCAAGAGCAGCGGTCCTGTTTCATTCGACCACGACTGCCGTGAAGGTATCTGCGGAGCCTGCTCACTTTATATTGACGGACGTGCACACGGTCCGGACGACCATGTGACTACCTGCCAGTTGTTCATGCGTCATTTCAAGGATGGAGCTACAATTACCGTTGAGCCATTCAGGAGTCCTGCATTCCCTATCATCAAGGATTTGGTTGTAGACCGCAGTGCATTTGACAAGATCCTCCAGGCTGGTGGATTTATCTCCGTCCGCACAGGATCCGCACAGGATGCCAACAATATCCTTATTCCTCATGAGAAGGCAGAGAAGAGCATGGATGCAGCTGCCTGCGTTGGTTGCGGTGCTTGCGTGGCTACTTGCAAGAACGGTTCTGCAATGCTGTTCGTGGCTGCTAGGGTAAGTTCCCTCGCTCTGCTTCCTCAGGGTCGTCCTGAGGCTGCAAGAAGGGCTAGAAACATGGTTGCCAAGATGGAAGAACTTGGCTTCGGCGGTTGTACTAACACCCGCGCCTGCGAAATGGAATGCCCTAAGGGAATATCCATCGAGCACATCGCTCGCCTGAACAGGGAATTCCTTTCAGCCAAGTTCTCAGAGTAAATCACTACAGAAATACTTGTATTTCATAATATATCAAGGGGCTGACTCAAAAGTGAGTTGGCCTCTTTTTTTATGGGATGGGTGTGGGGTGTCCGGGGGACTCCGTTCCGCTACGCTCCACTCCGGCCCCTCCCAACGTCTCCTTCGTCCCGCTACGCGGAACTTGTATCC
>JBGVAE010000054.1:0-20208 GCA_045224215.1 Candidatus Cryptobacteroides sp. | reverse complement strand
TTTTTTGATTGGATTGAGTGTTATTATTCCTTCTTGTAGCTTGTATCGAAATTTGAACTGACTTTAATAGAGTGTATACATCTTTTGTTATTAATTTGGGAATAAAAATGGGACATTTTTTGGGCCACTAGATACGAAAAATCCCCCTCAGGCTACTCTGAGAGGGATTTCTGTGGAGCATAGGAGAATCGAACTCCTGACCTTTTGAATGCCATTCAAACGCTCTACCAACTGAGCTAATACCCCATGTGGATTGCAAAGATAATTCAAAAAAATCTAAAAATCCAAATTATTCTGGCTTAACCGTCACTTTTATCGAAACCGAATCCCGTAGTGCAGAAGAAACGGCATGCTTTTCCACCTTCACCTTACCACTTACAAATTCAGGGATATTGTATGAAACCATCAAGTCGGAATAATATTTCAGAGGATCCTTCTGAGGAAGCAGGAAAGGCTTACCGGGCCTTCCGTCTTCACCGACATAAGCTATGTAAGGCCGAGTGTACAACCCGTCCATCCGGCGGCTGCTGAATACAAGCCACCTGGAGTTCCCGCTCCATGAATGATAGCTTTCGACGTCGTCCGAATTGACACCATCAAGAGGCAATATCTCCCCTGTAGCCAAGTCTGCAGCCCACAGATCGGCATCCTTGTGCCAGATGGAGAAATTCCCGTATGAGGCTAGCGTGAACACCAGCATCCTGCCGTCAGGCGAAATCCGAGGGAAAGAAACGCTCTTGCCATTCAATGGAGCACTGTACAAAGTGTCGACATCCCCACCGAAAGTGAAAGTTTCAGGATCGAAGCCGATGCGGCAAAGGCTATATTTTGCATCCGCATATTCCTTCGGCATCGGAGATACCGCCTCGGCGGAGCAGAAATAGAGAGTCCTGCCGTCCGGAGAGAATGTAGGGAAAGTCTCGAATGCTTCTTTCGACTTCGTCAGAGGGGAATATTTAATCTGGTTGGTCCGCGTGTCGAGGACCACCACATCGGACTCGGCATCAAATACTTCTATCCTGTTAGGATCATGATTGAAGAAACTCTGGTGGGTTGCATTCACGGAAAAAGCCACATAATCTCCCGAAGGATGCCAGTAAGGATAGACCAGGGCGCTTACGGTCGAATCAGTCTTGGTATTCAGTTTCGTGATTTTGCCGTCACGAATCATCACCGTTCCTGGAAAGATCGCACGCGCATGGAACAGCATATTCCCCGGATCTCTGCCCAGGAAAGAGTGGCAGTTGACGCAGTTCCTCTGCGTCAGCACATTGCGGTAGATCGCTTCCTGGGAATATGTCTCCAGATTACGCTGGTATATTCCCATCTCATACCATCCCTGATAACCAGGAGGGATAAGACGAAAGGCCAGATACGGGTCGATCTTATCAGCGCTGACTGATATCGTGAAAGGATTGAAGGATAGCCACTTGCCATCTTTCCTGGCAACGACGGTGAGGGTAATGTCGGAATCCTTGCTCGCTGAAAGCAACTTCCGCCAAGACCGTATCCCAAAAGAATAAAGACCTTTCCTCGCTTTTAGCCAACGTTTGCCGAAAGCCCCTTCCACGAGAAGCCTCGACTCCCCTTCCCCGACATACGAAAAGTCCAGAGGAGCAATGTTGCAAGGGATGGTGACACCTGAATAATCAGGGAATATTTCCGGATCGGCACCGAATGTCCCCTCGACTGCGACTTCCCTCCCGCATGAGAGAAGCATCATGCACAAAACAAGCAATATGGTCAGTCTTTTCATACGTCAGTCAGCTTTTTCGGACAGCATCATGTAAGCAATCACATATTGCCTGGCCTTCAAGTCGTCCGGATTAGTCTTTACTATCCTCCTGAGATCGTCAAACGGCGAAGGACTCAGGACGAAATCTCCATCCTGCGGAAAATCTTTCCTCCCGCTTCCGAGGACCGGATCCTTGAGGACCTGTTCATCATTGTCCAGGAATCTCTCTTGATCCTTTGCCCAGGACCTGTAGAAGAGGGTCTTTTCCAACAATCTGATATTCTTGCGGGCAACGTCATACGTTCCCCTCATGAGATCTGCCTGAACCAGGATCTTGATCATCGACGGATTATTGGAAAAAGCTTGATTGGCATTGAACGCCGTGCTCTGCGCCCCAGCCACGTTCCCCATTGAAAACAGGATGTGGGAAAGTCTCAGCATACTGATGGCAGACTGGCTCTTTTCATCGTAGATCAGAGACTCAGGCCCAGCCTGAGGGTACTTAAACAAGTCTTCGACAAGGACTCCTTTCTCCGCCAGGGCCAGGTTTAGATAATTGAGATCATCCAGAGATCGGACATCCCGGCCGCATAGCTTTATGATCCCGTTCCAATCCTGCCTCGAAGCCAGTACTTCCAGCCTGCAGAATCTCATCATGTCCCTGTTCAGATTCCGGAAATAGCTGATTCTGAAAGGGATGACAACGACCAGCAAAGACAGGGCGAAAACCAAGGCCTTAATGCCGACGCTCATCTTGGAACGATTCCCAACGAGGGCAGCCAGCAGCAGGCTAACAGGCAGAAGTATCCAGCCCACTTGATGGATAAATGGGACCTTGGGCGCCATCAGCTCATAATAGAAGGCTGGTGTACAGGAATACTCCATTGTGGCTATCCAGCCGGATTGCACCGCCACGAATCCGCAAAGCAAAGCCAACGCAGGCAGGCAAAGCGAGCAGGCCCACCTGTTGCGCCCGGCAACGAGATCGCAAACGAGAGCAGATACTCCGAAGAGCAAAGCGGCTGGGCCAGCAAGGAAAAACAATACCAAGATAATGGCCAATCCTATAGATGTCCTTACAGGGGCCTTCATTCCGCGGCAGCGGGAATACAGGGACAAAGCCGCACTTCCGATGAAAAAGGCAGTCAGTCCCTGATAGAAATACTGCCCGTCAAGCAATGAAACCAGGATGAATACCGGAGAAAGGAACGACAGAGGGAAAGCTGCCCAACCGGCACCGGAACGTTCCATCGACTTCCAGATGAACCAGGCAGATCCACCGGCAAGCAGAGCCGTAACAAGGGGACCTGCCCACAAAGGAATGAAAAACTGGGCAAGGAACCTGGCAGAAAGGACGGAAAAGCCTCCGACACTGCCAAGCAATCCTGCGATGTAGTTCCAATCGAAAAGGAACATCTGCTGCTGTTCCCTGAAACAGAGCAGGTATTTCTGACCATAATACAGGAAGAAGACCAGTGCGGCCACGCTAAGAAGCCAGGCCGCACCAAGTCCTATTCTTATCTTCCTGTCCATTGATGAAGATTATTCCCTAACCTCGTCCTGGAACTTGAGGACAGGCTGGCGGGCAGCCGTGGTCTCGTCCGGACGTGTGATAGGTGCGTTGTGAGGAGCAGCCTTGAGGATAGCAGGATCTTCAGCTGCCTCCTTGGCGATCACCTTCATCACGTCGATGAATGCATCAAGCGTCTCGACCGACTCCGTTTCGGTAGGTTCGATCATGATTGCCTGATGGAACAGCAACGGGAAGTAGATCGTAGGAGCATGGAAACCGAAGTCCAAGAGCCTCTTGGCTACATCCAGGGTAGTTGCACCTTCCCTCTCGACAGTACCGTCGGCTGCCTTGCGGGAGCCGTCGTTGACAAGCCCGTCGTACACGAACTCGTGCTTGCATACTGCTGGAATAGGAAGCTTGTACCAATCCTTGAGACTCTCCTTGATGTAGTTGGCAGCAAGGGTCGAATACTTTCCGACCATCTTGACATTCTGCTTTCCGAGCATCAGGATGTAAGCATATCCCCTGAGGATTATTCCGAAGTTACCAAGGAAGCCGGACACTTCTCCAGCGGTCTGCTCAACATCGCGGACGATTTCAAGCTCGCCCTTGGCATTCCTGGCAACCTTAGGCACAGGCAAGCAAGGAAGCAGCTTCTCGCATACTCCGACAGGACCTGAGCCAGGACCTCCGCCTCCGTGAGGTGTTGAGAATGACTTGTGCAGATTGAGGTGCAGGATATCGAATCCCATGTCTCCAGGGCGAACCATGCCGATCAGAGGGTTCATGTTGGCCCCGTCATAATAGAGAAGACCTCCGCAACCGTGGATCAATCCGGCAATCTCCTTGATGTCCTTCTCGAAGAGACCCAAGGTGTTTGGGTTCGTCATCATGATACCGGCGATGTCGTCACCCAGCAGAGGTTTCAAGTCGTTGACGTCCACAAGACCGTCGGCCTTGGACTTTACGACCACTACATCCAGTCCGCAGACGGCTGCGCTGGCAGGATTGGTGCCATGTGCGCTGTCGGGAACGATCACCTTGGTCCTCTTGACATCCCCACGCAATTCATGGTAACGGCGCATGATCATCAGACCGGTCAACTCTCCGTGCGCTCCTGCACAAGGGTTGAAAGTGAAACCTGCCATTCCGGTGATGGCGGACAAAGCCTTGCCCATACCTTCATAGACCTCGAGGGCACCCTGCACGGTTGATGCAGGCTGGAGCGGATGAAGAGCCTGGAAGCCCTTCATGTTGGCAATCTCCTCGTTGATCTTAGGATTGTACTTCATCGTACAGCTTCCCAGAGGATAGAATCCGGTGTCGACACCGAAATTCATCTGAGAGAGATTGGTGTAATGACGCACCACGTCCACCTCGCTTACCTGAGGCAGCAGAGGTTCGTCCTCGCGACGCAGGTTTGCCGGAATCGCAGCATCCGGAACAACGCCGTCAACGGCGAATGAGGAAGTGCCGAGAGAATAACCTGTCCTCCCCTCCTTGGAGAGTTCAAATATGAGTTTGTCGTAATATTTCATATTCCTAGGCCTCCTTCACCAATGCTACGAGCTCGTCAATCTGAGCCTTCGTACGCTTTTCAGTTGCACAGAAAGAAACATTGCCATCTTCATCCTGGAGGGCAGCGAAGAATCCACCGTCCAAAAGCTTCTGCTGGAGTGCAGGAACATCTACAAGTGGCTTCAAGACGAATTCCTTGAGGAAAGGCTGGTCATATACCTCCTCGAACTTCCCTGTCTTGAGAAGTTCGTCATGGAGATAGTGGGCTGCCGCATAGGAACGGTCGTTGACCTCCTTGAGACCCTTAGGGCCCATCAGCGAAGCATATACCGTTACGAACAGAGCCATCAAGCTCTCGTTAGAACAGATGTTGGAAGTGGCCTTCTCACGACGGATGTGCTGTTCCCTTGCCTGGAGGGTAAGGCAAAATACGCGTCTGCCTTCGGTGTCCTTTGTCTCGCCGACGATCCTGCCCGGAAGCTTGCGGAGATGCTCCTTCTTGCAAGCCATGAAGCCAACGTAAGGGCCTCCGAACTGCATCGGGATTCCAAGGCTCTGGCCGTCACCTACTGCGATGTCGGCACCCCACTGCGCAGGCGTCTTCAATACAGCAAGCGCTGAAGGGTCGCAATACTCAATGAAGACACCGCCTTCCTCGTGGATGGCATCGGCGAAGCCGGTGAGGTCCTCAATGATGCCGAACCTGTTGACTGAAGGGACAATGACACCTGCAACGTCTCCCTTGGACAGCTCTGCCTTCATGTGATGAGGGCAGGTGTGTCCGTCCATCACAGGGAGATACCCGAGTTCGATTCCGCTGTAGCGGGAATATGTTTCGATGGTCCTGATCACGTTAGGAAGGAGAGTCTTGGAAACCAGGACCCTTGACTTCTTGCGGGTGCAAGCAAGGGACATCCTGACAGCCTCAGCAGCAGCTGTAGGGCCATCGTACATGGAAGCGTTGCTGACATCCATGCCGGTAAGGGCGCAGACCATGCTCTGGTACTCGAAAATATACCTCAAGGTACCCTGGGAGATCTCAGCCTGATAAGGAGTGTAAGCAGTAAGGAATTCAGACCTGGACGTGATATAAGGAATCACTGAAGGAGTGTAATGATCGTAGGAGCCCTGTCCAACGAAGACCTTCAGCTTGGAATCCTTTGCATCCAGGTTCTCGAAGAACTCCCTGACCTCATCCTCGGACATTGCATCCGGGAGGTCATATTCTCCTTTGTAGATGACATCCTGAGGAACGTCGGAGTAGAGATCGTCGATCGAGCCTACTCCGATACGGTCCAGCATCTTGCGGACATCATCTTCGGTGTGTGGGAAATACTGGAATGAAGCCATGACTACTTATCGGAAAACTCCTGGTATGCGGCGGCGTCCATCAGGGCATCAACCTCTGAAGGGTCGCTCATCTCGACCTTGATGATCCAAGCCTCATAGGCGTCCTCGTTGATCTTCTCAGGAGCGTCGTCGAGTTCGGCATTGACCTCGACCACCTTGCCGGAGACAGGAGACATCAGCTCGCTGGAAGCCTTAACGCTTTCGAGTGCTCCGAATTCCTCTCCTGCGACGACCTCGTCATCAACCTCAGGGAGATCGGCATAAGTGATGTCACCCAGCTCATGCTGAGCGAAATCTGAAATACCAATGACGGCGATGTTGCCTTCCACCTTTACCCATTCGTGGTCATCACTGTAACGGAGACCTTCAACTACTTTGCTCATAATTTGATTTTTAATTGGTTATATTATTTCTTGTAATTTGTCTGATAGAATCTCTTCTTTACCACCCTTCCAGGGAACACCTTCTTGCGGATGCGTATGTTCAGAGGGGCATCAAGGGCGCCGAACTGCCTCTTTACAAGGGCGAAGCAGATGCTCTTGTCAAGGGAGATGCTGTGATAGCCCGTGGTCACGACTCCGACCTCGGTCCCGTCCTCAAGCTCGACCGGGTAGCCGGCACGAGGGATTGCTTTGTCTTCAATCTCGATTCCGACGAGTTTCATCGGTGTTCCGTTCGTCTTCTGGTCCACGATAGCTTCCTTGCCGATGAATTCATCCTTGTCCAACTTGCAGAACATGCTGAAACCGGCCACGACAGGAGAAATCTCAGGAGTAAGCTCGTCCCCGTAGAGAGGAAGGCCGGCCTCGAAACGCAGGGTGTCGCGGCAGCCAAGTCCGCAAGGAGTGACTCCTGCCGCAAGCAATGCCTCCCAATACTTGACGATAAGTCCAGGGGCGGCATAGATCTCGAATCCGTCTTCCCCGGTGTATCCCGTACGGCTGATTATGACTCTCATCCCGGCATCTTCGAAATCCTTGAAGGTATAGAAAGACAGACCGGCGGCTTCGGCAGCGAATCCAAGAACCTTTACGAGTGTTTCTTCAGCCTTTGGGCCCTGAAGGGCAATCTGTCCCCAATTCCGGGAATCATCCTCGATTTGTACGTCGAAACCTTCGGAATTATCCTTGATCCAATCGAAATCCTTCTCGATGTTGGCAGCATTGACCACCAGCAGATAGTGGTCAGGAGTGAACTCCTTGTAAACGAGCAAATCGTCTACGGTTCCGCCGTCAGGATAAAGCATCATTCCGTAAAGGACCTGGCCGGGAGCCATCGGACGCACGTCATTGGTAAATACGTGGTTCACGAATTTCTCCGCATCGGGACCGCTCACGAATATCTCCCCCATGTGGGAGACATCGAACATACCCACATTCTGGCGCACTGCCAGATGCTCTTCCGTAATGGAAGTGTACTGGATCGGCATGTCGAATCCTGCGAACGGACTCATCTTGGCTCCGAGGGCCACGTGGTTGTCATGAAGACAAGTTAAATTAAGTTGTTCCATCAATGTGTGTTTGTATATGGTTAGTCTTTAAGTATTGCATCCTTTATCCTCCAGTCGCCATATGGATCCATCACAGCCTCGGAGTCATCCTGGGCCTTGGTGTCCAGATTATAGAAGAGGTCCATGCCAAGTTTCTTCTCAAGCTCGTCCACCGTCATCGCATAGTTCATGAGATTCCTCTCACAAGCCTTGTTCGGGAATATGAAGCCGATTGAAGCATAGGAACCATCCCTGCGCTTGGCCAGCAATGCCTTGAAGAAAGAATCCGGCACCATCACATGGTTGCTTCCTATGTGTTTCGGATAGGTGTTCTCGAATATCGGACCGCAGACGACCCAGATGGTCTTGTGATACTTCACCTCATAGCGGACCTGCTTTTCAAGGTCGTTCCATGCCCCGGAATTGAGGTTATGGTTCTGCGGGCAGACATTGCTCAGGTAGAAGCACTCCTTCATGGTCTGGGAACTCCACCGCATGTCTGCGGCAGGAGCCATGTGTCCCCTGTCGTAACCGGAACCTACATAGTCCCTGTCATAGGCCTGGCGGCCTTTGACTAGAGGGTCAGGCTCGAACTTGTCTTCCCTGCTCCTGAAACCAGTACTGATCTCGGACTCCTTCAACTCGTAAGCCACCCAGTTCGGAACCCTGAAGTCGTTGTTGTAGGACAAGGTGAAGCCCATGTGCTCTATGATGTTGCTCTCATTGTCTTCCAGACGGTAAGGAATCTCCAGCAGTGACATCACATCCCTGCCTGACATGTCAGCCAATGTATCCACCACAGGCTGGGCTTCAGTCTCCTCACCCTTTCCGCTCCACGTAAAGTGCCACGCTGTCCCGATGACGGCAAGTACCGCCAGGGTAAGCAACATCGATTTCTTCTGCTTGTCCATCCTTTACAAAGCTAATCGCAATCCGAATGTACCTTTCACGTTCTTGGCCGGGATGAAAGACCTGTTGCTCACACGGCAGGCCTCCCACTTGCTGGAATTGCTGCCTCCCCTCAGGACGCGGCTGCCGCCTTCATCAGCCCCGACAGGATTGACCAGGCTTTCTTCCGAATATGTCAGAGGGCGGTCGAAGACCCACTCCCACATATTGCCGCTCATATCCTTGAGACCCAGTTCATTGCCCTTCAGGACACCCACGTTCTGAGGCTTCATGTGGGCATTGTCCAGGAACCACATGCAGGACCACGGGTCGTTGCCGCCGCTGAAAGCATAGTTGCGACTGGAAGCTCCTCCCCTGGCGGCATATTCCCATTCCGCTTCGGTAGGGAGACGGAATTTCCTGCCGGTGAGGGAATTGAGCTTGCGTATGAAAGCCTGGCAGTTGTACCAGGAGACATTCCCGACAGCATTTTCAGGCTTACTTGAATCGTTGAGATAAGGGACAGAGCCCATAACTGCATTCCAGAGCCCGACGGTCACTTCGGTCTCTCCGATCTCGAAATCATCGACTGTCACCTTATGTGCAGGTTTCTCGTTGTCAGGCAGGGCGAACACCCAGCGTGGTGCCGAATCAGGGTCGAATCCCATCTGGAAAGTGCCTCCCTTGACCTTGACCATCTTGAAAGTGACGCCGGCCACAGAGAAGACCTCGGGTGCCGGATCAGAGAGATCCACGGCCTCACGGTCCACCTTAACACCATCAAGCACACCTAGTATGTCCTCCGTAAGCTTGTCCTCAGTGACCTGCACCAGGCGGAACCCCACCGCCCCTTTCTTCGTATGCCTGTCAATACCGGCACGCTCGGATGGATTCCTGACCACTTTCACATCCCCCTCGGAAGGGCCCGACGGATTGACCATCAGCGTCATCGGATTGAAATAACCATCATGGGTCTCGCCTGAAGGAACTGCATCGAAGGTGTCCGCACACCATTCAGAGATGGTGACGAAACCTTGCTTGCGCATCTGGTTGCTGGCATATTCCCACTGCGCTTCAGTCGGGAGTGAGAAAACCTTCCCGGTAAGTTTGCCGAGTTTCTTGATGAATTTCCCGACATCGTTCCAGGACACCATATCTACGGGAGCGTCCGGATTCTTGACAGATGCGGGATTGCTCCCCATCACTTCGGTCCACAATGCTTGGGTGACAGGCCTCGCACTGATCACGAAACCATCGAGCGCCACCTCCTGAGCAACGGCTCCCTTGACAAGCGTCCGATTGTCGGGAGTAAGTCCCATGGTAAAGTTGCCGCATGGCATCTTCAACATTTCGAAGGAAATGTCCCCGACCTTGTATTCCATTTCATAGTCAACAACTTCCGGAGAAACTGCGGTGGTCTTGCATGAATATGCGCACAGGCAGGCTGCGGTTATGACGAAAAAATTGGTTATCCTGTTCATCAGGTCATACTTTATATAACTTACAAATATATAAAAAAGTTCCATATCTTTCCGCCCGGATAACAAAAAGAGAGCGGCTCTTACGAGTCGCTCTCCGCAAATCTTTCAATCAGACTAGTAGGTAACTACTGCAGGGAGTTCCTTTGCCTGGTCGATCATGTCCTGGAGCATCTTCACGCTAGGGACGACCTTGGTGAGGTGCTTTTCCTCGTTGACCTCGATCATCTTTGCCTCGAGATTCTCTGCGTTCCTGTGCTGGAATTCCTTCACGGTGTCAACTCCCGAAGCCTCGAGAAGTTCTGCGAACTGAGGGCCTACACCCTTGATGCGGAAGAGGTCTGCATGGTTTACCCAAGTAAGGATGAGCTTGCCGTTTATTTCTGTCTTCTCCTCAAGTTCCTTGCGACCCTTCGCGGTCTTTCCGGCCTCGAGAAGCTGGTCTACGGTTTCGATGCCTGCAGCAATGAGCTTTTCAGCATAAACAGGTCCGATACCCTGGATGTCGATAATCTTGTAAGTCATTTGCGATGATTTTTATTAGTTAAAAAGTGTGTTGATTCCAAGCTATTCATCCAAATATAGGCAAAAAACTTTCTTTTAACAAAAAATATAAAAAAAAACGTCCTGGGTCAGAACGTTTTGAGGAAATCGATATCTTTCTTGAGCATGAGCTTCGGTTCCATCAGGAATACTTTCTGGAAAAGTCGGAGCTGGTTGAGCTTGGAAAGGTAAACCTTGTCCTCATGCTTGCCTTTGCGCCACCATTTGTAGAAGCCGACAGGGTCGTTTTCGAATGGAATCTTTGCCAGTATGTCGGTAGCGAATCCCGGGAAATCGATCGTGACATTGAGTCCCATGTACTGCTTGTAATACTGCTGGTCAGCATGGCGTAACTTGCTCATCAAAGGGTTGTAAACCTCGATCTGGTCCACATGGAGGACCTTCTCGCGGACGATCATCTTATGGATTCGAACAGGATCTTCGTTCAGCCAGGCGCCCACTTTGAGAGTCTTGGAACCTTCAGGAGTTTCGAGAGTCAGATCGTCCGTAGAATAGTATACTTTCTCGGAGTCCAGAGGGAAGGCCTGAGGGTTTTCTGACATTTTCCTGATTGCTTTAGAAAGTGCAAATATAACAAAAAAAACGTTAAAACCCCAATACAGACCATTAAAAAATGTATTTGTGACAATTTGTCAGTAACTTTTGATTGGAACATTATTTGACTTCCACTCCGAAAAACAGAACAAAAATCAAATACGATATGGAAACCAACAAAGGACAGATCGGTGTTACCACCGAAAACATTTTCCCTGTTATCAAGCAATTCCTGTATTCAGATCACGAGATATTCCTCAGGGAATTGGTAGCCAATGCAGTAGATGCCACTCAGAAGCTCAAGGCTCTGGCATCGAACGGAGAATTCAAGGGCGAACTCGGGGACCTTAAAGTCAGTGTAGAGCTTGACGAAGAAGCCAGGACCCTGAAGATCATTGACAACGGTATCGGAATGACGGCCGAAGAGGTGGACAAGTTCATCAACCAGATCGCTTTCTCATCCGCCGGGGAATTCCTCCAGAAATACAAGGACCAGAACATAATCGGCCACTTCGGCCTTGGATTCTATTCTGCCTTCATGGTAGCCAGGCAGGTTACCATCGAGTCCCTTTCCTGGCAGGAAGGAGCCGAGGCAGTGAAATGGAGTTGCGATGGCAACCCCGAATTCGAAATGGGACCTTGCGACAAAAATGAACGCGGAACCGTCATAACACTCTACCTTGACGATGAATCAGCAAAGGATTACGGCAACAAGGGCAAGATCAGCCAGCTTCTTGGCAAGTACTGCAAGTTCATGCCCGTACCGATCGTGTTCGGCAAGGAGCAGGAATGGAAGGACGGCAAGTACGTGGACACCGACAAGGACCATGTCGTCAATGGAATCGAACCACTCTGGACACGCAAGCCATCCGAGCTCAAGGAAGAGGATTACATGAAATTCTACAAGGACCTGTACCCGATGAAGGAAGAGCCGCTGTTCTATATCCACCTCAACGTGGACTACCCGTTCAACCTAACCGGAATCCTCTATTTCCCGAAGATCAAGGAGAGGATGGCCATCGAGAAGAACAACATCCAGCTCTACTGCAACCAGATGTTCGTCACTGACCACGTGGACAACATCGTTCCTGACTTCCTGACACTCCTGCATGGAGTCATAGACTCCCCTGACATCCCTTTGAACGTGTCCAGGAGCTACCTGCAGGCCGATGAGAACGTAAAGAAGATCTCCACCTACATCACCAGGAAGGTGGCCGACAGGCTCGAAGAGATATTCAAGAACGAACGAGAGGCTTGGGAGAGCAAATGGGACAACCTCAAGCTATTCATCGAATATGGAATGCTATCGGATGAGAAGTTCTGCGAGAGGGCTCTCAAGTTCGCCCTGTTCAAGAATACGGACGGGAAATTCTTCTCCCACGAAGACTACCGCAAGGCCATCGAGGACACCCAGAAGGACAAGGACGGAAAGGTAGTCTATCTTTACGCAACCGACGCAGATGCCCAGTATTCATTCATAGAAGCCGCAAAGAACAAGGGGTATGACGTCCTGCTGATGGACTGCGAGCTCGACGCTCACTATGTGAACCTGCTCGAGCAGAAGATCCCTGACAGCCGCTTTGCCAGGGTAGATTCCGACTCAGTGGACAACCTCATCCCGAAGGAAGACAAGGTGAAGCCTGAGATGTCGGACAGCGACAAGGAAGACCTGTCCAAACTCTTCAAGGCCGTACTCCCGAAAGAGAATGAATATCAGGTAGAAGCCGAGAACCTCGGCGAGAACGCCGCTCCTATCCTCATCACCAGGAATGAATTCATGCGCCGTTACCGCGAAATGAGCGCCCTGGGAGGCGGAATGAACTTCTACGGAGAGATGCCTGAAGCATTCGACATCAAGGTCAACCTTGAGAACCCGGTCATGGCGAAGATCGTCACGGAGCTCAAGGACCATAAGGAAAATGTCGAGGAATATGCCACCGGAAGCGACTTGCTCAAGCAGGTCACGGACCTCGCACTCCTGGCTAACGGAATGCTGAAAGGCAAGGCCCTGGCAGACTTCATCGCACGAAGCGAGAAAGTCGTCACGGACGCTTATCTGAAGTAGTCATCAAGATTATCGGCTGGAACTGACAAGCGGGTCTTTTCCCCCGCCTGGCCAATCCAGTTCAAGCCAGTCGTCCATCCGGCCGCTGACAAAGAACTCCACCCGGACTTTGCCCTGCAATTCCACAGGCGAGTCCGGGTTGAATATTGCCTTAAGCCCGGTGGAGGAGAATACCGCCGAGATATCACCATCTTTCTCCGTGGATGAATATTCAAGAGCCCAGACACCCTTTTCCTTGTCGGCCGACACCGCCCAAAGCAGGCAATCTTCGGAAGAGTTCCCCTCTAACGTACAAAGCCAAGTAGACGGCCTGGCAAAGGTGAACGTCATCCTGCCGGCATAGGAATAATTAACGGTCCACTTCGCTCCTTCATCCCCGAGTCGCATGTTCCCGGTAATGAATGTACCCACATCCGTTACCTTGACATCTCCCTCTGCATTGACGAAAACATTGCCATACAAGTCTTTCCACTTGGACTCCAGTTTCTCCTTTTCGGAGAGGTTCATATACTCGTCCAACCTGGACGCCATTCCAAGATAGAAGACAGTATTCTTCACTTCCCCGCCAATTTTGTTGATCGCATAATACTGCTTCTCCTCGGCCCTGAAGGGAGGGGTTTCCTCCGAAGTCAAGCTCATGCAGCCCGAAAGGGATATAGCTGACAATAATATTATAACAGCCTTCTTCATAATCTATCAGAATCTGTAACCGAAACCAAGCCTTCCTCCGATGTACTGCGTACCTATTCCCGTCTCGAAAAGGCCGAACCATTTCCGTCCGAACGATAGTCCCACCGGGACCAACTGAGCTTCCGGCTGGACAAGTTCATAGTTGAACTCGTCATCGACTGTGTATTTGAAGTAGAATCCGAAACCGATTCCTATGGAAGAATAGAGCCGGAAGCCTGGCCTGACGATGTAGTCGTAACGCAGCCTTGGGATGAAAGCCAGCGAATTGCCGTTCACCTTTGACATACTCGAGTAATAGGATGGCCCATTCTCTGACGTGTAGGACTGGAACGTGCTGGAATTGAACACGTGGTTGTATGAAATCATCATCGACGTCAGCCATCTCGGGCTTCTCCGGTAACCGAACTCGGCACTGAACGCTCCCGTCATCTTCACCTCGGAGGTATATGGCCGGTATATCGAAGCCAGGGAGCCGTAATTAGTCCACCCTGTGTTGAAGCGGTTCGCCTGTGAAACCGGAGCCAATCCATACCCGAAATTGATCTCGAAGCGTTGACCGTCGCTTCGGTCCTGCCCGGAAGAACAAAGGCACGCCAGGACCAGGGCTGCAGATAAAAGGATTCTCTCCATACCTAAATATTCAATTTGTACTCCGCATCGCGTGAGCCACTGTAAACCGCCTGGCACGACTCCAGTACGGTGCTTCCGCGGCCGACAGAATGGAAAAACTTGCCCTTTATCATAAAGTCTTCCCCGAATCCCCTTTCCAGGTTGCCAAGTTTGAACTCTCCCTCTGTCCTGAATGAGCAATCATAGCCATCCGCTGTCTTAGTATCACCGAAAGTGGCGACTGTATAGAAACCTTCTCCATCCACCTGGATAGCTGTCGAAGTCCCTGTAGAGGCGACGGCACTGTAAAGACTGTCGGAGACACACTCGAAAGTCCAACCGTCGAGGTCCGCACTATAGAAAAAGTAGGCTCCGTATGGATAATAATACTTATCGGTGAAGGATAGCGACCATTTTGTCCCCGGAGTACGAAGGGAAGTACCGTGAGTATCCAGGACCCCCATTTGCTCGAACAGCCAGGTTCCATCGTCGCCCTTGTACAGATTCTTCCTGATTTCGTCGAAACGTTCCTCCGACCTCTCCTCTTCCGACGCCTCAAAATACTGGTCGGTCAGCAGGAGATAATGCAGCAACGTTGTCGGATTGATCAGATATGACCACACCAAACCGCCGGATTCCTCCTTCATCCTGGCATCCCGCTGATTCGAACCCGAACCCAGGATGTCGCAGGAGACAAGCGACAAAGCAAGACCTAACATCAATATCAATTTCTTCATAATCAGGCATTTCTAGAATTTATAACCGATTCCGGCACGGCCTCCGTAGATATATGTTCCCGTGGTGATTTCAGCGAAGCCGAAAACCTTGCCGCCGAAATGAAGGCCGACAGGAGTGAACTGCAGGATCGGGACGTAACTCCATCGTCCCGGATCGTAGTCTCTCTTGCAATTGTAGTAGCATCCTATTCCGAGTCCGGCGCTCAATGCGAGGTACACTTTTACTTTACCATCCGGATTCCACGTCCTGCGATAATCAGGATATATGGCTATTCCGAAAGATTTCTGCAAACCCTTCCTTTCATCCGTAAGCCCATCATAGACATAGCCGAATACCGGATCCAAACCCACATTGAGCCCGATGGCCCGCTTGCCATTGAAATTCCAATTGTACTGGACTGTGAATACTCCGATGGAATAACCCGTGCCGCGGTAGTCACGGAATCGATCCCTGCTGTTCCAATACCATGGATCTACTTCATGATGGGTGCCAAATCCGTCGGCCAAGGCCAGTCCGATTGGCAGGCCACCGTAGCCGAACCTCAGTTCGTGCCCCCTTCCGGGGCTCTGGGCATAGCTGGTGAGGCCACTAAATAACAAAGCCGCGGTCAGAAACAACCTGACCGCAACCTTGTCAATCACACTTGAATAACGTATCATCGAAAAAAGCTTTACATCCATCTAAATGCGAAGTTACTCCAATCTTGCATCAGAGAAGGCTATTTTCGATTATTTATACAAGAATCTCTTTATGGACATCTTGGGAGTTTTCTCAAAAGGCTGCTCCTGGACTTCCACCTTGGAAATCTGGCTGTAGTTTGCGAGTTTCTTGTTGGAATTGGCCCTCACCCTTTCAGGGAGATCCGCAACTGTCTCCACATCCAGTCCGGCCTTCTTGATAGCATCCTGGTCAAAGTAAACGAGGGCAACGATCCGGGAGGACCTGTCCACCACCACTGATTCAGCGACGAATGGTTGGTCATTGATGATTGCCTCCACCTCTTCAGGGTAGATGTTCTGGCCATTTGCAGTCAGGATCATTGACTTGCTGCGGCCCTTGATGAAGATATTGCCTTCCTTGTCCATTATTCCAAGGTCTCCAGTCTTGAGGTAACCGTCATCGGTGAAAGCATTGGCCGAGGCCTCAGGATTCTTGTAGTAGCCGATGCAGATGTTCTCTCCCTTGGCCTGGATCTCTCCGGCGATGTGTTCCGGATCTTCAGAATCGATGCGGACAGTACAGCAGTCCACGGGACGACCGCAGGAGCCCGCGACATAGGTAGCGCAGCTTGCATAGGCAAGCAGAGGGGTAGCTTCGGTCATTCCGTAGCCGACTGTGTAAGGGAACTTGATCTTCTTGAACCATTTCTCCACTTCAGGGCTCACAGGCGCACCACCTAGGATGAATTCCGAAGCCTCTCCTCCGAATGCATTGATAAGTTCGTCGTGTATTTTCTTGAATATGATCTTGTTGACTCCTGGGATGGCGCAGAGGACCTTCATCGAAGGCTTGTCCAGAACAGGTTTCACCTTGGACTTGAAAATCTTCTCCATTACAAGCGGGACAGTGATGAGCTGGTAAGGCTTCACCTCCTGGAATGCCTTCATCAGCGTACTTGGAGTCGGAGCCTTGCCAAGCCAGTAGATGGAAGTTCCGAAACAGAGAGGATAGATGAACTCCGTCACGAGGCCGTACATATGGGCCATCGGGAGCATCGAGATCATCCTGTTCTTGTCCGAAGTTGGCCTGTTCCTCTGGCTGTAATCGATTGTGGCCGTAAAGTTCCGGTACGTAAGCATCACACCCTTCGGGTTGCCGGTGGAGCCCGAAGTATAGTTGATGGCCGCCAGGGAATCGAGATTGTCCGTAGGATACTTGACATCGTCAGGACCGAAGCCGGAAGGATATTCAGCCTCGAAAAGCTGGTCAATCCCGTTCCAGACCTTCTCTGCCTCCGGATCTGCCGCATAGAGGATCCTGAGGTTGTCAACATCCATTGCAAACTTGACCTGAGGGGCCTTGGAGAGGTCCAGCTTCGCGAATTTGTCGGCATTGGTCAGGAGACCGACGCTGTCTGAGTGGTCCAGAAGGAATTCAACGTTCTCCGGCGTGAAGTCCGCAAGGATAGGGACTACGACGGTTTCATAGGTGTTTATAGCTAGATAAGACATGCCCCACCTGGCACTGTTCCTGGCCCAAAGGGCGATGTGCTGCCCTTTGTCGAGTCCGGTCTTCTTGAAGAAGATATGGAATTTCCTGATGAGGGTGGCCATCTGGGAATATGTGAACGATTCTCCGCCGATGGTATTCAACGCAGACTTGTCCCAGTACTTTCTGGTAGCTTCCTGCAGAAGGGATAAATAGTGTTCCATGGTATGATCGTAGAATTTCAGTTGCAACAAAAATAACTTTAAGCGGAATTTCTTTCAAGTGAATAATTAATATATTTGTAAAATCTTTGAATAATTTGTGAAAACACCTTATTTGTGGTGAAATATTAACTTGGATATGAAAAAGAAACCGATTGTAGCCCTCATATACGACTTCGACGGGACCCTCTCCCCAGGTAATATGCAGGAGTTCGGATTCATCCAGGCAGTAGGCAAGACTCCGGAGGAATTCTGGACGCTGAGCGATGGTCTTGCCGCCGGTCAGGATGCCAGCAACGTCCTTTCATACATGAAGATGATGTTCGACGAGGCCAAGAAGAACAACATAAAGCTGAGACGTTCCGACTTCCGGAAGTTCGGAAAGCACATCGAACTTTTCCAGGGAGTGAAGGAGTGGTTCGGGCTCGTCAATGAATATGGAGAGGCGCACGGAGTCAGGATAGAGCATTACATCAATTCATCAGGGCTGAAGGAGATCATCGAGGGCTCCCCTATCGCCAAGGAATTCAAGCATATATTCGCCTGCACCTATATCTACAACGATGACGGAGAGGCAGTCTGGCCAGGCATTGCAGTGGACTACACAGCCAAGACCCAGTTCATATTCAAGATCAACAAGGGCATTTTCTCCGCCCATGACAACAAGATGGTGAACGAGAGCATAGCGGAGGACAAGAAGAGGATACCGTATTCCAGAATGATCTACTTCGGGGACGGAGAGACCGACATCCCTTGCATGAAGATCGTTTCCATGTTCGGAGGGCACACGATTGCGGTTTACAATCCGGAAAATCCCAAGAAGAAGGCTTTTGCCGAGAAACTGAAAAGGCAGGGGCGTGCCAGTTTCATTGCTCCAGCCGACTACCGCAAGGAAAGCCGCACATTCCAGGTAGTCTGCGCCATAATAGACAAGATCAAGGCCGATTACGAACTCAGCCGACTGGCCTAGAATCCTGACAGGGCTTCCAGTGGGATCCTCGCCAGGAATATGGCAGCCTTACCCCTGGTCCCGGCCGTAGAGTAATAGCTCACCCATAATTGTCCATCCTCGACCAGCATCCCGGGATAGCTGGTATCTCCGTCCGATGGGAGTGTGAACACTTCTTGGAAATCGCCTTTCGGAGTACCTCTGAGCAGGATTGTCTTGCAATGGTCAGGGATCGCATAGGATCGCGTACCGGCCAGGATGACCGGGGATCCGGCTCCTGCTTTTTCCAAGACCAGGAAGTCAGGGCCTCCGATCTGAAGAGGCATCGGGGTGAAATCCCATTCAGTGTATGGAGGACGGGAAGTTCCCCAAAAGCCTTTCCTATCGTCCGCGTCACGGCGGAGCATCATCAGCATCGTTCCGTCGGAGGTGAATCTCAGAGTGGCCTCGTTCGGGAAGCCGCTTATGTCGAAGTCCTTGATTTTCGTATAGTTGATTCCGTCCCTCGTCTTGTAAAGTGCCAGAGTCTTTACCTCAGGCGCCTTCCCAGCATTATTATCGCCGGTTGATCCGGATCCTTTTCCGGTCCCGGCACCATAGCAGATGCCGTAACCATCATCGCCGAACCACGTAACCCTCCAGAGCCAGTCCCTATCATTCCCGGTTTCCGGCTCAAGGCATATCTTTTCCGGCTCCGAAAAAGTCCGCCCGTCATCCGAGAACATGACATAGCCCTGCTGGCCAATCAATTTCCTGCTCCTGTAAGTTGAACCTCCGAAACTGACCATGAGCCGGCCGGCCGGAGTGATGCAGAACTTGGGATCCCTGCAGTCGATTCCCGGCAAACCCGTATCAAGCACGGACTCCCAGCTGTTTCCGTCCTTCGATCCCAGCACACGGATCCTGCCCTCTGCTTTGCCATATTCATCAAATATATGGCTGTCCCCCTCCCTGAAACAGCAATAATACCTGCCCTTGAACTTAATCAAGCTCGTGAAGGCCGCATGAGTACCCTCATCCCAAATCTTCCGTACAGTATAAGAAATCTCCTTCTCCCCTTCCGCCCGGGAAGCCCGGACTCCTTTCGCTGCACCGCATCCGCCTGAAACCAAGACAATTAAGGCCAAAACGACCGCCAAAACGACCAAAATACGCTTATTCAACGACATCTTTCTCATTCATTTCATACAATAATACGACTATTTCCTCTCAAATCAAAAACAGTCGCAGTCCAAAGTCACCCATGTCCACCTTATGTCGTCCCCAACTCCATTTAAGCCACCGCCTTGTTGGTTGAAGCACGGTTACATCCATCCTCGCTGCGCTGTGACTGAGTAACGTCGCTGCCCTCAGGGACCGGCAGGGAGATGCAGGGGGAATATAAGATAGTGTGCGGAGGTAGCAGGTTATTTGCAGGGGAATGGTTATTTTTGCAGAAGCTAAAGCAATATACATGAAATTCCGTCTTGAAGCACCATATAAGCCATCCGGAGACCAGCCGGAGGCCATCGACGGGCTGTGCAGGGCCCTGGAACAAGGAGTCGGGGATGTCACGATGCTTGGAGTGACCGGCTCCGGCAAGACATTCACGATGGCTAACGTGATAGAAAGGCTGCAGCGCCCGGCCTTGATCCTGAGCCACAACAAGACTCTGGCCGCACAACTATACGGTGAATTCAAAAGTTTCTTCCCTTCCAATGCGGTGGAATATTTCGTGTC
>JBGVAE010000053.1:0-17554 GCA_045224215.1 Candidatus Cryptobacteroides sp. | reverse complement strand
TTGTTCGACACACCCAGGAACGGACATGTGCCCAGGAACTGGGCCAACATGATGTTGTTGACGAATATCGCCGAAATTATGATGAGGAAATATTCCATGACTTAGTTCTTTTTTGCGATTTTGTTGAAGAGAACCATGAGGTAGCCCAGGGCGAGGAAAGCCCCCGGAGCCATGACGAACACGAGTATGCCGTCTCCCGGGATGAACTTCCATCCGAAGATGGAACCGCTTCCGAGAATCTCCCTTACCATACCGAGCACTGTGAGAGCCATCGTGAAACCGAGTCCGATACCAAGACCGTCAAGGGCCGAATCCACGATACCGTTCTTGCTGGCGAAAGCCTCCGCACGGCCGAGGACGATACAGTTAACGACAATCAGCGGAATGAACAGACCCAGGGTCTTGTACATATCTGGTGTGTAGGCCTGCATGGCGAACTGGAGGATGGTTACGAAAGTAGCGATGACAACGATATAGACTGGGATATGGACCTTGTCAGGAACCACCGGAGCTATCGCGGAAATCACTATGTTCGAGAGTACCAGCACGAAGAGGGTGGCGAGACCCATGCTGAGTCCGTTGATTGCGGACGTAGTGGTAGCAAGGGTAGGACACATTCCAAGGAGAAGGACGAAGGTAGGATTCTCCTTGAAGAAACCTTTGGTGAAGATATCAAGTTTTCTCTTGCTCATAACCTATTCTCCTTTGATTGTTTTGAAAGCCTCGACAGCATTCTTGATGGCCAGGGAATATGCCCTGGAAGTGATCGTGGAAGCCGTAATGGCATCGACATCTCCCCCGTCTTTCTTGACCGACAAGATCTTGACAGAAGGGTCGAAACCCTTGAACTGGGTCATGAAATGCTCATCCGTAGTGCACTTGGCACCAAGACCCGGAGTTTCAGTGTGGGACAGGACGGAAGTGTTGTACACCTTGCCGTCAGGAGTAAGACCCACCATCACAGTCAGAGGACCACCGAATCCGGCAGTGGTGGACTTGATGGCATAAGCCTGAGGAGTCCCGTCTGCAGACTTGCTGACGTAATAGTCGGAAGCCTGGCCACCGACTTCAAGAGGCATAGCCTCGGAAAGTTCCCCACCCTCCGGCAGTACAGCATTGACCGAAGCCCTGAGGATGTCAGCATTGGTCTTGGCGATAGGCTCCGCAGTCAGAGCGTACATGCCGCCGAGAAGGGCTGAGCACACGAGGCAGACCAGAGTCAGGCAAAGAGCCATATTCAGAAGATTTGATTTCGCTGCCATAGTCTATGCCCTCCCGTATTTTTTCTGATGGAACCACTTGTTCAGGAGCGGAACCACCGAGTTCATGATAAGGATTGCGAAGCTCATACCTTCTGGATAAGATCCGAAATACCTGATCATCAATGTTATGAAACCAATTCCAATACCGAAAATGATGCCTCCCTTCGTAGTCATCGGAGATGTCACGTAGTCGGTTGCCATGAAGCAGGAACCAAGGAGGAGACCACCGGTGAGAAGGTTGAAGAGAGGATCGGTGAACTGCATCGGATTTGCAAGCCAGAAGATTGCAGAAACCACTGCCACCGTACCGAGGATCGAAAGAGTGATCCAAGGCTTGATGACTTTGCGCACGAGCAAGTAGATGAAGCCCACGAGAATAGCGATGGCGCAAGCCTCTCCTGCAGACCCGCCGATGTTGGCGAACAGCATCTGGGAATACGAATATCCGTGGCTGGCCATCAGTTCAGGGACCGAGGCACCCTGCATCAGTCCTTCCTTGATCACCCCGAGAGGAGTGGCGCCAGTCACGGCATCAACGCCGAAAAGTCCCTGAGGCTGCTCCCAATGGGTCATGTAAGTAGGGAAGGAAATGAGAAGGAATACACGGCCTACGAGAGCCGGATTGAATACGTTCTGTCCCAGGCCTCCGAAGGTCATCTTGGCGACGCCGATAGCGACGACAGCCCCGAGGAAAACCACCCACCAAGGGGTGGTGGCAGGGAGGTTAAGGGCGAGGAGTATACCTGTGACCGCAGCCGACCAGTCCCCTATGGAACTTGGCCTGCGAAGCAGGTACTTGGTGATCGACCATTCGACCAATATGCAAGAGAGCACGCTCACTGCAAGCACCAGGAGCTCCTTCCAGCCGTAGAACACGACCGACACGACCACTGCGGGCAGCAACGCGATCACGACATCGCGCATCAAGACCGCAGTCGTGGTCTTGGAGTGCAGGTGAGGATTCGGTGAAACCAACATTTTGTCCATAAGCTATTCAGTTTTTGCTTTGGCTGCCTCTGCCGCGGCCTTGGCTGCGGCGGCGCGAGCCCTCATTATTCCCATTACCTGGCCCCTGGCCTGGCTTACGATGTCAAGAAGCGGGATTCCCGCAGGGCAGGAATACAGGCAGCAGCCGCACATGATGCAGTCCTGGGCGGCATTCGCCTCGAGTCCATCCATGTCTCCGGCCTTGTATAGACGCCTCAGAAGGAACGGTTCAAGGCCCATCGGACAGGCCTCGGAACACTTGCCGCAACGGATACAGTTGCTCTCCGGCATCCTCTTGGTCTGCTCCCTGGTAAGGAAAAGCAGTCCGCCGGTACCCTTGAGGGTGGCAGCATCGAGATTCGCGATGGCCTTTCCCATCATCGGACCTCCGCTGATTACCTTGGCCGCATTCTCAGGAACACCTCCGAGATAATCAATGATGTAACGCAAAGGAGTTCCAACCCTGACCATCAGGTTCGCCTGCTTAGGGAAACATTCACCTGTCACGGTCACGGAGTTCTCCACCAGAGGCTTGTTCTTCTGGACAGCCTCGTAGACAGCCAGCGCGGTGCAGACGTTGTCCACAACTGCACCGACGTCGATAGGCAGGCAGCCTGAAGGCACCTGACGGTGCATGACAGCATCGATGAGCTGCTTCTCGCCACCTTCCGGATACTTCTTCATGAGAGGAAGGACCTCGATACCGGCATACCTTCCGCCTTTGGACTTGAAGGAAGAAACTATCTTTTCAATGTGCTCGATGGCCTCAGGCTTGTTGTCCTCGATGGCGATCGTAGCCTTGTCCACTCCGAGAGCCTGCATGATGAGAGCCGTTCCCACGACCACCTGCTCCCCTTTCTCGAGGAGGGTGCGGAAGTCGGAAGTAAGGTAAGGCTCGCACTCGCAACCATTGATTATCAGCATCTCGCACTTCTTTCCCGGAGGAAGGCTGAGCTTCACATGTGTCGGGAAAGTAGCTCCGCCGAGACCTACCACTCCGCCAAGCTTGACCTTCTCGATGATCCCCTTCGGATCTTCGGGAATATCAGTCACCAGAGTGTCCGAGAGGTCTATCCCTTCCTTCCACTCGTCACCCTCTACAGCTATCTCTACCACTGTCTGGTTATTCCCGGACAGGTCCTGGCGAGGTCCGATGCTCTTGACGGTACCGGAAACGGAAGAATGGATGTAAGCCGACATGAAGGCACCAGGCTCGGCGATCACGTCTCCTGCCTTTACCTTGTCCCCTACTGCAACCACCGGTTTGGCCGGAGCCCCGATGTGCTGGGCAACAGCGATATAGACGGTAGGCGCTATCGGAAGGGCTTCTATCTTGCAATCACGGGAGATCTTTGCATCAGACGGATGCACACCCCCTATGGAGAATGTTCTTCTAGCCATTTGCTTCCTCCTTTTTTACTTCAGGTTTGGCAGCGGCAGCTGCGGCTGCAGCAGCCTCGCGGGCTTTCTTCTGGCGCTCCTGGACACGGGCCTTGATGCCTTCCTTGTCCAGAGGCTTAGGGAAATTGACACCATGGATGGCTCCGGTAGGGCACATGGCCTCACATTCACGGCAAAGCTTGCACTTGGCGTAGTCGATGTAAGCGACATTGTTCTCGATGACAATAGCATCGTGGGTACAAGTCTTGGCGCATATTCCACAACCGATGCAGGCAGCGGCGCAAGCCTTCTTTGCGGCAGGACCCTTGTCCCTGTTCATGCAGCTGACATACATCCTCATTCCGCGAGGGCCCTTGTTCCTGAGCTCGATGATATTCTTAGGGCAAGCCTTTACACAGGCGCCGCAAGCCGTACACTTGCTCTCATCGACGACAGGAAGTCCGGTTTCCGGATCCATGGACAATGCTCCGAACCGGCAGGCTTCGACGCAGTCGCCGCAGCCCAGGCAACCGAATGAGCAAAGGGTGTCTCCGGAATACAGGGAAGCCTTCACCTTGCAGGAAATCGAGCCGTCATATTCATTGACCCTAGGCCTGTTGGCGCAAGTCCCGTTGCAACGCACAACGGCCACCATAGGGGCTTTTTCCTTGATTTCGAAGCCAAGGATGGAAGCCACCTGCTTCATTGTTTCGTTTCCTCCCACCGGACAATAATGGTTGTCCAGGTTGGGAGCCTTCACCGCCGATTCCGCGAAGGCATGGCAGCCGGCGAAGCCGCAGCCTCCGCAGTTCGCACCAGGCATAGCTTTCTCCACCTGCTCGATGCGCGGATCCTCTTCCACCTTGAAACGCTGGGCGACAAGGTAGAGGGTCAGCGCAAGCAACAGGCCGAGGCCTGAGATGATTGCGATGGTCCAAATGATCGTAGTTGACATAAAGTATTGAAATATAATTATTTCTTGATATAGAACCCATACCCTTCCGAAAGCTTGCCGCGGAAAAGATAGAGCACTAAATAGTACAAGGCCGTGCCGGCGACCGAAATCATCCCCACAGCCAGTTCGCCCATTCCAATATTTGACAAAGATAATATTAAAATCAGTAAAACCATCACCGGGATGACATAAGAAAACAATACTGCCTTGAGTCCGGACTTCCGGGCAAGGCAGACCTCAACCTCCTGGTCTTGGGAATATGACTCCCAACTCCCTATAGGAACTTCGATGATTTTCTTGCTGGATTCCGCCATAGTACAAAGGCCGGCAGCATGGCAGGCCGCACAGGCAGACTCCGAGACGATCTCCACGAACACCTTGCCGTCCCGACATTCCTTGACACGGCCCTTGTGGGAAATTTCCTCTGCCATCAATCAGACTCAATGCATGTGAACTTATGCCTGACACCGCTGCTGGTGTACAGACGGCCACGGACCTCGCCAAGTTTCAGAGGAGCCACGAAATACACCGGCATCTTGTTGGCATCGTCGGTGAACCAGGCGTAGAGCTGGGAATCTCCGGAGAACACCTCGCCCTTGACCACATCGAAACCGAACTTCAGGCACCTTACCGTGCCCATTCCCCTGACCTTGCGGTTCTCCTTGCCGAGATAGACGAATGACAAGGTACGGACATGGCTGTCGCAAGCAAAGGTCATCGGATACCTTCCTCCAACCTTCAGTTTGGAGACATCCAGGTTCCTCATGACATAATACATCAGCGGAAGATCGAAGGTGCAGTTGTCCACCGGGAGTGTGACATTGAACTCACCTTTGCGGGAATTGTTGATGGTGGCGTTTATCTGGTTGCCGGAATAAGTGTAGAGATTCGTACACCAATAATTCCCTTCCCTCGCGTCGCGGGTGAACTTCACAGGCTTGAAATCGTCGCAGGTGAACCATGAATCCATGTGCTCCCGGACCTTGAAGACCTGTTCGTAGATCTTCTGGGTGTTGCCTGAAAGGGATCCGTGATAGACCTTCCGGCCATTGAGCTTGGTGGAATCCAGCCTGATGGTAGCCTGTGCCACATCGGCATTCACCAGTCCCCACTTGTAGTGGATTGTGAACACAAGTTTCTCGCCTCCCTTGAAAGCGAGATTGTCCTTGTCAAGCCTGACAGGGATGCATTTCTGGGCATGAGAAGCACCGGCCGGTGCAAGGAACAATATGGCCATGACGGCAGATATGCCGAAGTGTTTCCTAAGGTTCATCAGAATTCGGTGTTTTGGTCGAACTCGTTATTCATTGCAGATTCCGTGCCCATAGATTCAGCGACTGCGGCAAGGGAATCTCCCGGCTCGACGAACTTGACCTGCTCGGACTTGAAGAGCATGTCTATATCGCAGACTTCACCGTTACGGTGCTTTGCAATGATGATCTGGGTCGTTTCCTTTCCGTCAGGAGACTCTCCAAGACCCACATAATCCGGACGATGTATGAATATCACCATGTCCGCATCCTGCTCGATGGAACCTGACTCACGCAGGTCGCTCAGCTGAGGTTTACCGCTGCCTCCGGTTCTCTGGACAGCATTCCTGGAGAGCTGGGAAAGGGCTATGATAGGAATATTGAGTTCCTTGGCAGTGGCCTTCAGGGTCCTCGAAATAGCCGCCACTTCCTGTTCGCGGAGACCGCGAAGTTCGACCGGTCCCTGCATCAGTTGCAGATAGTCCACGATGACCAGACGGACGCCCTTGGACTTCACCAGCCTCTTGACCTTCGTGCGGAATTCCATCAAAGGAATGCTCGGAGTGTCATCTATGTACAAAGGGGCTTTGGAAAGTGAAGCAAGTTTCGTCTCCAATTGCTGCCAATCCCATGGGTCCAGTTTCGTACCACCCTTTAGCTTGTCTGCAGGAAGTCCGGATTCGGTGGTCATCAGACGCATCACAAGCTGCAAGGCGGACATTTCCAGGGAGAACACAGCCACAGGCATCTTGTGATCCACAGCTGCATTCCTGGCAAGGTTGAGTGCGAAGGCTGTCTTACCCACGGAAGGACGGGCAGCCAGGATGATAAGGTCCGATGCCTGCCATCCCATCGTGACCCTGTCCAATGAAGGGAACCCGGAAGGTACTCCGCTCAATCCGGTATTGTTCTGGTTCTTCTCTACTTCCCTGAGAGCATCGTTGATGATAGAGCCGACCTCCTGGACATCCTTCTTCAGGTTGTTCTGGATGGCGTTGTACACCTTGGTCTGGGCATCGTCGATAAGCTGGTCCACGGTCACCGAATCATCGTACGAATCCTTCAGGATTTCATAGGACGCGGTAATCAAGTCCCTCTGGATGCTCTTCTGCTTCAGGATCTTGACATAGTATTCTATGTGGGCCGCAGCACCGACCTTGTCGGAAAGCCCGGCCAAAGCCACCGGTCCGCCGACAGCTTCCAGATTGCCTTTCTCGCGAAGCTTGGAACTCACGGTCACGATGTCCACGGGAGTATGTCCGTTCACGAGTTCGGACATAGCCTCGTAGATCATCCTGTGACGGGGATCATAAAAACAGGAAGGAGAGAGCTCTTCAAGCGCCATGTCGACGGAAGAAGGCTCTATCAGCATAGCTCCGAGGACAGCCTCTTCGACTTCAAGGGCTTGAGGCGGTTTGTTTCCCATCTCAAGCCCCAGAGTGTCCAGATTGACTGCCTGAGCCTTTTTAGCCATTATTCAGCGCTGAAATCAGGATTGACGATGATCCTACCGCAATGCTCACAGATGATGAGCTTTTTATTGGATGCGATCTCGACCAGACGCTGAGGAGTGATGGTGTTGAAGCATCCGCCACAAGAGTCGCCGTTATAGACGGAGACCACTGCAAGGTGGTTATGGACGCTCTGGCGGATGCGCTCATAAGCGCTCATCGTCCTTGCGTCAATCTTTGCTGCACACTGCTCGCGGACCTTGTTCAGTTCCTTTTCCTGCTTGGAAGTAGACTCCACGATGGTTTCAAGCTCTACCTTCTTTGCATCGAGGTCCTCGGTACGGATGGAAATACGGTCTTTCAGATATTCGATCTCATCCTTCTTCTCTGCGATGGCAGACTTGGTGTCGCCGATGGTCTTGAGGGCAATCTGCCTCAAGAGGCCCTGGTTCTCGATCTCCTTGTTGATGGAATCGAACTCACGGCTGTTGGAGACATCGTTCAGCTGCTGCTGGTACTTCTCGATCTGGAGGTCGCAGTCCACGATGTTCCGCTTGTTGTCAGCGATCGTCTGGTTGTAGGCGTCGATTACGGCTGTGTCCTGAGCCTGACGGGCCTTAAGGTCGGCCAGTTCGTTTTCAAGAGCCTCGACCTCCGAAGGAAGTTCTCCCCTGAGCTGCATGATCTTGTCGATTTCGGAATCCGCCATCTGGAGCTCATAAAGGGTCTTGAGCTTTTCTTCGACGCTGATTTCGGAATCTGCAAAATTCTTCTGCAGGGAGACAAAGGTTTCCCTCTGGTCTATTGGAGTTTCGACTTTCTTGATCTTTTTGGTTGCCATATCTAACTAAAAATAATATACGGGGTTACTTGATGCCAGTCTTTCGCTGGTACGGACTGCAAAGGTAGGAAAATTTTTCCTTAACAGAGAAAATAATATGTCAACTATTTCCACTTCCCCCTCGAAATGGCCTATGTCCATGACCATAAAGTCTTTAGGGGTGAAGAAATGGTGGTAGGAAATGTCTCCGCAGATATAGGCTCCAGCACCGGCCTCCTTGGCCTTTCCGATAAGGGAAGAACCGGAGCCTCCGCACATTGCAACCCTGCGGACATTGGATTCCGTCAGATGGGAACAGCGCACAACCTGGAGCGAAAAGGCCGACTTGACATATTCCACGAATTCCCTGGCTTCCAGAGGCCGTGGGAGATTGCCGACCGCCCCGAGTCCGGTGCCGTCTCCGTCCATGTCAAGGACTTCGATGTCTTCCAGGCCAAGCCTCCTGGCCATGGCACCGCTGACGCCTCCCAGGACCTTGTCTGCAGTGGTATGGGCCGCATAGACGGCTATTCCTGCGCTGATTGCCTTCATCACCGTCAGTCCGGTGAGGTCCTCAGGAGAAATCTTCTTCATCCCGCCGAATATCAGTGGATGATGGGTAATGATCATGTCAGCCCCGCAGGCTATTGCCTCGTCCACCAGTTCCGGAGTGCAATCGAAGCCAAGCAGCACTCCGTGGATCACCTGGTCCGGGGATCCGATGACAAGGCCGCTGTTGTCCCAGCTCTCCTGGATGGAAAGAGGGGCGAATTCTTCGATGATGTTGGTGATGTCTCTTACTCTCATAACGACTTCCTCACCTCTACGAGTTGCTTACGGATGTCTTTCAAACTGTCCAAGACCTTGACCCGGCCCTCGACCTTGCTGCGGTCGGCGGCCATTTTCTTGGAAGCGCCCTCAAGGGTCATTCCCTGTTCTTTCACGAGGAGATGGATCTGCTTGAGGCATTCCAGGTCTTCGGCCGTGAAGAGGCGGTTCCCTTTCGCATTCCTCTTGGGGCTGATGTACTTCGGGAAAGAATTCGACCAGAATCTCACCAAGGAAGTACTCTCCCCAAGGATCTCGGCAGCCTCACCGATTGTGTAATACAATTTTTCCATATCGTAACCTTATGTTTTTCAATCCAATGACTGAGCGGTATTCGCGGACATGAACAGCATGCCGGCATATTCCTCCGGGCCCGCTGAAGCGAAGAAACAGTTCAGCGGGTCGATCCTGACGGTGTCTTTCAGCACTTCATAATGAAGATGGGGAGCGAATGAATTACCGGACATCCCCACATGGCCTATCAGCTTACCTTTCTGCACCCTCTGGCCCGACGAGACCTTGATGTCGTCCAGATGGGCGTAGCGGGTGGTGTAGCCGTTGCCATGGTCGATGGAGACCACGTTCCCCAGGCCCTTGCCGGATTTTGTCACCTCACGGACCACCCCGTCGGCAGAAGCGAACACTTCCGTCCCCTGCGGGGAAATCATGTCCAATCCGTTATGCTTTGCCGGAATCTTGTAGAAAGGATTCACCTTGTCTCCCACCGAGGCACCTGCCTTGGCGGAATTGAAAGACTCCAGCGGGCTGGAAAGAGGCGGAAGCGAACCCTTCCCCTTTTCCAGCATGGAATATACCTTCCAGAAATCAGCCTCGATTCCTGCGGCCCGTCCCTTCATGGATTCAAGCTTCCTGGAAACATATTCCACGATGTCCCTGTCCTCCACCGAATCAATCTTGGAGAGCAAGTCCGAAGAATATGCCATCCCAAGCTCGGGAGCATCGGCATTGAATATCTGCCGGTAGATGTCATTGTCCTTTGCCTTCAAGCCTTCCAGCACATCGCTCACAAGTTCCTCCTTGCGGCTCATCTCGGAATACAGCTGGCGGTACATCTGGTTCTGCCGCTTGAGCTGCCGCTCCGTGTCGGTGCTCACCAGGAGGGCGAATATGATATAGTAAACAACCGAGACAGATGCCGTGACAAGGAAATATTTCAGACCTTTCCTCAGGAAATACCCCACCGAATGGGTAACCTTCCGGAACTCCATCTTGCTTTTGTCGAACACGTACTTGTCTGCCATCCTGCTCCCTCCTACCTGCTTGTTACGACGAAAGGACGCCTGGTGACGGTGTTCCCGACCTGGGACTCATCAGCTCGCTGGCGCACCATGGCCGAATATTCCTCCTTGGACATAGAAAGGTCAAGATAGTTCATCGGATTGACCTTGTTGTCCTTGTAGATGACCTCATAGTGAAGATGAGGTCCGCTGGCCCTTCCCGACTTGCCGGACCTGCCGATCAGATCCCCTCTCCTGACCTTCATTCCCTCGGTCACACCAATCGAATTCAGATGGGCGTACTTGGTTTCGTATCCGTATCCGTGGTCGATGGTTATGCAGTTGCCATATCCGAAGAAATCAAAATCCACGGCTTCTACCACACCGTCCCCGGTAGCATAGACAGGATTTCCGATGTCCATGGCGAAATCCACGCCCGTGTGCATCTTGCTCGCTGTAGTGAACGGGTCCGACCTGTAGCCGAACGGGCTGGAAACGTGATACTTCGAAGGATCGGGGACTATCGGAGGGATGGCCGGGATGCAGGAAACCATGTCTCCAGCAGTCTTGGAAACGGAGGCAATCTCATCGAAAGACTTGCTCTGGACAGTGGTCTGACGAGTCAGCCGATCGAGCCTCAACGCCGTGTTTTTCAAATAGTTATCCTTCTCGAGACCATCCAGATAGGCGTATCTGTCCACTCCCCCTATGCCGGCGTTGCGGACCTCCATGGGAATCTCGTTCATCCCGAAGACCGACCTGTAGACATCCTCATCCCTTACCCTGAGTCCGTCCAGGACCTCCTGGTCCCTGTCCATCTTGCTGTTCAGCAGGTCCAGTTTGGCATCAAGCCTGGCATGCTCCGCCTTGAGGAAAGCCGTCTTGGGAAGATCCACCTTGAGCACGGATGTACAGAACCACATGTATATGAAGGCAATGAGAAGGCTTCCCGCCACAAGTGCAAGGACCTTGAAAACTTTCGATTTCAAGGACACTTTCTTGATTTCGTACATCAAGGTTTCCGGATTGAGAATATACCTTCTCATAGCTTACAAATATACCTTTAATTTGCGATAAATCGCGAAAAAAGTCTTAATTTTGCAAATTCTGTGCTAAATTTTGATATACAAATATGTACACCTCCAAAGAGATTAGACAGCAATTCCTGGACTTCTTTGCATCCAAGGGCCATACGGTGGTTCCTTCCGCACCGATGGTGGTAAAGAACGATCCTACGCTCATGTTCACCAACGCCGGAATGAACCAGTTCAAGGACATATTCCTGGGTAACTCGGTTCCAAAGTCCAAGAGGGCTACCGATTCCCAGAAGTGCCTCAGGGTCAGCGGAAAGCACAACGACCTCGAAGCCGTGGGACACGACGGCAGGCACCATACGATGTTCGAGATGCTCGGCAACTGGAGCTTCGGAGACTATTTCAAGACCGAAGCCATCTCATGGGCCTGGGAGCTCCTCACGGAGGTTTACAAGATCGACAAGTCCAAGCTCTATGCTACCGTGTTCGAGGGCAGTGCCGAAGACGGCACCACTCTCGATGAAGAAGCCATGGAGGCTTGGAAGAAGCTCATGCCGGAAGACCATATCGTCCTGGGAAACAAGCACGACAATTTCTGGGAGATGGGTGACACCGGTCCTTGCGGTCCGTGCAGCGAGATCCACATCGACCTTCGCCCGGACGAGGAGATAGCACGCATCCCTGGCAGGGACCTGGTCAACTCCGACGACGACCGGGTGATCGAGATCTGGAACCTGGTGTTCATGCAGTTCAACCGTAAGGCTGACGGTTCACTCGAACCGCTTCCGGCCAAGAACATAGACACGGGAATGGGTTTCGAGCGCCTCTGCATGGTGCTCCAGGGCAAGAACAGCAACTATGAGACCGACGTTTTCTCCGGACTGATTTCCAAGATCGAGGAACTTTCGGGACACAAGTACGGGGAAGACGAGAAGACTTCCGTAGCGATGAGGGTCATAGCAGACCACATCAGGGCCATCGCATTCTCCATCGCCGACGGCCAGCTGCCTTCGAACGTCAAGGCCGGATACGTGATCCGCAGGATCCTGCGCCGCGCCGTCCGTTACGGCTACACCTTCCTCGGCTTCGACGAACCTTTCCTCTGCTCACTCGTACCGCAACTCGTGGCCGACATGGGAGAAGCCTATCCGGAACTTCCCAAGCAGCAGAAGCTTATCGAAAGCGTGATCAGGGAGGAAGAGATGTCGTTCCTGAGGACACTGGACCGCGGAATCAAGCTGATGGATGAATATATCGCCAAGAATGCGGCCACGAAGGCCATCCCGGGAGTGGACGCTTTCGTACTCTACGACACCTACGGCTTCCCTATCGACCTCACTCAGCTGATCGCTGCCGAGAACGGATATTCAGTGGACATGGAAGGCTTCAACGCCGAACTCCTGAAGCAGAAGGAAAGGGCTCGCAACGCAACCGCCAATGAGTTCGGGGACTGGACCATATTCATTGAGGGTGAAGAAGTTGAATTCATCGGCTACGATGCCCTCGAGCTCGAAGGTGCCCGACTGCTGAAGCAACGCACCGTCAAGCAGAAGAACAAGACGATGCTCCAGCTTGTGTTCGACCGTACTCCTTTCTATGCTGAGATGGGAGGACAGGTAGGCGACACCGGTGAAATCATCTCCGAGAGCGGGGAGCATATCCGCATCCTCAACACCGTCAAGGAGAACAACCTGACCATCCATATCGCCGAAAGGATTCCGACTGACTGCACCGGAAGCTTCACGCTCAAGGTTGATGCCGACAGGAGGAAAGACATCGCGGCGAACCATACAGCCACCCACCTTCTTGACTATGCCCTCCGGGAGGTTCTCGGGAAGCATGTCGAGCAGAAGGGCTCCTTCGTCACAGGAGAGTATTTCCGCTTCGACTTCTCACATTTCGCGAAGGTCACGGACGAAGAAATCCGCAAAGTCGAGCATATGGTCAACAGGATGATCCGTGAGGACTACCCTCTCCAGGAGAAGAGGGATGCCACAATGGAAGAGGCCAATGCGATGGGTGCCATCGCCCTCTTCGGTGAGAAATACGGAGACAGGGTCAGGGTTGTGAAGTTCGGCGATTCCGTCGAGCTCTGCGGCGGAACCCACGCTTCTTCAACCGGCCGGATCGGTTTCTTCAAGATCGTTTCCGAATCTGCGATAGCAGCCGGAGTCCGCAGGATCGAGGCTGTGACCGGAGAGTCCGCAGAGAAGATGCTGGATGACCTCGCTGATACTCTCAAGACCATCAGGGCTGCTTTCAACAACGTTCCTGACGTAACAGGGGCTGTGGCCAAGCTTGTCACGGAAAACGCAGAGGCGAAGAAGAAACTCGAAGAGTTCGCAAAGGAAAAGGCTGCTTCCTTCGCAAAAGTGCTCGCAGCACGAGCCGAGAACATCAATGGAACGGATGTTGTTAAAATAGAAACCGAATGCGACCCCGGCATGCTGAGGGAAGCAGCGGCCATACTCCAAAAAGAGGTGAAGAACCTGGCTCTCTGCGCTGCCTTCGCCCACGAAGGCAAGCCTCAGCTGGTGCTCATGTATTCCTCTGACCTTGTAGCTGCCGGGCACAACGCTGCAGCGGACATCCGTGAGGCGGCCAAGTTCATCCAGGGCGGAGGCGGCGGACAGCCGTTCCTCGCTACCGCCGGAGGACGCAATGCCGATGGGCTGGCCCAGGCTCTCGCAAAGATGGTTGAAACAGTGACCAAGTAATATCGATGAAGAAACTTGACAAGTTCATACTGACCTCTTTCATAGGACCGTTCTTCATGATCCTGCTGGTGGTCATATTCATCCTGATGATGCAGTTCCTCTGGGTGTATATCGATGAACTTGTCGGTAAAGGACTGGGTTTCAAGGTTATAGCCGAATTCCTTTTCTGGGGTGGCTGTACGGTCCTTCCGCTGGCGCTTCCACTGGCCACGCTTCTCGCTTCCATGATGACCATAGGCAACATGGGCGAGAACAACGAGCTAATTGCCTTGAAATCAGCCGGAGTATCCGTGCTGAGAGTCATGATGCCGCTGATGATCGCAGCATTCTTCATCAGTATCGGCACTTTCTTCGTCATCAACAAGCTGGTACCGGTCTCATACAACGAGATATTCACTCTAAGAGATGATATCGGAAAGACCAAGGATGAGATAAAGGTTCCTTCGGGCACTTTCTATGACGGCGTAGACGGCTATGTCCTGAGAGTAGGAAGCCAGGATTCCGACGGGCTGATGAAGGATGTGATGTTGTACGACCACACAGGGAGGGGCAACACAAGGCTCACCCTGGCGGATTCTGCGGTGATGAAGATGTCCAAAGACAAGGACTATATCACCATCAAGATGTACAAAGGCACCAACTATCAGGAAACCAATGTAAAGAACTACAGGGACACTTCCCTGCAGCTCCAGATGATAGACTTTTCCAAACAGGAGATGGTCATCACCCTGGAGAACTATGCCTTCCAGAAATCCGACAGCGCAAGGTTCGGCGACCAGGTCAAGGCTCTGCCTTTGGCTCGTCTGAGAGAGGACAGGGACTCCCTCATGGCAAAGAGGGATTCCACCAAGAGGGAACAGCTGATGAGTACGGCTGCTTCCTTCCTTTTCCTTCTCCACGACCAGCTGGACACGGCCGCAACGGGAATAAGGCATAATTTCAACGATCCGGAATACCTGCAGTTCAAGGACGAACAGACCAAGGCCGACGCTCTTCAGGGTGCTGCCAACATGGCCATGCAGATGCAGGCCAACCTGGAGAACTACGAATTCGGAGCTTTCGACTACACGGTGCGTCTCCGTTGGACCTTGGTCGAATTCCTGCGGCGCTACGGCCAGGCACTCGCCTGTTTCATTATGTTCTTCATCGGTGCTCCTTTGGGCGCTCTGATCAGGAAGGGAGGACTCGGAGTCTCGGCAATCGTGTCTATCCTGTTCTTCGTGCTTTACTGGATTGTGGACATCACCGTCACCAAGCTTGCAAGGGATGGTTCTGTAGGAGCAATTGTCGGAGCCTTCGGCGCCCCGGCGGTGATGCTTCCTATAGGAATATATCTGACAATCAAGGCTATACACGACACCGACCTTTCGAACCTGGATTCCATCAAGAATTGGTGGAGGAGGTTCAAGAGCAAGGTCGCCGGACTGTTCAGGAAGACCAGGATCGTGTATATGGGTACGCCTGAATTCGCCGTCGCTCCTTTGAAGGCCTTGCTTGAGAAGAAGTACAATATCGTGGGTGTGGTCACTGTGGCGGATAAACCTTCCGGCCGCGGTCAGAACGTGAACGAGAGCGCAGTCAAGAAGTTTGCCGTCGGGCAAGGCATTCCTGTACTCCAGCCTGTAAAACTGAAGGATCCGGAGTTCCTCTCCCAGCTAAGGGCGCTCAAGGCGGACATGTTCATCGTGGTGGCTTTCAGGATGCTGCCTGAAGAGGTCTGGAGTATGCCGAAGCTCGGTACGTTCAACCTGCACGCCGCCCTGCTGCCGCAGTACAGGGGTGCAGCTCCTATCAACTGGGCTGTGATCAACGGAGAGGCTCGAACCGGAGCCACTACCTTCATGATAGACAGGAATATCGACACGGGTGGAATCATACTGCGCCAGAGCATACTGCTGAGCGACACCGACACTGCGGGAGATGTTCATGACAAGCTGATGGAGATCGGGGCCGAAATGGTGGTCCAGACCGCCCAGGGCCTTATCGAGCACAACGTAGACACTCGTGTCCAGAGAAGTTTCATCCAGGGCTCAGAGGTTCTGAGGCCAGCACCTAAACTCACTCGGGAACTGTGCCACATCGACTGGAACGATTCCAGCAAGCAGGTTTACAACCTCATCAGGGGCCTAAGTCCGTATCCTGCAGCTTTCACCCAGCTTGTGCGTGAGGGATCGGCTCCCGTGCAGCTAAAGATCTACTCTGCCGAGATTGTTCCTCCAGAGGTCCTTTATGCTGCCTTTAGTGAAGAGGGATCTGCTGCCGGCGGGCTTTCCGGTGCCGGCGGGCCGGGTAGGATTGTTTCCGACGGCAAGAACTACCTGTACATCACCACAAACGACGGTGCGATATCCCTGAAGGAGGTCCAGATTGCCGGAAAGAGGCGGATGGACATCAAGGCCTTCCTCCTCGGCTTCCGTGAGCCGGAATCATATTCCACCACTCCAGGTACTTCAAAGGCCGAAATAGCCAAGACAAAGGTTACTGCTTAGCATTGTGAGTTCAGCTGTCATCATAGCGGGAGGCGACTTCCCGAAGAAAGAATATCCAAGGATGATCCTGCGTCAGGCCGACCACATCGTCTGTTGCGACGGTGGGGCTTTGAAAGCATTCCTACGCAACCGTAAGGGTATATTCGGAGATTCCCACCGGCTGCCGGACGCTGTCGTTGGTGACATGGACAGCATGCCCATGAGCCTTGGAAGGGAATATGGCGGCTTACTGGTGCATGTCGCTGAGCAGGAGAGCAACGACCTTTCAAAGGCTTTCCATTACGCGCTGGAGAGATTTCAGGATATGGATTCAATCACTTTCCTGGCAGCTACCGGCAAGCGTGAGGATCATACAGTCGGTAATCTGGGGCAGCTGATGGAATTTGCCAGATATCTGGATTCCGGCTGTCCGGGCAGGGCCGGTAGAGTTGGAGATACTGAGAGTCCTGGGGTGTCTGATGGTTTTGGCTCATCGGTCAGACTTGAAATGGTTTCTGACTATTCCACTATAATCCCGATTGTAGATTCATGTGAACTTTTCGTCGGAGAAGGTCGTGCCGTATCTATATTATCACCAGATAATTCTTTGAATATCAAGTCTGAGGGTCTTGTTTGGCAAACCAGCGGTGTGGTATTCGACAACTGGTGGAAAGCCACCCTCAACCGCGCCAGCGAAGATCTGGTCAGGCTGAAGTTCTCGCACAAATCCATTGCACTGATTATCTTGGACTGATATCATACCTCAACAATAATCAAGGACTGGCCTTTGTAATGTGCCAGTCCTTATTGATTTCATTTATCGGATAAGGATCCGCTATTAGGAAAGGTCAGTTATTGCGATTCAGCCAGAGCCTCTTCAATCAACTCTCTTGGCACACCTTTCCTCTTAAGAACCTCGATAAATCTCTGATTCTTGCTCCTCTCTTCTTCCCGACCTTCTTTCCGACCTTCTTCCCGACCTTTCTCGAGGCCCTTTTCCATGCCTTTATCCATGGCGAAGTCGATCTGGTTCTGTATGTCCCTTTCAGTTGTCATGTCGTTCTGGTATTTGATCTTGTCTGCAGGAGCAAATTTATTCAAATCCGCCGAAGAAAACAATAGGTCGAAGATCTCCTCGTCATAGCCCTCCGGTTTGCTTTGGAG
>JBGVAE010000052.1:0-8330 GCA_045224215.1 Candidatus Cryptobacteroides sp. | reverse complement strand
ACGGACGAAGATGAGAGGATGAAGATCCAGAAGGACATCAACAGGCTCAGCAACGAAGCGGCCGCCTATGCCATTCCGAACGAATTTGACAGGCTCATTTCCCGTTTCGGCGGCAGCGGCCTCAATGCCGGTACATCCTATGACTATACGGTGTACTACAATACTTTCGCTCCCCAGTTCCTTGCCCAGTGGTGCGAGCTTTATGCGGAGCGCCTGCGCGAGCCCGTGTTCAGGCTTTTCCAGAGCGAGCTTGAAACTGTCTACGAGGAGAAGAACATGTATTCGGACAATCCTGTCCAGCCTGCGCTGGAGGCTGTCCTGAAGGAATACTTCGGGGAGGCTCCTTACTCCTGCCCGATCATCGGAACCACCGAGAACCTCAAGAACCCGCAACTTTCCAAGATGGCGGAATTCTATGACAGATACTATGTTCCAAGGAATATGGCGATAATCCTCTGCGGCGACCTGACTGCAGCCGAGGCCAAGCCTTTCCTTGAACAGACTTTCGGAAAGCTTGAAGACAAGGGAATGGCTCCTGCCCGTACTTTCGAAATCAAGCCTCTCGAGGGCAAGAAGACCATGGACATCAAGGTTCCTGTTCCTATCATCAAGCTTGGAGGCAGGGCCTTCAGCGCTCCGAAAGAGTCCGATCCTGACTTCATTCCGCTTTCCGTCGGCCTTCAGTTGCTTACGAACGAAAGCGGCAGCGGCCTGCTGGATTCGCTCGGGAACGCCCACAAGGTGTTGTTCGCCGGGGCTTTCAACGAGTCCTTCGACGATGCCGGCCTGATGCTGTTCGGATATGTTCCGAATATTCCGTTCGGAAGCGAGAAAAAGGCCATGCAGATGTGCGTGAATGAGATAGAGAAGGTGAAGAGGGGCGAGTTCTCCGAGAACATCCTCAATGAGATCAAGGAGAACCTGAAGCAGAACGAGATGCGCCGCTTCGAAGGGATCACCAGCAGGGGAAGCATCATGATGGAGACTTTCACCCGCGGCCTTACCTGGGAGGACCAGCTGGCCAGGGCCGATGCCTATGATGCCGTCACCAAAGAGGATATCGTCCGGGTGATGAACAAGTATTTCGGCGAGAACTACCTCGAAGGTCACAAGAAGAGCGGGAGCTATCCTAAGGACAAGGTGAGCCAGCCTGGTTATGAGGCAGTTTCTCCAAAGAATTCCTTCGCTTCGTCTGCCTATGCGGACAGCCTGAAAGCCATCCCTGTGGAATATGTTCCGAAGGTGGTGGATTTCGGAAAGGATGTGACCAAGACAGTGGTCTCCGGCAAGTCCACGCTTTACAGCGTTCCTAACAAGGTCAATGATATCTTCAATCTGGAAATTGTCTGGTACAAGGGAACAAAGCTGGATCGTAACCTTCTTCAAGTTCCTGAATATCTGCAGCTTGTCGGCACGGATTCGCTCTCTCTGCAGCAACTCAAGTCAGAAATGAGGCGCCTTGGTGCCTCGATGGATTTCAATGTCTCGTTGGACACTTTCTCCGCCACCCTTACCGCTTCCGACAAGAATCTTGAGGGAGTTCTCTCGCTGCTGAGGCATTTCATCGACAATGTTGCTGCAGACAAGAAGGCCATCGGTGATATCAAGTCCGGAATCAAGGTCGCATCGAAGTCGTTCGACAAGTCCAATTCCGACATCGCTTCCGCCGTCCTGAGTTATGTGAGCAGGGGGAAGATGTCCCGTTTCCTCAGGCAGTTCAACGAGGACGACCTGAAGAAGGTCGGTGCCGAAGGGCTTATCGCATCGTTCAAGGATGCGACTGCGGCTGGTTGCGATTTCGTCTATAGCGGCAACCTTGAGCCTGCAGGGGTCGCGGCCTTGCTGAGGAAATATATCCCTACCTGCGATGGTGAGCGCAATCCTTTCGTCCCAACTACTATCGAGGAATATTCTTCACCGCAGGTATTCATCTATGATATGCCTTCCGCCCGCCAGAACATCATCATGACCTACCAGAACACGGACAAGGTCAAGAGCCCATCTGAGCTCGCGGCTCTCAAGCTCTTCGGCGAATATTTCGGCGGCAGCATGTACAGCGTCCTCTTCCAAGAAATGAGGGAATTCCGCTCGTTCGCCTATACTTCGCAAGGTACTCCAATCCTGATTCCGGGGAATCTCAGCGAGACTCCTGCGGCCTTCATGAGCTACACTGGGACCCAGTCCGACAAGACTTCCGACGTGCTGACCATCCTTGACTCCCTGTTCAAGGATATGCCGATGCGGGAGGAAAATGCCGAGACAGCAAGGCTGACCCTGCTCAATGAGATCAACAACACCTATCCTTCGTTCAGGAATATGGGTGCGTATGTCCGCAACAGCGAATTTTCCGGCTACACGGAGGATCCGGATGCATCCCTTGTCAGAGTCCTTCCTGCTATGGGTTCCTCAGACATAATCAATTACTATGAGTCCCAGATCAAGGGTCGTCCCCAGGTCCTGATGATCGTCGGCAACAAGAAGAACCTCCCGATGGACATCATCCAGCGCTGGGGTCCTGTCACCTACCTCCGGAAATCCGACATCTACAGGTAGTAACGCAACAAGATCATTACAAAAAAAACGAGGTTGACTCACTTTTGAGTCAGCCTCGTTCTGTATAAAGTGATTATTGGCTACTTGACGAAGTCGGATCTGTTGAGGTAGTCGGCGCACATCTGCAGGCTTTCTTTCCAGTCACCGTTGGTGTAAGCCTCAAGCTCGACGATGAAAGCTTCCGTGCCGGCAGTCTCCACATTGTTGTAGATGGCATCGAAACCGACCATTCCACTCTCTCCAAGCTCACGATGATCCTTGATGTGGAGCATCTTGAAGCGACCAGGATACTTGCGGAAATACTCGACAGGATAGGCCTGGCCCATCACGGCCCAGTAAACATCCATCTCGAAGAAGACCTTCTCAGGATCTGTGTTCTCAAGCATGAAGTCATACACGACTGTGTCCTCGACCTTCTTGAACTCGTGGGCGTGGTTGTGATAACCGAAGGCTATCCCTTCTGCCGCACACTTCCCGCCGATGGCATTGAAGTAGTCGCAGTATGTCTTCAGGTCTGCCAGATTGTCCGGTACCGGGAATGAAGGGACCACGATGTATTTGCAGCCGGCAGCCTTGTGGGCGGCGATGGCCTCGTCCCACCACTTCATGGACTCCGTGAAATCCCCGCTCTTAAGCTCCTCAGGAGAGAGAGCATGGCCGATGTGGGTGGAAACGGACCTGAGGCCGGCAGCCTCGAGGTCGGCCTTGTACTGGGCAGGATCAACGCCGTAGAGCTTTCCGTCCTTGTAGCAAGCAGCTTCGACATAGGAATATCCCATCTCGGCAAGAGCCTTGAAAGCCTCCTCGTGGTTGGCAGCATAGAGGGCGGAATCACCGATTACGCTCCTGATGCTGTAGAGCTGGAGACCGAAATCTTTGTTCACGCTAGTGTCGGCAGCCTTCTTCTGGCCACAGGAGGCCAGAAGGAGGACTGACATTAAAACCAAACCGAACTTCTTCATCTCTAGTCAAGCACTTTGACCTTGATGTTGCGGTACCAGACATCGTTGCCATGATCCTGGAAGCCGATGTAGCCTTCGTGCTCGTCGCCTCCGAGGTTGTTCAGGAGCTCGAATGCGAGAGGCCACTTCTCCTCGGAGAACTTGCTGGCCTGGAGCATGTCGGTCCACTGAGGAGTCCAGAGGTGATATTCAAGGACATTCACTCCGTTCTGTGCGTGGACTACGGTGCCCTGGTAAACCATGATGCTGCCGGTGTTCCACTCCTCGAAAGGATTCTGGTTCTGAGGAACTGCAGGGATCATGTCATAGAGGGAAGCACTCTGGCGGTTGCCGTCCTTGCCGAGCTTGGCGTCAGGATGGTTGGCATTGTCAAGGATCTGATATTCAGGAGCGGAGATGTAGATAGGCTCCCACTTGACGGTACCGTCCTCGTTCTTGGTGGTAACCTCGCGGCCAAGATAGAAGACTCCGGAATTTCCTCCCTTGGAGATCTTCCAGTCGAACTTGAGCTCGAAATTCTTGAACTTCTTCGTGAAGATGATGTCTCCGCCGTCTCCGGACTGGGACTCGCCGGCACCGGTGCCCGTGAACTTCAGGCATCCGTCCTCGATGGTCCAGCGTGCAGGGACGACGTCCTTGCCGTAACCTCTCCAACCGTTGAGTGAGGTGCCGTCGAAGATCACATAGTAGCCTTCCTCGTCTACAGGGAATCCTGCGAGGTCGACCTGGGCGTTCTCGACTACTTCATAGGCTGGTACTGCGCTTTCTTCTTCCGCGGCAGCTTTCTTGTTGTTCTTACATGAAGCCAGGGAGAAAACCATGGCTGCGCAAGCTGCTAAAATCAAAGCTTTTTTCATTGTGTTGATGTGATTATTGATATTTTAAGGATTATTCTGGCATGTCAGGAAGCACGTAACCATCCCTGTACTGGCGCTTGATCAGGCTTGCAGCGAACTCGCGTGCGTTGATAGGGTCTGTGTAGGTGTTCTTGAAGGTAGGATGGCCGTCGGTGATCTTGAATCCGTCCTTCTCCATGATCCTGATGGTGGCATCGGCAGGGATGTTGGTGAATTCCATCTTGTTGCCATCCCACTCGAGGATCTGGTTGAGGGCCTGCAGGCGGACTGCTGCGACTCCGAGGTCGACCATCTCTACGAACGGACCTGCCTCGCTGAAGTCGGATGCTGAAGGGACCCTGGTTTCCGGGTCTTCCTTGCAGGCGCGGATCCAGTCCTGCTGGTGAGAGAGGGTGATTTCGCGAAGTACGTGAGGAACCTCAGGCTTCCTTCCGGAGAGGAGGATAGGGTCCTTTCCGTAAGTTCCGGCGATCATGATGTCTTTTGTGCCGTAGAATATGCTGCAGCCGCCGCTTATGTTGAGGTCGAATCCGGCAGGGAGTCCTTCAGGCCTTTCAGGCATGAAACCTCCGTCGTACCAGCGAACTTCGACTTCAGGGAGAGCGAGCTTAGGCATGTTGTCCCTGGCAGGGAACCAGAGATGGATCTTCTCAGCGCTTGGGCAGCAGTCGGTCAGGAGTTTGGTCGAACTGGCTTCCACGCGGGTAGGATAGCCGAGCTTCAGACCCTTGAACGGAACATGCATGATATGGCAAGCCATGTCACCCATTGCGCCGGTACCGAAGTCCCACCAGCCACGGAAGTTCCATGGTGTATAGATAGAATTGTATGGGCGCATAGGTGCAGGTCCGATGAAGGCGTCCCAGTTGAGGGTCTTAGGAACTTTTTCTTCAACCGTAGGCCTTTCAAGTCCCTGAGGCCAGATAGGACGGTCGGTGAAACAGTCGACCCTGCGGACTTCGCCGATCTCTCCGTTCCAGAGCCACTCGAGAGCCTTGCGGGTTCCCTCGGAAGAAGCTCCCTGGTTACCCATCTGGGTGGCGACTTTGTGCTTCGCAGCGAGTTTCGTCAGGAGCCTGGCTTCATAGACCGTGAGAGTCAGAGGCTTCTCGCAATAGACGTGCTTTCCAGCTGCCATTGCCTGGGCTGCGATGATGGCGTGGGTGTGGTCGGCGGTAGCGATCATGACGGCGTCGGCCTTGTCGAGCATCTCGTCGAACATCACGCGGTAGTCATTGTACTTCTTGGCCTGTGGATACCTGTCGAAAACGTGGGCGGCATACTTCCAGTCGACATCACAGAGACCGATGATGTTTTCGGTCTCCATCTCCTTGAGGTCGGCGGCACCACGTCCTCCGATTCCTATACCGAGGATGTTGAGCTTGTCGTTTGCGGCGACTTTCTTCTTTTTCTTGTCTTTCTTGGCGGAAGGTTCCCCTGCGATGATGATGTTTGGAGCGACTGCAAGTCCTGCAGCAACTGCCGTTCCGGTCTTCAGGAACGAGCGTCTAGACATTTCTTTGCTCATTTTCGATACTGATTGTGTTATGTTGATATTATGTGTTTCAAGTCCGTTAAAAAATAACCCGCGGCTTGCGGGTTAAAGTTCTTCGAAATCCACGTCGGTGAATTTGTCATCCTTGAGGAGATTCTCCTTCATGTACGCTATGACCTCTGCCAGACCTTCCTGGAATTTGTCGAAATCTTCCTTGTAAAGGAAAATCTTATGCTTGTCGAAAGCGAAGCTCCCGTCAGCCTCCTGACGTCTCTTGCTTTCGGTGATGGTGAGGTAGTAGTCATTGTTGCCCTTCGTTGTCTTCACGTCAAAGAAGTACGTCCTTTTCCCGGCCCTCACAGGCTTGGAAAAGATATCTTCTGAATTACGATCATCCTGATACATCTTGCTCTCAATTTATCTTAACACACAAATTTAAGAATTTTCTGAAATTGTGTGTTATCTTTGCATAAAATTTCTATACGAGATGCTCAACAGACGAATCCTGCGAATAAAGGCCTTCAAGGCGATGTACAGTTATGCCGAGAATCCATCCATGACCCTCGCCGAAGTCCAGTCCCAGTTCGAATCCTCCTGCGAGTCCGCCAGGTCGCTGTACTTGAAGATGCTTTCAATTATCCCTTGCCTGACTGACGAGGCCCTTTCAAGGATCGAAGCGGCCAAGACCAAGTTCAACCAGACAGAAGAAGATCGCAATCCGAACATGAAGTTCGTGGAGAATTCCATCGCACCTCTCCTGAGGGACGATCCGGACCTTTCCAAGATCCTTTCCCGACGCAAGCTCAGCTGGGAGAACTGCGATGCTCTGCTCCGCAGCGTATTCTCTTCCATAATGACCAAGGACTATTACAAGGAATACATGGCCGACCCTAAGAGGTCCCTGAAGCAGGATGCACAGCTGTTCGTGAGGATATTCGAAGAAGAATTCGTGGATAACGAGGACCTTTGGAAGATTCTCGAGGACGAGAGCATCTGGTGGAACGACGACCTTGCGTATTCCCTCTCAATCTGCTGCGACACTCTCAGGGAATTGGGTAAGGGAAGGCGTTGGGACCTTCCTCCGCTTTACCGCAGCGATATGACCGGATCTCCGGAGAGTGACAAGGATTTCGCATCGAAGCTCCTGCACACTTCATATTCCTGTTACGACAAGTATTCCGCCTTGATAGCGGAAAGCACCGCCCAGTGGGAAAAAGACCGTCTCTTCACGACTGACATCGTGCTGATCGTGATGGGCCTCTCCGAGGCAAAGGCTTTCCCGGACCTTCCGCTCAGGGTTACGATCAACGAATATGTGGAGATCTCCAAATACTACAGTACTCCGAACAGCCGCCGCTTCGTCAACGGCCTGCTGGACCGTCTTGCTAAAAAACAGATTGAGGCGGGAGATATAGCAAAGACCGAAAAAATTGTATAAATTTGTAAGAATATAAATACTAAAGCAAATGACAGCACTTACATTCTACCTTCTGCAGGCCGGCCAGGCCCAGCCTCAGGGAGCTGCCGGAAGCAGCATGACTTTCTGGATCATGATCATCTTGATGTTCGTCATCATGTGGTTGTTCATGATCCGTCCGCAGCGCAAGCAGCAGAAAGAACTTGAGAAGTTCCGCAACGAACTCAAGAAGGGGGACAAGGTGGTCACCGCAGGAGGCATCTACGGTATTGTCGATGAGATCAAGGACAGGAGCGTCCTCGTCAAGGTCGACGGAGATATCAAGCTGAGGGTTGACAAGAACTCCATCGTAAGGGATTATACCCAGGACACTCCGCAGGCATAATCCAGCCTGCTTTTCGGGGGATGTGGAAGGATAGGCTCTATAATCTTCTCGGGAGAAGGAATCCGCGCTGGAGAGACATTATGGTTTTCCTGATGTCTCTCTTGCTGGCTTTCGGTATCTGGCTGATACATAACCTGTCACTCAATTATTCGGACACCATGTCGGTGCCGGTAATCGCCGAGTGCAACCTGGACGGCCATTCGAATGTGTCTTCGAACTCGAACATGATTGCAGCAAGGTGCCGTACCACAGGATTCGCCCTCCTGCGCAACCATCACAAGGCCAAGAAGGATGCGATTCATGTGAAATTCGACACGAAGGACATGCATCACAAGGATGGAGAGCAATTCTACATCACGGCTGCTGAACTGACCAACTATGTCGGCGAGCTATACGGAGACGGAGTACGTTTGGAGTCCTTCCTGTCCGAAACCGTCCAGTTCAGGTTCCCCTACGAAAACAATCGCAGGGTGCCTGTCGAGGCTGTGAGTGTGCTCAGTTTCAGGCCTCAGTACATGGCAGTAGGCCGGATGAAGCTTCAGCCGGATTCAGTCACGGTCTATGGCGAGCCTATTGTCCTGGAGAAGTTGGATGCGGTGTTCACCAGGTCCATTGAGTTGACCAACTTGAAATCCAGCGCGCACGGATCGGTGAAACTTGA